>CAIQPR010000050.1 GCA_903873775.1 uncultured Actinomycetes bacterium
ACCCGTCGTTCTCGAAGCAGCTCCGCGACCGCTCGACGCCGTGCTCGGCTCCACCGTGGCGAGTTGGCTGGAGCCGCTGGCGCACAACGCGGGCATTGATCTTCTCGTGAACCAACAGATCACTGACGTACACCGGTCAGAGGGTGGATTTCGCGTGGAACGGGCCAATGGCGACGCGCTGCAGGTATCCGCGGTGATCCTGGGTGTGGGTGCGGTTCCCAATACCGAGTGGCTCTCTGACTCAGGTCTGTCACTTCACAACGGCGTCGTGGTCGACGAGTATCTCCTCGCCGGCGACACGGTCGGTGCGATTGGTGACGTGGCGCGGTTCACCTGGCGCCACGATCCCTTCGTCGAGCAGGTGCGCATTGAACACTGGCAGACAGCCAATGATCACGCCGCCGCGCTCGCAGCGACGCTGACGCGCGGGTCGCAGAACACGTCGCCGCTCGCCATGGTGCCGTATTTCTGGAGCGACCAGTACGGCAAGAAGATCCAAATGTTGGGTCACCCGAGTGCGAGCGACGACGTCACACTGGTACATGGATCGCTGGAGGAAGGGAAGTGGCTCGCCCTCTACGCGCGAGACGGTGTCGTCACGGGTCTCGTGGCGCTCAATCAGCCCCGCGCGCTGATGGTGTCGCGCGGGCTCCTTGAGCCACACGCCACGTGGGTTGACGCGTTAGCGGCCGCCCCGTGGTCGCAGTAGGGCCTAGCGCCCCAACTGCTCTTTCAGCTCCGGCGGCATGAAATTGTTCTCTTCCGTCGTCTCGGCTTCGACGAGCTCCACCATCTTGTTCACAACGTCGGCGGGATCGAGTTGATTGTCCGTGACGAATCCGTGGACGACCTTGAACAGTCCCGTCGAGGGGGCGTTCGAAGAACTGTCGTCGAACCACTCCCACATGGACGCGGCCATGCGGTCATTGAAGCCCGTGTTGTAGGGACCGGGATTGAGAAGGGTCACGTCCACCCCTTGCCCCGCCACTTCGGCGCGCAGAGTGTGGCCGAGTGCTTCCAGCGCGTGCTTGGTCATGGAATAGGGACCAAAGGACGGACCCGCAATGACACCCGCGATCGAGGAGACGATGATGATCCGTCCACGGCCACGCGACAACATCCCCGGCAGGACGGCCTGAGTCATCGCGAGGGTGCCAAAGACATTCACATCGAAGAGGCGTCGCACGCGCTCGAGAGGCACGTCCGCGAGGGGGCCCGTCTGGCCCGCTCCGGCGTTGTTGATCAAGACATCAACATTCCACTCGGCGGCGCGGTCGACATCGGAGGTGGTGATGTCGAGCTTTTCGACGCGTAGGGACGGCTGGGCTTCGGAGAGTGCCTGTGCTTGATCGATCGTCTCAGTGGTGGCGATGACGCTGTGGCCGCGCGCGTCAAGCGCAATGGCCGCGCCGAGGCCAAAGCCTGACCCGGCGCCGGTAATGAGGACAGTGGACATGGGGCTCCTTGAGGTACGGGACGGAATTTAGAATTCGACGGCGGAAAGTTCGGGAATCGTCTTCGCGGCGCGCGAGACCACATCCGCCCACTGCGCACGTCGAGACGCTCGCTCATCCGCGCTCAGGGTGGGTTCGAAGTAGTCGGTGGGGTGCCACTTTGCGGCAACGTCATCGAGACCCAGTGCGTCCACGGCGACCAGCGCCATGAGTCCCGCGCCGCGTGTCGTGGCTTCGCGTTCGGGGGAGACGGCAATTACGCAGCCACTGAAGTCCGCCAACAGTTGCGCGAGCAGCGTGTTTTTCGTCATGCCGCCATCAATCCGTAATTCTGTGATGGGCGATCCCGTTTCAACAACGGCCGCGTCCACGAGGTCGACTCCGCGGTGCGCAATACCCTCCAGAACGGCGCGCACCATGTGCTCCTTGCTCGATCCTCGCGTGAGTCCGAAGAATCCACCGCGGGCCCCGAAATCCCAGTACGGCGTACCGAGGCCAACGAAAGCGGGTACGAAACTGACACCGTCGGTCGTCGTCACCGATCGGGCGAGTCCCTCCGTCTCGGCGGCGTGAGAGATGAGGCCGAGATCGTCGCGCAGCCAGTCGACGCAGGTACCTGCCGAGAGGACGATGCCTTCGACGCCCCACGTGATGTCATCACCACGACTCTGCACCACGACGGGAAAGCACCCCGAGGGGAATCGGGTCATGCGGTCCGGACCCTTTGGTCCGTGCACGAGGTCGAGCATGGCACCGGTGCCGAAGGTAATTTTCGTCGCACCCGGCGACACGCACGACTGGCCGAAGAGAGACGCCGGCTGGTCACCAATAAGAGCCGTGATGCGTGGCGCGCCCGGCAGAGCGGTCGCGACGCCGAAGTCACCCATCGTGGAGACGATCTGCGGCAGCATGGCGCTGTCGAGACCGAGAGCGTCGAGCACGCCGTTGTCCCACTCGAGAGATGTATTGACCAGTCCCGTGAGGCCGACGTTTGAATGGTCCGTGACGTGGACGGCCCCCTCGCTCAGAATCCAGGCGACGTACGTCTCGATCGTGGCGAACCGGAGCTCGTGTGAGGGCCGACCACTCTGTTCGACGAGCCACTTCGCTTTGGTTGCGGATTGATTCGGAGCGAGTCGCAGGCCGGCACCCTGTAAGACGAGACAATCGATGACCGTACGCAGGTCCTGCCACCCGAGGGCCGGACCGACGGGAAGGCCAGTGTGGGGGTCGAACACAATGGTGGTGGCCCGCTGATTTGCGATCCCCACCACGTCACAGGAACCGCCGGCGGCCAGTGTGGCGCGCGCCAGTTCGAGGCACAACGCGCCGATCTCCGTCGCGTCGAGTTCTACTTCACCGGGTTGCGGCGACGTCACCGTGAGAGGTCGTTGCTCGACGAATCCGACGGTGCCATCGACCTCGACGATCGCGGTACGCACCGAGGACGTGCCGACATCGATAACGAGAGCCCTCACCACGGCGCACCGCCCAGGGACAGCACTCCGGGATTACACACAGCGTCGGGATCGAGCGCACTCTTGATACGCGTGAGAACGTCGTAGCCACTGCCCAAGGCGTCGGGGACAAATCGTGCGCGATTGCGTCCGACGCCGTGATGGTGACTTAAAGCGCCTCCGCCGTTGAGAACGGCGCGCGAGGCCGCGTCCCACGCGGCGCGGTAGTACGACTCGGGATCCTTCTCGGGACGACCGACGAAAGTGAAATACAAGCAGGCTCCATCGGCGTACGCGTGGGACTGATGCACCGACGCCACCAGCGTCTCGGGAAGCGCGCGCAGAGCGGACGTGACCGCATCGTGAATCGGAACAAGTGTCGACCACGGACCCGCTACCTCAATGGTGTCAACGACGAAGCCCTTTTGCCAGAGAGGTCCGAGCGCGCTGACGTCGTTGCGGTGCGCGAGCCAGGTCGCGACGTGGTCATCACTCTCTCGGACGGCTGCGGCGCACTCGGCGGCCACGATGCCCATGGTGACGGCGACGAGGGCCGGATCGCCTTCGTCGAGAACAATCAGCGCGCAGCGATCGATGGAGAAATTCCGTTGCGATTCGGCGACATCGTAGAGACGCAGAACCGCCGGGAAGGCACCTCGCTGAATGATGCGTCGACAGGCGTCGAGCCCCTCGGCCACGGAGTCGAAGCTGTACGTCGCGCGCTCCGAGTGCGCCGGGAGCGCGCGAATGACGAGCGTCGCCTCAACGATGACGCCCAACGTACCTTCGGCACCTACGAAGAGTTGGGTCAAGTCAGGACCCACAGCCTGACGAGGACCCCGACCGCCGGTTTCAACGATAGAACCGTCCGCGAGGACGACCGTCAGTCCGCGCACGATGTCTTCGATCTTGCCGTAACGATTCGAGAATTGTCCCGCGCCACGACACGCCAACCAGCCGCCCACGGTGGCGAGTTCGAAGGACTGCGGAAAGTGTCCGCACGTAAATCCGCGCGCGTTAAGGGCCTGTTCCAGTTCCGGCCCGAAGCAACCAGCTTGGACGCGAACCGTACCGGAGACCTCATCGATCTCGAGGACGGCGTTGAGACTCGTGAGATCAAGAGCGATACCGCCGGTGCTCGGCACCGCGCCACCGACCACACCCGACCGTCCGCCCTGAGGAGTCACGGGCACGTGGTGCCGTGAGGCGGCCGCCATGACCGCGCTGACGTCGTTCACGTGCCGAGGGCGTACGACGGCCCCCGCTAATGCCGGGAGGCGTCCCTCGTGTATCCATCCGATCGTGAGGGGCCACCAGTCGCGACCCTGCGCGGCCCGTTCGTCACCGTCCGTCGAGACGGGAACGCCGAGACCTTCGAGGTCCGTGACGAGGGCCGGATCAAGCGCGGGGCCGGGGAAGACCGTCGTCAAGGGTCCGTCGGGCGCCTCGGTGGGCATGGTGGGCGTCGTCATGAGTGATCCCTTTCGAGAGATAGTCCGGCGGCCAAGAATTCCTTGGTGACGAGCGATCGGTAGGCCGCAACTTCGGCGTCCTGTCGCGCGGTGTCCCACCCGAGCTCATCGGCCACGAGGGCTGCGATCGCCGGTGCCGACGCGAGCGTGGCGCGGGCGTCTTGGAGGTGCGCACGCGTGCGACGGGTCAAGAGATCTTCGAGGCTCACGACCATTTCGTGTCGTGCCGAGTACACGAATTCGGCCCGTCGGTAGGGCAATCCCTCGATGGCGACCTCCGCCAGGTCCGGGTGGAGCGCAATCAGTGCGGCGACCTCGGCCGCGTGCACGCCGAATCGGCGGTAGAGATGAAGATCGAGATCGGTCGTCGGTTCGCTCACGTTTTTTGTAGGGGCCCCAAACAATTTGAGCTTGGCGGTCTGGCAGCGAGCCTTTTTCGACAACCCTTGGCACACTGCGTCCACAGTGTCCTCCGCCATTTGTCGGTACGTGGTCCATTTGCCACCCGTGATGTGCACGACGCCATCGTGGTTCACGATGACTTTGTGCCGCCGGGAGAGATCGGCCGTGCGTTCTTTGAGCTCCTCGTCACCCTCCGGCGCGAGGAGAGGTCGAAGGCCGGCCCACACTCCGGTCACATCCGCGGGCGTGACATTGGATGTCGTCGCGGCATTGGCGGCAGAGAGGATGTACGCGACATCCTCCGGCGTGGTCAGCGGATCATCGAGTGGTCCGTCGTAGGCCGTGTCCGTGGTGCCGAGGTAGGTGAATCCCGCCTCCTCGAAGGGGACGACGAAGATACTTCTCCGGTCGCCGGGAACGGCAAACACGGCCGCGACGTCGGCGGGCAGTCGGTCGTGAGGAACCGTGAGGTGCACGCCCTTCGCGGGAGTAATCCGGTGCGATTCGTGGCGTTCGGCGAGGGAGAAGATGGCGTCGGCCCACACGCCGGTGGCGTTGACGACGCTCTTGGTCGTGACCGCGAAGGTGTCGCCGCCCACCACGTCCTGGACGTGAACGGCACGGACGCGTCCCGCGTCGTCGTGGTCAAAGCCGGTGGCGCGCACGTAGGTGGCGACCGAGGCGCCAAAGTTCACCGCGGCGGTCTGCGCGAGAGTGAGCGCGACGCGGGCGTCATCGCCGCGCGCGTCGAAGTAGAGAAAACCCGCCACCAATCGGTCGACTTTCAAGGTCGGGAGGTGCGCGAGGGCCTGCTCTTTGGAGATTCGTTGGTATCGCTGCCCAATGCGCCAGCCACCCGTGACGTCGTAGATCCGCAGAGCGCTGGCGTAACTGCGCGCCACTGTTTTGGACACCACGCCGTTCTTACCGAAGAGGGGAATGAGAAAGGGCAGAACGCGCACCAAGTGGGGGGCGTTGGTGAGAAGCCGTTGGCGCTCCCGGAGGTTTTCGTAGACCAGACGGAACTCCTTCTGCTGCAGGTACCTCAAACCGCCGTGCACCATTTTTGACGACTTGGACGACGTGCCCACGGCGATGTCGCCGGCGTCAATGAGGGCCACCCGTAGCCCCCGCTGCGCCGCATCGACGGCCACCCCGGTACCCGTCATACCCGCGCCGATCACAACAACGTCGAAGTCCTCCGAGCGCAAGCGCGCGAGAGCGGCCGATCGATCAAAGGTCTCCACGGACCTATGTTGGCACAGTCAATTCACCAGCCGTCGTGGCGTCCGAGGCGTCATCGTCGGGTAGGTTGCCACCCATGGACTTTGCACTCAGCGATGAACTATTGGCCCTCCAATCCACCGTGCGACGCCTGGCGCAGGACAAGATCAAGCCGCGGGCCCGCGAGATCGATCTGAGCGGCGAGTACCCCCAGGACATTTTCGACGCCTTTCGGGATGCAGACCTCTTGGGACTGTGCATTCCGGAGGAGTACGGCGGCTCCGGTGCGGGGATTTTCGGACTGACACTCGCCATTGAGGAAGTCACGAAGTACTCCAACGTCATTGGGTTGATGCTGCTTCTGACCCGTTTGCCGACGGGTCCCTTGATGATCGCGGGCAACGAAGAGCAGAAGTTGCGCTATCTGCCGGCTATCGCCAACGGGACACAGCGTGCGGCCTTCGGTCTCTCCGAGCCCGGCGCGGGATCGGACGTCGCCGGTATGCAGACGCGCGCCACCCCCGACCCCGACGTCGAAGGTGGCTGGATTCTCAACGGCACGAAGTGCTGGATTTCCGGCGTGTCGCAGGCGGACTGGTTCACGGTTTTTGCGAAGACGGGCGAGCCGTCATCGCGACTACACGATTCCATCACGGCGTTCATTGTCGACGCGGACACGCCCGGCGTGACGCGTCCGCGCGTTGACGCGAAAATGGGTGTCAAGGGCATCGACACCGGCGAGATTCATTTCGAGAACGTCCACGTCGGACCGCAGAATGTGATTGGCGCCGTGGGCGGATTCCGTGTCGCGATGCTGGGTCTCAACGCCATGCGACCGATTGTCGCGGCCCGCGGCATCGGTCTGGCCGAAGGCGCTCTCATGTACGCCACCGAGTACGTCAAGAACCGTCCCGCCTTCGGCAAGACCATCGCTGAATTCCAGGGCATTCAGTGGGAGATCGCGAAGTGCGCCACGGAGATCGAAGCGGCCCGCCTCTTGACCTACCGCTCGGCGTGGCTGGCCGACCAGGGCAAGTACACCAAGGAGTACGTGCCGCAGCTGTCAATGGCGAAGTACTACGCCACGGAAGTTGCGGTGAAGGCCTCGGGACTCGCGGTACAGCTGCTGGGCGCCGCGGGCTACATGGAAGAACACCCGACGGAGCAGTGGTACCGCGACGCGCGGCAACTCACCATCGTGGAAGGTACGTCCCAGGTGCAACTCGGCCTCATCGGCAAGGGCGTGCTGGGCCACGATCTGTGGTGGGACTAGATGCCCACTGTGGACTGGCCGACGCTGATTAGTCGTCTCGTGTCTCGTGACGATCTCGCACGTGACGAGTCGAGGGACGCACTGCTCGAGATTCTGTCGGGCGACACGTCGGAGGTCTTCGTTGCGGCGTTTCTGGCGGCTCTCACTACCAAGGGTGAGACGGTGGAGGAGTTGGTGGGCTTCGTTGACGCCCTGATGGCGGAGGCGGTCACTTTTTCCGTCGACGTCGACGCGATCGACATCGTCGGAACGGGCGGTGATCGACTGCGCAGTGTCAATGTCTCCACGATGTCCTCTTTGGCGGTGGCGGCCTGTGGCGTACCCGTGGCGAAGCACGGCAATCGTGCGGCGTCCTCGTCGGTGGGGACGGCAGACGTTCTCGAACATCTCGGCGTCAAGATTGACGTGGGTCCCGACATCGTGGCTCGCTGCGTGCGCGAGGTCGGGATGGGGTTCTGTTTCGCCCAGCGGTTTCACCCCGGTCTTCGTCACTTGGGTCCGGTGCGGCGGCAACTCGGATTCCGCACCGCTTTCAACGTTCTCGGGCCTCTGGCGAATCCGGCGGGCGTCACGCGCCTTCTTCTCGGCGTTGCCGACGGATCGGTGATGACCAAGATGGCCGATGTGCTGCAGGCGCGTGGGGTCACCCGAGCATTCTTGGTGCACGCCGATGATGGTCTCGACGAATTGAGTCTCGGCGCGCCGGCCACCGTTCTCGACGTCACGCCCGACGCGGTGACCACGTGGCGTTTCGATCCGCGAGAAATTCTCGGCCGTTCGTGGAGCGTGGACGATATTCGTGGAGGAGACGCCGACGTGAATGCCACGGCGGTTCGCGACTTCGTCGCGGCGCGTCCGGGCGCCGTGTTCGACACGGTGTGCGCGAACGCCGGGCTCGCCCTCATGGTCGCGGGTAAGGCGTCGACTCTCGACGAGGGCTTCGAAATGGCCGCAACGGCCGTCAGCGACGGAGGCGCCGCCCGGGTGTTGGAGGGTGTCGTCGCTGTCAGCAACTCGTAGGTCGCCGTTAGCGCAGGCCGAGCCGCTCCAGTGCTCCGCTGCTCGGTCGCACGGTCCAGTGGGCAAAACCGGGTCGACCGGGCGTCACATCCTCGTCGTGGGCGACGAGGATGCATCCACCAAATCCACCACCCATGAGCCGCGCGCCGTGGACGCCGGGCTGGGCGCACACGACGGTGACCAGTTCGTCGATGGGGGGAAGGGACACCTCGAAGTCGTCGCGTAATGACACGTGTGAGGCAATGAGTAACGCGCCCACCGAGTCAACGTCGCTGGTCGCGAGGGCTGATTCCATTGCGAGAACGCGTTCGTTCTCGCGCAGCACGTGGCGCGCTCGGCGTCGGAGGAGGTCCGACGAAAGACCCCCGAGGTCGCCCTCGGTGATGTCACGCCACGCTCCGAGCTCGCGGGCGACCGTGGCGCACTCCTCACGGCGGTCGCGGTACCCCGACGCGGCGAGAGAGCGAGTGATGCCGGAGTGGATCACCGTGAAGGCCAGTCCCGCCGGCACGGCCACGTCACGTGTGGTCAGCGTGGAGAAGTCGATCAGCAGTGCGGCACCCTTGCGGGCGCCCAGGGTGGCCAACGGGTCGAGCAGACCAACGTCACTTCCGGCAGAACGTTCGTAGTGCTGCACACGGTGTGCGAGGTCGATCAAGGATCCGGTCGCGCCGCTCGCCAGGGCCAGTGCACCGAGATAGGCCGCAGAGGACGACATGCCCGCGCCGGCCGGCAGCGTGCTGGTGACGTGCACGTCGGCGCTGGCGACGCCCAAATCCTTCAGGACCACCGCCGCTTGGCGCGCGAAATCATCGTGTGGCTCCGTGTCCGAGGTCCACGTTCCGAAACCGTCGGCGCGGACGTGGACGTGGTTATCGGCGCGACCGCTGAGAGTGACATTGACCCCGAGGTCGACGGCGAAGGGAAGAGCGAGACCGTCGTTGTAGTCAGTGTGCTCGCCAATGAGATTGCAGCGTCCGGGGACGAACACGGACCTCATCGGGCGACGTCGGGTTCGGTGACGACCGAAAAATCCTGTTGCCGCAATCCGTCGACGATGGACCGGTACACCGCGGCGACGTCGTCGCCCGCGGTGTCGGTCGCGAGAACGCGACCATCGCGAGAGAGTCCGTGGATGCCGAATCGTGGTTCGTAACTACCCCATTCGAAATTGTCAATGAGCGTCCAGTGCCAATATCCCTGCACGTCCACACCGAGGCGTCGGGCGCGCAGCAATGCTCCGATGTTCTCTCGCAGATAGCGCTCTCGTGTCCACCCGTCGCGACGGGGCCACGAACCACGCGCGTCGCGGCGCACGCACATGCCATTTTCGACAACCCAGACGGGCAGCCCGTCTTGACCTGCTTCTCGCACGTAGGCCAGAAACATCGCGGGGTCGGGTCGGTCGTCCCACAGTGGTCGTCCCACGCGACGCCATCGGCCTCCCGACGTGAGGTGTCCGGGCAAGGTGAGGTGCTCGGCCACGGTTGGTGCGTAGTAGTCCAGCTGGGCGACGTCGAGCACGCGCGGGGTCGCCACCTCTCGCAGAACCGCCCGGGTCGTGGGGAGCGCGGCGTCCAGAGGGATTTTCCGGGCTGCGTAGCGTCGTGCCGCCGCCTCGAGCGGTGCGTACACGCCAACACCACCGGGCACGGCGTCGTAGTGCGCGTCCCGTCGATGTTGCAGCCACGCCACGCGCTCGCTGTCGCCAATGCCGTAGTGGTGCGCGTAGAGGGTGTCAAGAATCATCCGGTCCAGCTCGTAGATCGAGAAGGAGTAGTTGTTCGTCGCCACAACGCTGTTCGGCTGACGTTCTTTGATGGCCTGGTACCCGAGCACGTGTGCGGCGAGAAGATGATCAATGGTGGTCATTGTCGCGCTCAGGTCCGAGCGACGCCCGGGCGGGAAGATGCCGTGAAGATATGTGTTGAACGAGAAGATGTTGATCTCGTTGCTCGTGATCCACGTCGTGCAGAGGTCTCCGAAGAGTTCCACGGCGGTGGCGTACCACCCCGCGAGCCGACGCCACCCGGCGTCGTCGAGCCACGGGTCACGGCCGAGCCACTCGGGATTGGTGAAGTGGTGCAGCGTGACTAGAGCGCGTAGTCCTCGTCGTTGAACCGCGGTGAGTATGTCGCGATACCGGCGAATGGCGCTCTCGTCGAGAACGCCCGGTTGGGGCTCGACCCGCGTCCATTCAATGGACAGGCGAAAACTACTGAGACCCATCGCGGTGACGAGGTCCAACTGTTGTTCGTACTCGTCCCAAAAGCGATTGGCCGCTCCGGCGCGCGCGACGCGACCCTCGTCTTCCCAGGCGGCCCAATTGTTCCGCGGTTGTCCGACGTCGTTGTAGCCGCCCTCAATTTGAAAACCCGCCGTGGCCACGCCGAACTCGAATGTGTCGGGCCAGAGGGCGTCAGTCATCTCGGTGACACTACCGAAAGGGGTCCCTCGTCGGGGTACGCTCGCCCGTGAGCGAAGGGGGCGACGTGAGCGGACCATTGTCGGGCGTAAAGATCATCGAACTGGCGGGAATCGGGCCATCGCCCTACGCCGCCATGCTCCTCGCGGACCTCGGCGCCGACATTTTGCGACTTGAGCGCGCGAACCCCGATGCCGCAGACGACCCGTACTGGGACCTCCTGCTACGGAGTCGTTCCTCCGTGGCGGTGAACCTGAAGCACGACCTCGGTCGCGAGCTGGTGCTCGACCTCGTCGAGAGCGCAGACGCACTCATTGAGGGATTTCGGCCGGGGGTGACCGAGCGTCTCGGTCTCGGACCGAACGATGTCTGGGCCCGCAACGACAAGTTGGTGTACGGACGCATGACGGGTTGGGGACAAGAAGGCCCGCTCGCTGCTCGCGCGGGCCACGACATCAACTACATCGCCATTTCGGGCGCGCTCTGGCCGATCGGACGCGCCGGCGACCGTCCCGTGCCGCCGCTCAATCTGGTGGGCGACTTCGGCGGGGGTGGCATGCTGCTGGCCTTTGGCGTGGTGGCGGGCATCCTCAACGTCCGCAATGGCGGTTCCGGTCAGGTGGTGGACGCGGCCATGGTCGACGGGGCTTCCTCACTCATGGCCATGACGCACTCGTTCATGAACGCAGGATTGTGGCGCGAAGAGCGGGGGGTCAATATTTTGGACACCGGCGCCCATTTTTACGAGGTCTACGAAGCCAGTGACGGCAAGTACGTCGCCGTCGGTGCAATCGAGCGCCAGTTTTACGAGGAACTTCTGGCGGGGCTGGGTTTGTCGGGCGTAGAGCTTCCGTCCCAGATGGACCGGGACCAGTGGCCTGCCATGAAAGAGCGCTTCGCGGCGATTTTCGCCACGAAGACGCGCGACGAATGGACCACCATCTTTGACGGCACGGACGCGTGCGTCTCACCCGTGCTCTCGCCGAGTGAGGCGCGTGAGCACCCGCATAATCAACAACGTCAGACGTTCGCGAGCGGAGAACTCGCGCCGTCACCGGCGCCGCGATTTTCGCGCACGCCCGGTGAGATCTCTCGTGGGGCAACAACGCCGGGCTCGCAGACCCGTGAGGGTCTCGCGCGTTGGGGTGTGAGTAATGAACGCATCACGATGCTGCGTGATGCCGGCGCTCTGGGCTAGACGTTCACCACGGGGCAGGTGAGCGTGCGGGTGATACCGGGCACCTTCTGAATGGCGCCCACGACCAAACCGCCCAGCTCGTCAACGCTCTCGGCGCTGCAGGACACAATCACGTCATAGGGGCCAGTGACTTCGTGCGCCTTCGACACACCGGGGACGGAACGCGCGGCGACGACCACGTCGTTCGCTCTGCCAACTTCGGTCTGGATCAATATGTAGGCGTCAACGGCCATGTGGTACCTTCCCTTCAGGTACCTCCATCATGCCCTCTCGGGCGCCGTGCGTGCTAGTCCTCGCGGAAGCGTCGGCCGATGTGCCACTGAAAACAGTGATCGCACCGGTAGGTGTTGAGATCAACGCCCTCGAGAGTCCACGCCAATTGCGCGGCGCTGGCGGCCTCCTGCGCCGTTCGGTACGACTTCTTCGGCGTGCCGTCACGCTTGAAATGTGACGACGATCGGCCCAGGGGGCGAGTCTCCAGGCGACGCGGGCGGCGACGTTTCACGCCGTTGACCCTAGCCATCGATCACTAGTCTTCGGTACGTGAGCATTCGCTACGACACCGAGCAGACCACCAGCGTGACGCCCCGCGTCGATGACGGTGATCACGAACGATTTACCCACGTGGTCCTCGAGGGACTCCACCCCGAGGAAGGTGACTTCATCCCCCTCAACAACTCGGTCGTCGAGGGCATGATCAACGCCACGCCGGTGCGCGCGTTGTGCGGGAAGGTGTGGGTGCCGGGTCGAGATCCGAAGAAGTATCCAATCTGCCCGACGTGCCGCGAATTAGCGGAGAAGATGGGGTGGTCACTCCCCGAGGGGTGACGAGTGGGTGAGCCGATCACCAAAGAAACTCAATACCTGCTCGAGAGCGGCGTAGGTCGGTGACGTGGGGTCGTCGCCCCGGTCCTCGGTCAGAACCGAGTGAGCGCCTTTACGGTAACCCCACGGATTGCCGTCGGACGAGTCGATCTCGACGCCAATGAAGTTCTCGCCCAGCAGGTCGCGCAGTGCGGAAAATCTCTCGGCCGGCACGAGGGGGTCGCCGGTGAAGCGCAGTCCGAGCACGCACACGCCCGCCGCCGCTCGCGCGGCGACCGCGGCGCGTTCGGTGGGTGAGAGACCCACGTCGCCGCGAGCGGGGGACGAGGATCGCAGCCCCACCGGCAGGCTCGGCTGGGATAAGACCGGCGCCACCACCACGGGATCAACCATCATCGCGAGAGCAAAACCCCCGGTCAGGCACATGCCCACCACACCCACGCCGGGACCACCGGTGCGCTTGTGCTCGTGGTGCGCGAGCACCGTCAGCCACTGGGTCACCCGGGAGGGCTTCTGCGTGGCGAACATCGTGAATTCGCGACTGACGCACGCGCGGGCCATCGCGGCGAGCGCGCGAGGCGTGGTCGGCTCGGCGCCGTCGCTACCGAAGAGATGCGGCATCGTGACCGACAGACCACGACTCGCGACTTCCCTCGCGAAAGACGCCACGAGGGGAGTGATGCCGGGGATTTCGGAGAGGACGAGAACGGTCGGACCCTCTCCTGTGCGGTACACGTCACGCGTGCGCCCGAGCGCGGTAAAGGGCTCCTTAGAAAAGCCCGCCAAGGTGTCGGCACTCGTCGTCATTTCCACCCCCCGTGGCGCGTCTTCGTCGAGACGTGACCCGTAGGCTACCCAGAATTATGGCCAAATCTATTGTGTTTCTCTCGGGTTCCCTTCGCGAAGGGTCCTTTAATACACGCCTCGCGCGCATTGCTGCTCGGTCGTTGCCAGAGGGGTACGACGCCGTGTTTTTCGACCTCAAGGGCATTCCGCCCTACAACGCTGACGAGGATGGGGACAATTCGCCGGCGGACGTCGTCGAACTTCGACGACTGATTCATGATGCGGCCGGGGTGTTTTGGGCGACGCCGGAATATAACTACGCGGTGCCGGGCATCGTAAAGAACGTCATTGACTGGATCAGCCGACCGATCTTTCCGCAGAATTGTTTGGTGGGTAAGCCGATGAATGCGGCCGTCGCCACGATTTCCACGACGAACGGCGCTCGCGCGCTCTCGGAGCTGAAGCGGATGTGGAATACCTCAGGGGGATTCAGTGTCCCGCTGCCCGATTGCGTGATCACTATGGCCGGCACCAAGTTCTCCGAGGCTGACGGTGTCGACGAGCTCGACGCGACCTCGGCCAAGATGGTGGCGCTCGCCGTTGCGTGCCTCGTGCGCGTGTGCGAGACCAACGCGCCAGAGACCCTCGCCGCGAATTGGCAGGCGTATGTCAAGGCTTTGTCGTCGTGACCCACGCACTGGTGATTCGTCATCACGTCGAAGACGACGCCGGGCTCATTGGGGATGCCTTCAGCGCGCGCGGGTGGTCGATGTCGACGGTGATGTTTGATCGCGAGCACCCGACGCCGGCGCTCGACGACGTGGACGCTCTGGTGATTCTTGGCTCCAATGCGGCGGTGTACGACCCCGAGGTGCGCGCGGCGTGGTTCGAGCGCGAACTCGATCTCCTCGCAGACGCGCACGCACGTGGTCTACCGATTCTGGGGATTTGCTTCGGGGCCCAGGCGCTCTGCGAACTCGCCGGAGGCGCCGTGAACAAGGCGGCGGTGGGTGAGAGCGGATGGCACACCATCGATGTGGTGGCGGGACGTGATCTCCCCGCGGGTCCGTGGTTTGAATACCACGGCGATGAGTGTCAACTCCCGCCCACGGCGACCGTGTGGGCCACATCTCCGGCCGCCGTGCAGGCCTTTACGTGGGGTCCCCACCTCGGCGTCCAATTCCACCCCGAGGTTGACGCCGAGCAATTGGAGCGTTGGTTCGACAGCGAAAATGGTGCACCCCGCGCCCACGATGATCGTCAGCTGGAATTTCTCCGACAGGCGAGAGACCTTGCGTCCGAGGCTCGACACCGTGCCGACGTCCTGGTCGGGCTCTTTCTCGACCATGCGGAGACCGCGATCTCAGAGGTCACGCAGTAAGGGCCGCGCAGCGCTCCCGTAGCGCACTGACGCGCGAAATTCGACGGGACAACGCCGCGTCAATGACGGCCGGAGGACCGACGAGACGTACGGTACGTCGGGCCCGCGTGACGGCGGTGTAGAGCAATTCTCGGGTCAGAAGAGGCATGTCGTAGTCGGGCAGAGACACAATCACGTGGTCGTATTCCGACCCCTGACTCTTGTGAATTGTGATCGCCCACGCGGACTCCACATCAACCAGTTGACTGCTCGCGCGTTGACGAGGTGCTTCCCGAGGACCAAAGACGGCCAAGGTGGTG
Organism: uncultured Actinomycetes bacterium; assembly: GCA_903873775.1. GTDB lineage: Bacteria > Actinomycetota > Acidimicrobiia > Acidimicrobiales > RAAP-2 > RAAP-2. The sequence goes on from CAIQPR010000050.1 coordinate 15,217, forward strand.
TCTCCTTCTCGAATCACGACCCCCACGTCACCATTCGCGAGCGGCCCGCTGAGTGTCGAGGGTTCATTTCGCGTCACCAGAAGAGGCGTACCCGGAGCGGTCGGGCTCTCGCTGAGGGTTCCCTGTGCTCGCCACCACGCCACAGAACCCACACCACGCCTGGTCGCACAGAGGACAACCATGTGGGTGAGGATGTCGAGGGCGTTGAGAGGCTGCTCACTCGTGGCGGCGTCGTGCAGTGCCGCGGCGTGTGCTGCGAGTTCGTGGAGGCCCGCGTCCCGCGTGTTGTCGATGGTGAGCGCCCCCTCCTCACCCGCCACGGCGAGAAGAGCGGCGGCGTCCCCCGCGTTGATGGCCGACGCCGCTCGCACCACCGTCGAGTCGCTGCGGAAATTGCGCGTGAGACGAATGACGAGACCGGCGAGCGGGCCGTCGTCGCACGCGTCAACGATGTCACGCAGCACCGCGCCGACATTCACCGAGGCCAATTGGTCGGGATCCCCCACAAGCAGAATGCGCGTGGACGGCGAACACGCCGCCAACAAGGCATCGAGAATGCCCAACTCCATCATGGAGACTTCGTCCACGATGAGGAGGTCGTCGAGGATGTCGACGGCGGGGACGTCGCTGTCTGGTCGCAGGCCGAGTAAGCGGTGCACGGAGCCACTGCGCGCGCTCACCTCCAGTGCGTCGCTCACCGGGCCAATCTGTTGGTTGATCGCGTCCCGTAGTCGCACGGCGGCCTTGGCCGTCGGAGCGGCGACCGCGACACGGACACGTTGATCGTGGGCCTGGGCCAACGCGCCAAGGTCCGCCAGCACGCGGCCGACCGCCGTGGTCTTACCCGTTCCCGGCCCTCCCGTCACGACGGTGATGCGGCGAGAGGCCAGCGACTGGGCCACGGCGGCGGCCGGCGAGTCGCTCGTGTCCCTGGAGGCATTGTCCGCTAGAAGGTCCAGCACGGAGGGGTCGGGCGTGTCGTGCATGGCCAGCAGAGTGGTGGCCACGCGCCATTCGGCGAGCGCGAGTCGACGGATGTGGCAAAAGCGCGGGGCGTCACCGCTCAGCGACACCACGAGTGGAGGGCCGACCGGTTCGATGGTGGCGTCGAGCGGCTGGCGCTGCACGAGCGCGTCGAGCAGCGACGACCGGTCGACCCACACCGCGGAGAGTTCGGCGGCGCTCGGAAAGGCATCCCGTGACGCGTCAAGAAGCTGGTCACGCAGTAGTTGTTCGAGATGCGGCGGCGTGAGGGCCAGAGCGGCGTGGTCGAGTCGGAGCGACTTGGCCAGAAGCAACAGGGCGCTCACGCCAATGTCGTCCTTGGACGTCAGTGGGAGAACGCCCTCTCGTGCGCGCCCCGCGGTGCGCACGAGGGACTCGACAAGGAATCGGTCGACCTCGGTGAATGCGTCGGCCCATTCGGGGTGGGCGGTCCAACGAGGTCCTAACTCGTTCATCGCGTTTCTCCCGCGAGAATGTCCGAGGCGTGTCGCACCACGTTGGCCGGGAGTGACCACGTGGCGATCCCGTGGGTCGGATCATCACTCGACACGAGGCCCCGCAGGTACAAATACGCGAGACCGCCCAAGTGGCGATCGGCGTCGTAGTCGGGGAGGCGGTCGCGGAGGAAACGGTGCAACGCCACGGAGTACAAGAGTCCCTGGAGCGGATAGCCCGAGGCGGACATCTCTCTCACCAGTGACGATGGGGAGTAGTCGGGTGAGAGGGTCACCAGATTGGTCTTGTAGTCCACCACAACAAAACGTGGAGGATCGCCCGGAATCTCAACGACGAGGTCAATGGATCCGGTGAGGTAACCCTCGCGCAAGACGTTCGGATCCGCCTCGTCGCGCACGCGACGGAAGAAATCGACGTACGGACCCTCGGCGTCCCCCTGCACGACGGCGTCGCACATCTCGGCCAGTCGTCGCGCGCGTGCGGGTCCGTCGGCGAGCGGGAGCGTGAAACGCATCTCACGACTGGTGCGGTGCGTCCCCACGAAATCGTCAAGACAGGCCCCGTCGAACATCTCTCCGAGCGGGCGACGGAGAAGTGACGAAAATACAGGCACGAGATAATCAGCCGGCGACAGCCCGGCGCTCTCGAACGTCCGTGTCACAACTTGTTCGAAGTGTGTCGACGACGACGGGACGACGCCCACGACCGACTCCAGCACGGAGTGGACGGCGTTCCCGAGATCGGTGCCGCGCCACTCACCGAAAGCGAAGGCGCCGGGGCGTTCGACGAGGTCCGACAATTCGAGCACGGGCGCGTCGAGTCCCTCATCAAGGGCGCGCTCGTCATCCGCCACGGCGTTCTGCACTCCACCCGCCTCGGCGGACGAGGTGGCGTCGGCATGGACGTGAAGTGCGCTGTAGGACCACCGTCGATTGATCTCGGGAACGCGGGGCGCACGGCGCACGCGGGGCGCGGTGCGCGCGGGTCGCGGGTCGTGAACGAGGTCGCTCGCTGGAGGGACGAATGGTAGGTCCAGCGTCGAGATGAGAGGCCCTGAAGCAGCTTCGCGACCCGGGTTGTCGCTCGCCTCGGCGTCGAAGGCGTCGATCAAGCTCTTGAATTGTGCCGCTCCTTCATGGACCCAGGCCACGAGAAGCGACTCCGCTCTCGTGAGAGCGACATAGATGAGCCTGCGCGTTTCGTCACGGTCGTCGTCGCTGACGGGACCAGCGAAGCCCTCCGAGGACGTCAGGCTGCGAGGGTCGATCACGCGTCGCTCGCCCGTGCTCCACGCCGCCACGCCGTCCGTGCGCAAGTGGCCGGTGCGCTCAATATCAGGCACTAAGACCAACGGAAATTCAAGCCCCTTCGAGGCGTGAATCGTCATCAACCGCACCGCGTCATCATCACTCTCTATACGACGTTGGGCGCTATCGCCGTCATCATCCTTGGCCTGCGCGTCGCTGATGTGCTCGTCCAGCCAACGAAGAAGGCGTTGCGGTGTTGCGGGACCCGCGAGGTCCTTCGCGGCCAGCTCGGTCACATGTTCGAGGTCGGTCCAGTGGCGCTCGCCCTCCGAGGTCGTTCGAATGATCGCGAGCACGCGCCCCGACACCACCACTCGGGACAATGCGCTCACGCCGGTGGTCGGAAGAGCGTGCAGGAGGTCGCGGAGATCTTCCGTTGGAACATCGCGGAACCACGTTGTTGCGAGCAGGGCCAGACGCCGAGGGTCGTGCGGATGACAGAGGCTCCAGAGGAGCACGCGCAACTGCGACGCTGCCGTCGAGGTAAACACCGATGAGCCGCCGAGACTGACCGCCACGACGCCACGACGGGCGAGATACCGCTGGAGTTGTCGAAGTATGACCCCACGTCGCAACAAGATGGCGATGTCGCGTGCCGGGACACCACTCGCCGTTAGGGCGACGATGGTGGCGTGTACGTCCCGGAAAATGTCCGCTCCTACGGTTGTGGCGTCGGTGCGACGAATGTGGAAATGACCGCGGCGATCGTGCTGTCGAGGGCTCGGCACGACGGGGTCGTACTCGATGGGTTCGGGTCCCGACGACAGATGCCACCCGTGTCGCCGTCCCGCGAGGAAAAGTGCGTTGAGGGCGTCGAGGAGGGGTGGGGCGGATCGATAGTTCGTCTGAAGGTCAATCAGTGTCGAGGTTGTCGAGTGAGCGAGTTCGTGGCGCAGTGATTGGTAGACCTTGACGTCTCCGCCACGAAATCCGTAGATAGCTTGTTTGGCATCTCCGACGATCACCATGGGCGTGGGCGAGGGACCCTCGCGAAACAGCCGCTGAAAGACGTTCCACTGGAGGGCGTCGGTGTCCTGGAATTCGTCAATCATGACCAGTCGAAATTGCGCGCGCAGTCGCTCGACGAGAGCGGTGGGATGACTGCGGAGTTGTGCGTGGATGTCCATGAGCAACTCATTGAACGTGGCGACGTGCTCCAGTTCGCGCAGCGCGCGGAGACGCTCGTGAGCGTCACGGAGAATACGCACGGCGGTCTCTGCTCGCTCTGTCTGGACGGCATCCATCTCAATGGATGCGAAATCAACGTGGGCGTCGTCGAAACCACCGCCCCCTTCGACAACATCGAGTGCGCGGATCAGCTTGGCCTGTAATCGTTCGGCTGCCGGCGTGACCCCCGAACTCTCATCTTCCATAGTGTCCACCAACAATCCAAACCCGGGGTCACGACTGTCGGCCAGACGGGTCAGTGTCTCGTTGACCGCTCGACGAGTCCACCGTGTGCCGGACGTCATCTCGTTATCGCCGGTATTGCGAACGGCTCCCGCGAATGAATGAATTGTTCGGGCGTGGACGTCGTCGAGTTCTGCCACGATCGCGTTGCATCGCTCGCGGGCCACCGCTACACCCACCGTTGCGACACGGTCTGCGAATGCGATCGCCCAGTCGTCCGCGTCGGGGTCAACCTGGGCGTTGGTCTCGAGTTGGTGAATCACGTCCCGACACGCGAGCACTCGTTCACGCAACCGCGTTTTCAATTCGCGCGCCGCGGCGCGCGAGAAGGTGACCATCAACAGTTCGTGGGGGAGGTGGTCCTCTTCGATCATCCATCGAGCCGCAAAATGAGTGATCGTCCAGGTCTTGCCGGTGCCCGCACTCGCACCAACCATGACAATGTCCTCGAGCGTCCCGAGAGGAGACCGCAGAACGTCGAATGTGGTGTTGCTCGTCACGACTCAGCGCCTCGCAACGGAACGAAGAGATCGTCGCTGATATCGAGATCCATATGTTCGAGTTCCCACCGCGACGGTCGTCGACTGGAGGTCGACGAAGACTGGAGACTCACACACGAGAACATCTCGTCCAGGTGCTCTCTTTCGGGAAACGAGGCGAGTGGTCCACTCTCTCGTAATTCGTCGAAGCTCACGGGAAAGAGCAGCATGTGCTCGATCTCATTCGCCTCACCCCCACCGCGGTCGCCCTCCCACTCGGTCGAGGGCGAGGCCTTGAGAGCGGGTGCCGCGAACGCGACGCTGGTGCGACGAAAGAGGGGAACGGGCTCCACCAGTGCACGACGTTGCCACTCGCTGATGATCTCAAGAGCGTGAAGGGCATCGTCCACGGTCCCGTCGAAGCGGAGCGCGCGGAGGGGATTGAGTCGATAGGCGCCCTTGGGTCGGTTCTTTTCCCGTCGTCGGTATGGGGCGGTCTTGTCAGGAAGGAACGACGTTTCCACGCGAGGAACCGCACTCGGATCAAGAATCTTCATGATCGCGAGATCGAGCAACGCCGGCAGCACAACGCGTGGTGCGGCACTCGCCGGGCGCATTTCGAGGTGAACGACAACGGGCTCCCCGTCGTGTGCCGAACGACCAATGGTCATCGCGTTCTCGCCCGAAGAGGTGCGCATCTGTAGGGCGCGCCCACCCGCCTGAAGAATCTCCGGTACGAGAGGTCCGTCGACGACATCGAGAGCGTCCAGTGCGGCATTGAACGCGCACAACTCGAGGAGAGGAAACTGCAGACGCCGCTCGAACAGGCGGCGGGGAATGACGTGGGTGTAGCCCGGTGTCGCAAAGACGTCGAGACGCCGCGTCGCGACGATGTCGTGCAGCGCCTGACACGGCTGCGATGCGCACTCCGGCTGCGTCGGGTGCCACAGCGCCGAGATGTCGATGGCGTCAGGCTTGTCGTCGAGCAGGGCCCGAAAGTCATCGACGAGATTGTCGAGGTAGAAGCGCTGGAGGCGCCAGCGCTCTCTCGCGTCGAGCGAAATCGGCGGGACGTCGCGCCGCGCGTCCACGCGATCGGGGAGCGACGCTCCTCGGCCCACGACGAGGTGATAACGAGCGGGGTGTCGTAATAGACGAGCGAGATCCTCGTAAGAGGCGCCGTGCTCGCCCGACGTTGGCACCGACGGTGTCGTCGCCGACGCGGTCCACGTTCCTCGAGGGTCGAACAGCGGGAGGCTCGCCGCGTCGACATCGACGGGGTCAAAGAAGTGGCGAGGTGATGAGCGCACCAGGGCAGCGTGCGGCGAGTCGACCGAGGGCGCTGCCGCGATGATGGTGGCGAGCGGGAGGGCGGGCTCGATCGAGCGTCCGGTCGCCTCTTCTCGATTGTCGAACAAAATGATCAACTCTTCGGTAGCACTCAAGATGGCGGCGAGGGTGGCGCCGGTGACGGTGTGCCGGGGATCTGGATCACCGTGTCGACGAGGTCCGAGGACAGCGGAACGCAGAGCCGTTGGGGGCAGGCTCTCTTCGTCCATTCCCAATAGACAGACGACCCGGTACGGGGCGTAGGCGAGAGCGGTCAGCGGGGCCACCGTGACTCCCACGCGTCCGAAGATGCGCTGGCGCGACGTATCGGCCGCGATGCGTTGCCACCATTGCACCAGATCCTGGGCGCGGATCACGGGGTCAAGGCCGGCTGCGTTCCATTGCGCGATGCGATCAACCATTCGCTCCCAGGTGTCATCCGACGGGTCGTATGTCAAGGCGTTCATCGCAGCACTGAGACTCGCGATCCAGACACTCAGCGGACGCCGGGTCGTGCTGTCGCGCCACGCCGTCGCCTCCTCGATCGTCCGCAGCAGGGGCTGGAGTACGGCCACGAGTCGGTAGTCGTCACTCACGAGTCCCGAACCTGTCGAGGGCCACAGGGTGGCCGCGACCACCGTGTCGCCCGCGCTCTGCCAGGTCCCGGCGCCATTGTCGTCGGCGTACAGATTCCATGTCGTGCGGTGTTCGGGCGAAATACCAAAGGTCAACGTGGAGACGTCCGCGATCTGCCACAGTCGCTCCCACTCGTCTTCACTGAGATTCATCACGGCACGCACGCACGGCGTCTCGCACCACTGGCGAATGTCGTCCACGGTGACGTACGAGGTCAACAACGTGATCAAGGAGGCGGAGGCACCCAGGCGCGTGAGACGACGATCGTGCCAACGTTCGGTGAGTTCAAACGGCAGGCGTGGCAAGGGTGTGCCGGCGTCTGACGCGGGGATGTTCCAGTGTCGATCGAGCGGTGCTTCGAATCGCCGCAGATCGGGGGAGAGGACAAGGATCTCGTGCGGTAAGACACTTCGGGACTGCATGGCGTCGAGCAGAAGATCACGTGCCACTTCAGCTTGCCGACTCGCTCCTACGCAACCAACAATTGTGAGAGACGAGTCCTCGACGGAGGGAGGCGTGTTCTCGTATTCAAGACCTCGAGCGCGTCGCTGCAGTGATCCGAGCTGGGTGGTTGGCATCTCGGAAAGCTCGAGATGATCCCCGTTCGGCGTGATGGTTGACAGGTTGCGCCACAGCTCGAGGGCTTCCTCACTCTCGCGGTGCCATGGGCCAAAGTCGCCACCGTGTCCGAGAGGGGCAGGCACGAAGGCGTGGATCTCGTGGTGGTGCCCGAGGGCCTCGAGCATCGACAGCAGTGACGCATCTCCCGGCGTTGACGGAAATCCGAAGATGAAGAGTCGTTGCGGGACACCCTCGAGGGCGGCGCTCTGCGCGGCCGCGAGAATCCTTCGACGTTGTTCCAGAGGCAGTGTTGAAGATGATCCGAGCGACTGGTAGTGCGCGAGGAAATCGTCGGGTGCCGTCCCGCGTTCGAGGTCCTCCGGCCGCCACCGAAGAAGTTCGTCGAGACCTTCGGCGTAGCGACGCGCGTCGACATAAGTGCCATGGGGTGTCGCCGCCAGGAGAGCGAGAGTTAACGCATGGATGTCCCACGACACGTACGACGCCCCCAACACGGCCGTGCCGATGAGACGAAGGAATTCGTCGGGAAAGAGGCTGACGATATTCGCGGTGATGCCGTCGCGACGACCCTCGCACGAGGCGAGGTTCCAGTCGAGCCACTGGCGCACGGGTGCCGAGGGAACGATTGTCCATTCGGGCTCGAGGACGTGGCGCACTGGTGCGCGGCGGATCTCCGCGAAGTGGCGAGCCAACGACGCGAGGTCGGGTCCGATATGGATGTTGACTCCGGGCTTCATCTGCTCGGAACTCTACGCAAGGCGTGCGACAACACGAGCGACGAGAGGAGAGTCGTTAGGCTGACGAGGTGACGGTGCAGGTTGGCGACGAAATTCTGGTGACAACGCAGCGACCGGCGACCGGTGGCGCGGTTGGTCGCACGGAGGAAGGCCAAGTCGTCTTTCTTCGGCACACTCTCCCCGGTGAAACTGTCGTCGCGCGCGTGACCGAGGTATCACGGTCGTTTGCCCGAGGTGACGCGATCGACATTCGTTCCCCGCATCTCGATCGCGTCCCGGCACCCTGCGCCTACGCCCACCCTGGTGGATGCGGGGGATGTGATCTCCAGCATGCGGGCGTCGAGGCACAGTTGGATTGGAAGTCATCCGTCGTCTCCGAGCACTTGTCTCGTATCGCGCACCTCGACTGGGTCGTGAACGTCGAAGAGGTGGGGGTGGAGCCGCACGGATCACGCACGCGCGTGCGTTGTGCCGTTGACGCCGACGGTCGCCTGGGGCTACGCGCGTCACGTCGGACCGACATCATTGCCTTGAACGAGTGCTGGATTGCTGACCCCTCTTTGTCGCCCGCGTTTTCCGAAGTGTGGACGGGTTTCGACGAAGTTGAGTTGCGAGCCATCGGCGAGACGTCGTTTGCCGTCGCGCGACGTGATGACGGCGATGAATCCATCTACTCGATCCACAGCGTGGACGGGGGGTCCCTTCCCGCGGACACCGTGTCGACCGTGCGGGTGGGAGGGCACGACTTTCGCGTCGGACCACTGTCCTTTTGGCAGTCTCACCGCAGTGCTCCCGACATCTTGACCGCCGCCGTCCTCGAGGGAGCCGACGTGAACCTCGGCGATCACGTCGTTGATTTGTACAGTGGCGTTGGTCTTTTTACGGTTCCGTTGGCGGCGGCCGTTGGCCCCACGGGCCGCGTCACGGCCGTCGAAAGTTCAGAGGACGCGGTGGCGGACGCCACTTTCAACACCCGTCGAGCGCGGCACGTGACGCACCGGAATTGGCGGGTCACACCGCGAGCAATGAATGACACGGTCGCCGCAGGGGACATTGTGGTGATGGATCCGCCGCGGGGCGGTGTGGGTCACGCCGCGATGACGGCACTCGTGCGCCGGGCGCCGCGCCGCGTTGTCTACGTGTCGTGCGACGCCGCGACGTTTGCCCGTGACCTCGCCGTGCTGCTGGCGGCGGACTATCGCATTCATTCTCTTCGTGCCTTTGACCTCTTTCCCATGACCGAACACGTGGAAATCGTCGCTGTACTTGACGCGCCGCGCTAACGGGTGCAGAGTGCGAGTGGAGGTCCGTCCTCTGGACCCCCACGAGGGAGGTTTGCATCGATGTCGAACAAGCTCGATCACCATCACCGTCACACTGTGCAGCGACTCTTCGCTCATCCGCTCGGCCACAACATTCAGTGGGTCGACGTTGTGTGTCTCTTAGAGAGACTCGGCACGGTCCACGAGTCACACCGCGGCGCGTGGGTCTTCAGCGATGAGCACGGAACCTTGTCCTTCGGCAAGAACCGGGGTCGAGAGTTGACGGAGGATCAGGTGATGCGCGTTCGACACTTGCTGCAGTCGCGTGGGCTCGCGCCGGCGCGTTCGGCCGCCTGATCGTCCGCAGCTCGAGACCGGGTACCGTGGCGCGGTGCCACGCGCCCCGCTCGTCCTCGTGCCGCCGTCAGAAGGCAAGAGTGCGGGCGGCACACGTCGGCGCACGCACGACACCTTCGCGGATCTTCTGGCGTCGCCGAGAGACGATGTGCGTCGCGCGCTCCAGAGCGAGTTGAGCTCTCGCGATCGAGACGCCTGGGGTCGACTCCTCGGTGCCAAGGGCGAGCTGTTAGACCGTGTTCTGATGGCCAACGCGGCCGCATCGTGCGACGAGGGACCGTGGTTGCCCGCGTGGCGCCGGTTCACGGGTGTTGTGTGGACCTACCTGGATCCCGCGACCTTGAGTCCCGCCGAACGTTCCCGCGTGCTGGTTCCGTCCGGACTCCTCGGCCTCTCTCGAGGTTCTGATCCCGTTCCCGATTTTCGTCTGGGGATGAAGGCGTCTCTGAGCGGACTCGGAACCTTGTCGACCTACTGGCGACCGCACGTCACCACGGCACTGACCGCCATCTCGAAGGGTCGACCCGTCGTCGATTTCTTGCCGAACGAGCACGCCGCCGCGCTCGGGCCCGAGATCGTGACGTCGCCGATGTTCGTGCGTGTCAGATTCCTTTCCGCCGACGGCGTGAGCGCAGCGGGTCACGACGCAAAGGCGGTGAAGGGAGTTGCTATTCGCGTCGTCCTGCGCGAGGGGCTCGACGCTCTGCGGTCACTCGACTTTGCGGGATGGCGCACACGAGAAGACGACGGTGGCTACGCGATTGTCGCGCCCCGCGAGTCGCAACGCGACGTCTTTCTCGCGCAACGCGGGAGTTAGAACGTCTGACCCATGCGTTCGAGCATGGCTTTCATGTTGGCGTGGACCTGATTGACGGCTTTGAGGGGACGAATCATGACGCGGAATTCAACGATCTGTCCTTGGTCGTTGCACCGAATGATGTCCACGCCGTTGACGTAGGCACCGTTCATCGACGTCTCGAATTCCAGAACGGCGGTATCGCCACTCATGACTTTCTTCGTGTAGTGAAACGAGCGCGTGTCCGTGTCCGTACGTTCTGATGTCGACGTCGAGCTCGACTCGTCACCGGGAAACGTGGCCGCCGCCGCGGTGAGATACAACGTGGTGAGTTCCTTGCCCACTTGTGGGGTGTACACGATGGGTGAATAGAACACCACGTCATCCGCGAGTAGCTCGTCGAGACCACCGGGCAGGCGACCTCTCATGTGCAGTTCCCATTTGGCCACAACGTCAGTAATCACGGATCCTCCTCGACACGCTCAGTCTGTCAGTCGCGAGACGTCAGTGGCGCCACGACGGTGTGCCACTATGGTCGTTGAGAGCAGGGAGGCCCCGTGAAAGTACGACTGAACGCTGACAAGTGCCAAGGACACGCTCGGTGCTACGCGCTTGCTCCGGAACTTTTTGACGTCGATGAGTACGGTCAAGGATCGGTGCGCTCCGCCGACTCCGTGCCGGCGGACCTTGAAGATCGCGCTCGCCTCGCCGTGGCGAATTGCCCCGAATTCGCCATCGAAATCATCGACGATTAGTCCGTCGCGGGGACCGGGGTCGACGCGGGAGTCGTCGGCGCGACGGCGGGTGACGACACGCCGGTGTTGGGGAGCAACAGAGCGGGAATCACCGCGATCAGACACGTGCCAAATGACCACCAAAATGAGTGAGCAAATGCGTTGGCCATGCGCTCGAGGTCGTTCGTCGTCGGCACCAGTTGTCCGTTCTGGAGCGCGACCGCCCGGTCACCTAGCTGTGCGGTGAATTGGGTCTGCAGGACCACCGCAAAGACGGCGACACCGAGAGAGCCACCCACCTGGCGGATGATGTTGGTGGCGGACGTTGCCTTCGGCACGTCCTTGTGCGTGAGATTGCGATAGGACGCCGCAAAGATCGGCATCATGCAGAAGCCGAGTCCGACGCCACGAACGAAGAGGGCTGCGGCGAGCCACCATTCGTTGGTCGACGCACCGACTTGGGTGTAGGCGAGGGTTCCTAAGGCGAGCAGGAGTACCCCGTACGGCGCAACGTGCCGTGGGCCCAGACGGTCCGAGCGATTGCCGGCGTACCGCATGATCAGCGCCGCGCCGATGCCTTGAGGTGCCATCAACAAACCGGCCTGCCACGCGCTATCGCCGCGCACGAGTTGGTAATAGAACGGCAGCAGGAACATGGTCCCGTAGAGAGTCGCGCCGACGAGAAAGATGCCGATCGCGGCCATCGAGAACGTGCGGTCCTTGAACAGTCGCATGTCGATAAGAGGCTCCGGAGCGCGTAGCGAACGCAGAACGAACAGCGCGCAGAGGACGAGGCCCCCAATCAACGTTCCCCACACCGTTGACCCGGAGAAACTCCCCGTGGTGCCCACTTCGGACAAGCCGTAGACGATGAGGGCGAGACCCGGAGATAAGAGAAGGAATCCGGTGAGGTCAAATCGGTGGTCATTGTCCTTGGTTGAGGCCGGCAAGAACGTTTGGGCGAGGAAGATCGCGAGTATGCCGATCGGGACATTCACGAAGAAGATGAGGCGCCAGGTTGTATTGGACACAATGATGCCGCCGATGACGGGTCCGAGAATGGGTCCGAGGAGCTGGGGGACACCGATAATCCCCATGACCCGACCCATGCGCTGCGGTCCGGCGGCTCGGGCCATGATGGCTTGCCCGACGGGCATGATCATGCCGCCGCCGAGACCCTGAATGACGCGAAACAGAATCAGACTGCTCGCGGACCACGCGAAACCACAGAGGGTGGACCCGACGACAAACAGCGCCAGCGATGTGATGTAGACGGGCTTCGCGCCCAGGCGGTGCACGGCCCAACCCGAGACGGGGATCACGATGGCGAGAGCGAGCAGGTACCCGGTCGTCACCCACTGAATTGTTGAGAGATCCACGTTGAAGTCGTGACTCAGCGTGTGGAGGGCGACCGCCACGATCGTCGTGTCGAGGATTGACATGATGGTGCCGAGCACCACGACAATGCCGATGCGAATCAGCGCGGGCTCGAGCTTGTCCTGTGTCGGCACGGGTCCACCTCCGAGTGCGGGTTGGGAACACCGACGAGGTTAGAGGTGCGCAGCGCGTTATCGCACACACCTTTCCGAGCCGGTCGGCTAGCGTCCCCCCGCGTGGAGCAGCGTCGTAGCGAACCAGTCGCGGTGGGAGCTCACTTCTCGATCGGTGCGTGGTGTCTCGCCGCGATCTTCTTTGCCGCATTGGCGTTTGCCTTGATGTGGAATGTCTGGGCACTCTCCCCGACACACGCGACAACCTGTCCCTGTTCGGACACGTCGTGGGCGGTCTGGGTCATCGAGTGGCCGTGGCACGCCCTCACGCACGGTCTCAATCCGTTCTATTCGCGCGCCATGTTTTATCCGCAGGGCACGAACTTGTTGACGTACCCGGGCTACACCGCGATTGGCGTGCTGCTGCTGCCCGTGACGGCGATCTTCGGGCCGGTAGCGGCGTTCAATGTGGCCATCATTCTCGGTCCCGTGCTGTCGGCCCTCGCGGCGACGTGGCTCGCGACGCGATGGATAACGAGTCGAGTGCTGTGTGCGGGTGCGGGTGCCATCTACGCGTTCAGTCCCATTGTGATCTTGAACGAGCCCCTGGGGCACCTCAATCAAACATTCCTCGTGGGGCCACCGCTCGTCGCTCTCGGACTTTACGAGTTGTTTTGGCGTCGCGAACACCGCCCTCTACGCGTGGGTGCGGCGCTGAGCGCCGTGCTCATTCTTCAGTTCTTCATCTCCACTGAAGTGCTCGCCATCATTGTCGTCAGCGCTACAGCGCAACTCGCACTGGTGGCGGTGGTCGCCGCGATTGTTCGTCGCGACGCACTTCGAAGCGCACTCCACGACAGGGCTCGTGGTCTCGTGGCGACATCCGTCGTCGCCGGCACGGTGTTGCTTGTGCCGGCGCTTTTTGCTGTGCGTGGGCCTAGTCATTTTGACGGCAATGTGTGGCCGGGGCGCGCATTGTCGGTGACGAGCATCAAAGACTTCTTCGTTCCGACAACGGGCTTCAACCTGTGGTGGCAGCATCCCACCTTCAACTATTTCCAACCGACGTACATGGCACCCACCTTGTTGCTCGTACTCCTCGTTGGCGTCGCCGCGGCACGACGCATCGATCTATGGGTGTTCGTTTCTCTCGCGTCGGTGGCGGCGTGGTTGGCGCTCGGCTCGTCGTACGTCTTTTCGCCGTGGCACTGGCTCGGACGTCTTCCCCTGCTCGAAAACGTCGTCAATACGCGCTTCGCGATCGTCATGTTTCTCTTCTCGGCACTCGCTCTCGCGGGCGTGGCCGATACTGCTCGACGCTGGCGGCCCGCTCCCTGGGGCCCCGCGTTCGCCGGCGCCGTCTTCGTGCTGGCGTCCTTTCCCTACGTCGGTAATGCCGTCGGTGCGGCGCCGTACAGCGCGGCCCGTGTGTGGATTCCTCGCTGGTACGCACTCCACGCTCCCCATCTCCGCGAGAAAGACGTGGTGTTGGGATTCCCCTTTTTCAATACGACGGCGAATTTTCTGAGTGTCCAAGCGCTCGAAAATATGTCCTACACGGTGGTAGGGGGTACGTCACCACAGTGGCTTCCCGAGAGACAGGGTCGCGCCCGAGCGGGCTATCAAGCGATTTGGAATGCCGCGTCCACCGCCGCGCAGACGCATCTTTCCCTGACGGCATCGCCGTCTGACATTGCGGATGTGCGATCCGCTCTGCGGTTCTGGCGCGTGGACTGGATTGTCATACCGCAGCGCAACGGCCCGACGACGTCGCACGTCGCGCGAAATCCGCTCGTTCTGGCGTTATGGATGAGCAGCATCGTGGGGCCGGTGACGGTTCACGATGGTTCGTGGGTTTGGCACCTCGATGACGGTCGGGTCCCGTCCGAAGTGTCGTGAGCGCGCCGATACAGCGGCCCACGCCCGACGGCGCGGCGGCGACGGAGCGGGTCCGCGAGATCTGCTCTCGTTTGGCCGGCGTCGAGGAACGCTTGAGCCACGGTGAGGCGACGTGGTTCGTGTCCCGACGATCGTTTGCGATGATGGCCGATCACCACCACGGAGACCGTGTCGCTGTTCACATGGCCGCTCGCGAAGGTGTGCAAGAACAACTCGTGTCGGAAGATCCCTCGCGATTTTTCCGTCCGCCCTACGTAGGTTCCCGGGGGTGGATCGGTGTGTACGTCGATCGTCGTGCGACTGCGGCACTATGGAGGACGATCCACGAGCTCTTGTACGAGGCGTGGGACCTGATCGCAGCCCCTTCAGTGCCTCGGCCGGAATGATCGTCGTGCTCACTGCCGGTTCATTACCCCTACTGTGGCGGGAAGTGACACGGGGCGAGAAGAAAGCGACAGAATCATGACGGAGCAGACGCCGGGACCTCTAGCCCTTGTGGGATCTGGGGAGTACCTCCCCGTGATGGCGGAGATTGAAGGCTCTCTTCTCGCGGGCCGCCCGCCAAAGTACGTGCAAATTGCGACGGCCGCCGTCCCCGACGGACCTGACGTCGTCGCGAAATGGCACCGGATGGGCCGTGAGCAGGCGGAGCGACTGGGCGTCGAGTGTGTCATCGTGGACGTCGCGACGCCAGAGGACGCGAACGACCCTCGCCTCGTTGAGCTCATCGACCAACCGGGACTGATCTACCTCTCTGGTGGACATCCGGACTTCTTGGCGGATGTATTGCGCGGCTCGGCCGTATGGTCTCGCATCCTCTCCGAATGGCGTGCGGGCGCCGCGTTGGCGGGTTGTTCGGCCGGTGCCATGGTGATGGCACAGCGCATCCCTTCGCTGCGCCACCCTCGAGAAGGAGGCACCGAAGGTCTGGGTCTCACGCCACATGTCCGGGTAATCCCGCATTTTGATCGTTTCGCAGCTCGCATGCCTGATGTCCTCGATCGCTTCCTGCTGCCGAACGACGACGCCATCACCGTTGTAGGGATCGACGAAGAAACGGCTCTCGTTGGTGGGCCGCAAGAGTGGACCGTTCAGGGTCGCCAATCCGTGTGGGAACTCACGAAACAGGGCCGCACGCAGTACATGCCCGGCGACACGTTCACTTCGCCGCTGCGACCAGCGGACGCGTAGCGAACCGTCGTCTTTGCGACGACAACGGGAGGATCTCGCGAGATCGCGGTGTTGGTATCCACCTCCAAGGGTGTTCACGCGTGAGCCTGAGCATCCTTGGAGGTGGCGGGAATTGAACCCGCGTCCATCAGCTTCTTAGTTGGCCTTCTCCGAGCGCAGCTGGCAGGAAATTGTCGGGACCTCCACTGTTGTCAGCGCCGGTGATGATCCGTAGTCAGAAGTGGTGTCCCGCACCGGCCTCTGACAGATCGGTACGGTAAGCCCTACTTTATGGCGCCCGGTAACTAATCCGTAGGACTGGGACTAGACGGACGTCGCTGCACTAGGCAGCGAGCGCAAGCTGAGGCTTGGCGTTTATTTTTGGTTCCGGCTCTTTAACGTGGCTCCGGAGACCACGGCTCGCTTCTCCAACCTTGACGACCAATGTCGAAACCAATCACCCCCTCGCACGCATCACGTGACGCGTGCGCACAGCGTAGTGCGCACGCTCGACGGAGCGGCCGGCGGGATCTACCCAAACTTTTCGATGTTGCGCGCGACGCGCGCCATCTCGCGTTCGGCGTCTCGCTTGGCGAGCTCTTGTCGTCGATCGTGCAATTTGCGACCGCGCGCGACGGCAATTTCGATTTTGGCGCGCCCATCTTTGAAATACATCTTCAAGGGGATCAATGTGAGTGGTTGGGCTCGCGTCTTACCCACCAGCTCGTCGACCTCCCGACGATGCACCAGTAGCTTTCGTTTGCGATCGGGGTCGTGGCTCCCGAAGCCCACCGCAAATTTCCAGGGTGGAATGTGGGTCGCGAACAGCCACAGTTCGCCGCCGTCCACACGGGCGTACCCGTCCGCAATTTGCGCCTTGCCCTCTCGCAGCGACTTCACTTCGCTGCCCGTCAAAACGAGGCCACATTCCAATGTGTCGAGGATTTCGAAGTCGTGACGGGCCCGTCGATTCGTGGCGACGACGCGGTCTCGACCGGCGGCGTCAGCCTTCGCCTTGTCTCGGCGTTCCTTCATCTGCTTCGCACGAGCCACGCTCTGCAGGCTACTCAGACACCGCGACGACGACGTCAGCGTCACTAGGGTTGCGTCGTGCTGGTTATGACAAGTGCTCAGCGGGACACGATGATCGCGACGTGCGTGCGCGCACTGCCGAACGAAGGGTGCGGTCTGCTTCTCGGCACTGCGGACGGGCGGGTTGTGGACGTGGTGCCGGCCGAGAACGTTGCGGCCTCCGCGCGAATCTACGAGATTGACCCCAAGAGTTTGCTGCGCGCCAGCCGAGATGCGGACGACCGGGGGCTCGAGATCATCGGCGTCTTCCACTCTCACACGCACTCCGACGCCTATCCCAGTCCGACCGATATCGCGCAGGCGCCGGATCCGCAGTGGCACTACGTACTGATCTCGTTTCGCCTGGTGCCGACGGTGGTGCGCAGCTACCGCGTCGTCGACGGAGTTGTGAGCGAAGAGGACCTGGTCGTCTCCGCACCCGACGCCTGATTCGACGGACGGGGATCTGCGCGTCACAATGGGGGGCGTGGCGACGCGACGGAGCTCTCTGAAGGATCCCACGGTCCTGGCCGTACCCGTTTATTTCGCATCCATGTTCCTTGAAGCTCGTTCGTTGCGACGACGTCGCACGGAAGTGGCATTCGACGCGGGTCAGTACGAGCGTCGAGACACCGTCGCGAGTTTGACGATGGGGGCGATATCTCTCGCGGTGCCCCTGGTGGCGCCGCGCCTCATGCGGCCACTCACGCCGGGTAAAGGTCGAGGTGCGAAGTGGGTGCTTGCGGGTGCCGCTGTGGGAGCGGTCCTCACCACCGCCGCGGACACTGCCGCTCGAAGTCGCCGCCGACGCTCCGCGCATCCTGACGCCGACGCGGGCACGGCCCGTCTGGAGCGCGCCGCCGGCATCGGCGGGGTTGTGACGGTGGCCCTCGGCGGGCTGGGTCTCGTGGCGTGGTGGCCCACCATCTTTGACGCCGAACGGTTCTACCGTCGCCGCATCGTGGCCGACCTCGGCACCGGACCGGTGGCGTTGGGCACCGCGATCGTCGCGTGGGACTTCATTTATTACTGGAACCACCGGTTCATGCACACCGCTCGTTACATGTGGGCGATGCATGTCGTCCACCATTCGAGCGAGCACTACAACCTCTCGACCGCGCTGCGTCAGCCGGTCGCTGAACCACTGACGACCTTCGTGCCCTACGGCGTTGTCAGCATGCTCGGCGTGCGGCCCGACGTCATGACGACAGCCCGAGGGCTGAACTTGCTGTGGCAGTACTGGATTCACACCGAAGCCGTGAGGTCACTCGGATCATCGGAGGCCGTACTCAATTCGCCGTCGCACCACCGGGTGCACCACGGTTCGAATCCGCGGTACCTGGACAAGAATCACGGCTCAATTCTCATTGTGTGGGATCGACTCTTCGGGACGTACGAACCCGAAACGGAGCCCGTGGTCTACGGACTCACGAAGAACATTTCGACCTTCAACCCGGTGGTGATCGCGAGTCACGAGTACGTGGCCATGGCCCGTGACGTCGCGAGCGCTCGTGGGTGGCGAGATCGTGTGGGATTTGTCGTGCGAGGACCGGGGTGGGCAACGCGCCGACGGGCGGAGCTGGCGGGCGCATCGCTCTCGTAGTCTGGCGTCATGGGAACAACGCCCGCACTGTTTATTGGACACGGCAATCCGATGAACGCCATCGAACCGTCGCGGTACGCCGATGCGTGGTACGAACTCGGCCAGCGAATTGGCACGCCCCGCGCCATCGTGTGCGTATCCGCCCACTGGTTCATCGGGGCCACGGCGGTCACAGCCATGTCGGCGCCACGCACGATTCACGACTTCTACGGCTTCCCTCAAGAACTTTTCGAAGTGCGCTACCCGGCGCCGGGTTCGCCAGAACTCGCCGAGGAGATCATTGACGCGGTGCAGCCCACGTGGTGTGGGCGTGACGAAGACAGTTGGGGACTCGACCACGGAACGTGGTCGGTGTTGCGACGCATGTACCCGGACGCGTCGGTGCCAGTTGTGCAAGTGAGCGTGGACGCAACCAAGTCCGTGCACGACCACGTCGCTTTGGGTGCACAGCTGGCGCCGCTTCGCGATCGTGGTGTTCTTGTCGTCGCTAGCGGCAATATCGTTCACAATCTACGCATGGTGCAGTGGAGTGCCGGCGACACGGGTTTCGAATGGGCCCACAACTTTGACGATGCCGCGCGCGACATCTTGACGACAGACCCGTCACGATTCGGTGCCCTCGAAGATCACGCGGCGTACCACGCAGCATCTCCCACGCCCGATCACTTCTGGCCGGCCGCCTACCTCGCCGGACTCGCGAGCGCGTCCGGCGAGACGTGTCGCGTGGAGATTGAGGGCTATGTCGCGGGCTCTCTCTCCATGACCAGTTATTCGTTGGGCCTCCCCGAGGCGTGACTTTGGTCCCTAGTGCGTCTCTGAATATCGGCGCACGAGGACGTTAGGGTCAGGTCATCCTCAGAAAGGGTGACTATGACCGAAGGCGCACACCTCAACAATCACCATCGCGACACGCTCGTCAAGATTTTTCAGCACCCGACGAGCCACAACATCGAGTGGCACGACGTCCTGAGCCTCCTGCAGGCCGTGGGGACGGTGGAGGAGCGACACGAGGACAAGTACCACGTCGAGATCAAAGGTGCCCACCACGTCTTCAATCGGCCGAAGCACAAGGACATTGACGTCCAGCAAGTGATTGATTTGCGTCATGCTCTCACCGAAGCCGGCATCACGCCCGACGCCGTGAATTAGTCGGCGAGAGCGGCCAACGCCGTGAGGACGATGACAAAACCTCTCGTGTCGCCCATCAGTCCGACCTGCATCTTGTTCATCATGTAGCTGATGGTGAGTCCAGATTCCTGATCCATCACAATGATGGAGCCACCGAATCCTCCCCAGAAACACGCCGACGGGCCGAGGGGCACCGTCTCGTTGCCGAGTCCGTAGCCAGCCCCGCCAAATCGCATCGGTAGGTTGAGGACGAGGTCGTGCCCGTCGATGGCGGTGGTGAATACGTCGTCGACAATTGCCGAGGACAAGAAGCGCCGCCCGTTGACCTCGCCACGATTGGTGATGATCGATTGCACCAACGCCACCGATCGCGCGTTGCCGTGACCATTGGCCGCGGGAATCTCCGCCGCTCGCCACCAGCGGTGCTGCGGCGCCGTCGCGTCCAGGGGTGGTGAGGTCAGTGAGCGCACCATGATCGAGTCCGGGTCGAAACTGCTCATGTCCGGTAGTGCCGGCGGAATGACGATCGATACTCGTGATTCCTCCGCCTCGGGAAGCCCGATGAAGAAATCAGCTCCGAGCGGTTCCGCGAACTCCTTACGGAAAAACGTGCCGAGGGACTCGCCCGTGACTCGACGAACAACCTCTCCAAGGAGATACCCCTGCGTGACCGCGTGGTAGCCGGACTGGGTGCCGGGTTCCCACCAGGGTTCTTGGGCGGCGAGAGAGGTAACGCACTTGTCCCAGTCGGCAAGGTCTTCGATGTTGATGTCGCGGGTAAATCCGGAGAGTCCCGCGGAGTGGGTGAGCAAGTGGCGCACCGTCACGGCACCCTTGTTCGCCGCCGCAAAGTCGGGCCAATACGTGGCGACCGGCGCGTCGAGTTGGATCTCCCCACGATCGGCGAGCAACAGCGTGCAAAGGAACGTCATTGTCTTGGTGGTGCTCCAGACATTGACGAGCGTGTTGTCCTGCCACGGGGCGGACTGCGCCGCATCGGTGAACCCGCCCCAGATGTCGACAACGACCTCGTCGTGGTGGCGAATGGCGATTGACGCGCCCACATCTCCACCGCTGTTCAGGCTGGCGTCGAGCACCTCGCGAACTCCCGCAAAACGCTCCGTCGTAAATCCTTGTGTCACCGACATGGCCCCTCCTCGTTCAGGGTGACCATAGTGTTCGCGACTCTCACCGCGGTGCGACCACTTTTGTGCCCGCCGGGACCGTAGGCTTTCAGCGTGTTTTCCTCCTCGCGTCGGCGACTTGTGAGTGCTGTCGTGCCCGTGCTGGTGGCCCTTCTCGTCAGTGCAGGTCCCGCGGGTGCCTCCGTCGCGTGGCCCCCGACGGGCCCGTCGAATCACGGATGGACGCTCAACGGCTCCGCGGCGTGGACCGGCGGGGCGATCGGTCTCACCTCCGCGGGCGGCGTCTCCCAAGCCGGCTCCGCGTTTTACGGGACGCCCCAAATGTCGGCGGGCTTTCACATTCAGTTCTTCTTGAATATGGGAGCGACGGGCGGAGCGGATGGCATCACGTTCGTCATGGCCGACGCTGATCAAACCCCGCCCACCACGCTCGGTGCGGCCAACGGTGGACTTGGCTTTACCAATACGCCGGGTCTCGTCGACGGCGTCCAAGGTGGCATTGGCGTGGCCTTTGTGACGCACCAAGACCAGGGAGATCCCTCCAATAACTTTGTCGGTGTCCTCACGGGCGGTTCTGGGAGCCAGAAGGACTGGTTGGATACGAGTGAGGTGCCGTTTCCGCTGTACGGACTGCACCTCGTCGACGTCACGTACGACCACGGTGAGCTGACCGTTGGTCTCGACGGCGCCAACGTCCTCGTGCTGACGGTGACGCTGCCGTCAAGCGTGCGCGTGGGATTCACGTCTTCGAATAACGCATCGTCGACCGGTGATCACCAAGTCACCATCTGCAACTGTACGAGCGAGGACCAATTGTCCGCCGGCGGCGCCCTGGGTCTCTTGACGATGGGCGCGTTGGGGGCAGGCATCTTCGCGGTGGGCATGTGGTCCGCGCGGCGACGTCATCGGCGTTCGATCACCCTCGCGTAAATCCCCGAATTGTGGTGACGACGGCCCTAGGCTCAAAGAGAATTTTTGTCCGCGCGTGGATGCCTAGAGGAGAGTGATGTCGGACGGTTGGCGTTTCGCCATTATCGCAGTGGGGGCCGCGCTCATCTTGGGCGCTGTTCTCTGGCGATACGTCCGCTCGCAGCGGGGATCTCAGCAGCTCTCTCGGGCGCTACGGGATCCGGACCCCCTCGTTCGTCGGGCCGCAATTGAGGTCATGAGTGAGCGCGGCATCGGCGATTACGCCCCGGCACTGCGTCCTTTGATCAATTCAGAACCTGACGCGAATGTTCTTGACGCCTTGGCGCTCGCCATTACGCGCAATCAGTGGGAACCGGCCGACAATCGCAAGTTGGTCGAATTGCGCCTGTGGGCAAAGGCCCGTAACGAGGCGAATCCGCCCGAACCGACTCTCGTGCCGCCGGCGCCGGCGCCGGTCGTCGCGCCGGAGCCTCCGGTGACACCAGTCTCCGAGGAACCCGCGCCGGAGCCGATCCCGAGCGACGTCACGGTCGTGACCCCCACGCCACTCGTGGCTCCCGTTCCTGTGGTGGCGCAACGGTCCGCCGTGGTCGCTGATGCTCAACGCGAGGCCGACGACATCATTGCGCGCGCGCAGGCCACCGCTCGGTCGATCGAGGCCGCTGCGCGGGCGGAACGTATCGCGGTGCTTGAGCAGACGTACGCCGAAGTTGCCGCCATCGTGGCGTCCGCGCGCGACGGCCAAAGCGCGGTCCTCGCGGACGCGCGGGCGTTACTGGAGCGCTTCATGGCGGGTGACGGGCAGCTTCCTGAAGAGCCGTTGATCGCGCGCCGAGGGACTGTGGAAATTCATCACGTGGCGACAGAGGAGCCGGTCGAACCCGATCACAGCAGCGTCAACTCTGATGACGATGACGATGACGACGAAGATGGCGATGTCGACAATGACGACAACGAGCAGAAGGTCGTCATTGTGATTCGCTCCGAGCAGGCGCCCAAGAAGAAAAAGAAGAAGTAAGTCTCTACTCCGCGATGTACGTGCGGAGGACCTTGATCGCTTCGAGCACATCAGCGACGTCGTGCCAGGGGAGTGTCTGCGATTCTCTGGCGGCGTATTCGCCCGTGCGCACGCGAATGGCGCGCATACCGACACTGGCCGCACCGGCGACATCCTTTTCGGGGCGATCACCGACGTAGACGACGTGTGATGCGGGGACACCCAGCGCCTCCAGCGCGGCACGAAATGGTGCCGGGTGCGGTTTGCGAAACTCGCGACCAATTTCGTCAGAGATCACAATCGCGTCAAAGTGGTGGGCGATACCGAGAGCCGCGATTTTTGCTCGCTGGATGGTGACGTCACCGTCCGTAATGAGACCGAGCGGTACCACCGCGTGTAGCGCGGTCAACGCATCTTCGACGTTGTCGATGAGGGGGAGCGACTCTGGCGCAAAGCTGCGAAAGCGGTCCACAAGAAGCTGAATATCTTGTGACGGGTCGAGATCGGCGACCGCGCGGTCGATGATGCCGCCGCGGTCGCTGCCCTGCGATGAATACAGCGACAATTTCTCGTACCACGCCTCCCGCGGCACTGAGCTCCGTTGGGCGGCGAACTCCGCGACGTGATGCCAGGCGGCGTCGAGGAACGACTGTTGCAAGTAGAGCGTGTCATCGAGATCGAAAATCACTGCACGAACGCTGTCAGTGCTCACGCCGGCGTCCACTCCGTAAGGTCGGGTTCGCGGGTGGGCAACAGGTCAAGCACGGCCGGATCTTCAAGAGCGTCCGCGATTTGTTCCGACGTCGTGCCGTCGCCGTAGAGACACGGCGCACCCGCCACGTACGTCAGTGTTGCGGCCTCCGCAAAGTGCGCGGCCAGAGCGAGAACGCGTTCGACGTCCACACCGGAGAGTGCGGCAACACCCTGTTCAACGCCCTCCCATCGGGGCGTGGAGCGACGCAGGACGATGGCCGGAACGCCGAAGAACGCGGCTTCTTCTTGGAGGCCGCCGGAGTCCGTCACGACGACACGAGACGTCGCGAGAACCGACAGGAGGTCCTCGTAGGGAAGAGGATCGCACAGGGTGACGTCGATCGACTCAAGGCGTGACCACAGGCCACTCTCGAGGAGTCGCGCGCGCGTCCGAGGATGCACGGGAAAGGTGACTGGTCCGACTTCAGAAGAGAGCCGCTCGATAATGGACACGAGGTCGGTGAGGCGCGCGGGATTGTCGACATTGGTGGGACGGTGGGCCGTGAACAACACACCACGCCGTTGGTCCGCGGGGACGCGCGTGAGACCCTTGCCCACCAACACATCAATAACCGGATTTCCGACGACGCGGATTCGTTCCTCGGGGACGCCCTCTTCGCGCAAGAAACGAGCGGCCAGAGGGGTCGGTGCGAAATGAAACCGGGCCGACGCGGCGGCGATCTTTCGGTTCGTCTCTTCGATGGACGTTTCGTTGAAACTCCGTAGCCCCGCTTCCACATGAACTAGCGGGATCTGGTGTCGTCGTGCCGCCAGGCAAAACAGGGGCACCGTGTAGGTGTCACCCAGGACAACCACCAGGTCCGGAGATTGTTCGGCCAAGACATCGAGTGCCTTCGTGAGAATCACGCCCACGCGTTCGGACTCAGCGGCCGGGAGGTCCCAACGAATCTCCGGCTGAATGCCGAGCTCGTCAAAGAACGTGTCGGTGAGGTTGGCGTCGTAGTGCTGTCCGGTGGCGAGTGTGATGACGTGGTGGCCGCGTCGGGAAAGAGCGGTAATCACGGGTGCCAGCTTGACGATCTCCGGCCGCGTGCCGAGCGGTACGAGGATGTTCATCCTTCGAAGACTTCCTCGAAGTACCGCAGCATGGACACGCCCGGTCGGGTCGTGAGGCGAGTGCGGTCGATCTCACGGCCGAGCATGGCGGCGAGGTACTGACCCACAAGATCACAACCCGCAGCCAGTGACAGTGGGAGCCCTCCCGAAAATCGAGGGTTTACCTCGACGAGCCCGAGCGTGCCGTCCTCGTCGAGAAATCCTTGGAGGCAGATGGGTCCGGTGAGACCGACGGCCAGAGCGGTGGCGTGAACGAGCTCGTTGACGCCGTCGTGGAGAAACGTTTCGCCCTTGGTGGAGATACCGGCCTTGGTTTCCGTGCGCCACCTCGGCACGCAGCCGACGAGGGTCCCGCCGAGATCGATAAGGCCGTCGGCCGTGAACTCGCGTCCCTGCAGTCGCGTTTGAACAATCGGATCGGGCACGTGCGCGAGGACCCACGGAAGATCGTCAGGATCGTCGACGGAGAAGACGTCACGCGAGCCTCGTCCAAATCGGGGCTTGACAATCCACGGCCCGGGGACCCCATCAGCGGATCGATTGGTGGCCGGAATGGGTATTCCTGTTCCCCGAAGGACCTCGGCAAACTTCCACTTATCGACACACGTCTCCACGGCGTCGCGAGAGGGAAACCAGTGGGCCACGTCGGCGGCCTCAAACGCGGGATGGGCGTCGCTCAGCACACCGAGTTCTTCCGCGACGGTGGAAATCACTGCGTCCACGCCGTGATTCGACGCGACGTCCAGCAGGGTGTCGACGAACGTGGGGTCGGCGGACCGCGGACCCACCACCGCAGCATCCGCGAGTCGAAGGCCGACCGCGGAGGTGTCGCAGTCCATGGCGATGACGCGGTGTCCGTCCTGCCGTAATCGACGGATCACGGCAACACCTGCCGGGCCTCCCGCGCCTGTGACTAGGACCGTGACGTGTTCAGACGTGTTCAACGTGGTTCTCCTGTGTACGGGGGATAGCGGCTCTTTTGTCCATCAGCATCATCAACATGATCATGAATCCACCGAGGGTGTAAATAAACGTGAACGTGCTGCCGGCCCAGTCGTGGAAGAGAACCAAACTCCCACGACCGTAGAAGATACCCACCACGATCGACACGGTGATACGAACGATGTTGCCACCCACCACGAGGCCGACTGCCGTCAGCGTGGCGAATGTCCGACGGAATGCTCGCCCTCTTGGCGCGATGGCACCCATGCAAATGATGGACAGAGCGGAGGCGAGGGATGAACAGGAGAGAGTGACCACGGCTTCGAAGGGCTCGGCTCCCGACGGGAGCACGGCGATCGAGTAGGGCTGAATGTAAATGACGTGATTGCCGGCGCCGAAGAGGCCGAGCAGTGCGACGGAGGCACGCGTCTCCGCAACACGGAACGGGTCCTTCGCCACGGCGTAGATCACCCCGAGGACAACGAGCAGCGCAAGGGTTCGGTAGATCAACCGAATGCTTGATGCGTTCACGGTGCCACCTGCGTCGTGGGGTCCTGAGCGCGGCTGGTCTTCACCCACGTATATGGCCGCCCGAGAAGACCGTCAAACCACGCTTTGGTACACAGCGCGATGGAGACGAAGAACAGCGGGAGGAAATACACCAGCGAGAAGACCCATCGTCGAGGTGCCCTACCGATGAGGAGACCGCCGCCGAGTTCCAAGAGCGGTCCGAGGAACAAGAGTGTCCACAGCACGAACGCGTTGGCCGCGGCGCCAGGGTGTGTGAGACCGATCATCCACGGAATCAACAGCACGAGACCAAGGCAGCTGAAGACAGGCATGTGGAACACGAGGAGGAACATCATCGTTTCGATCTTCTCGGAAAGAGTCAATCGTCGAGACTCGAGAACTTGTCGTCGGTAGTCGCGCCACACCTGCTGATGTCCGCGGGCCCATCGATACCGCTGTCGCCAGAATCGAGACAGCGTGACGACACCTTCCTCGTAGTCCACCGCGGTCACGTCGTAGCGAACACGTTGTCCGCTCAAGATGAGCTTCATTGTGAGGTCGGTGTCTTCGGTCACCGTATCGGGGTTCCAGCCTCCGACTTCCCGCAATGAACTCGCGCGCACGGCACAGTTGGCGCCACCATAGGCGGGGAGGCGGAAGATCGACTGTCGGCCGTACTCGTTCACTAGGTAGCCCG
The DNA here is from genome assembly GCA_903873775.1 of uncultured Actinomycetes bacterium. Taxonomy (GTDB): domain Bacteria; phylum Actinomycetota; class Acidimicrobiia; order Acidimicrobiales; family RAAP-2; genus RAAP-2. The sequence goes on from CAIQPR010000050.1 coordinate 41,719, forward strand.
CGAGGTAGTCCATTGCGATAAGTCGCGTCAACGGTGAATCGTCGGGATTCACGATGGCGCATCGGCCTTGAACGGCACCCACTCCCGGATCGTTGAAGTGGCGGGCGAGTCGCCAGACCACGTCATTGGCGGGCTGGTGATCCGCGTCGAAAACAACAATGATGTCCCCCGTCGCGATGGTTAGCGCGTCGTTCAGGGCCCCAGATTTTCCGCCACCGGCGCCCGGAGGGCGGTGAAGAACGTTGAGAATAGGGGTGACGGCCGCCAAGGCGTCCAACTTCTCGGGCGTCGAATCCGTCGACCCATCGTCGATGATGATGAGCTGCAGTTGCGAGTGGGGATAGTCCAGATTGGCCAGACTCGCCACGAGCGACGCAACCACTGACTCTTCGTTTTTACACGGCACGAGAATGGTGACGCGGGGGAGAGCATCGGGCGTCGATTGATCAAGAGCAGGCGAAAGGTCAGTGGCCGCTGACTTCATCGCTCCGACGGCGAACACCATGTGGCGCGCGAAAAAGATGATGAAAACCACTTCAAGGAAAATGATGAGGATGGAGTTCACGGTGTTGGCGCCGAGAACCGCGACGCCCACGAGGACGGCCCCGAGCAAACTCAACAGCACCCACGGCGCACCGTTGGGGCCTCCGCCGTGGTTCGGAGTCGCCATTGGGTCCAGTTTACGCACGGGTTAGAGCGAAAACGAGATTGCTCACCACGATCGAGCGCGCCCCGGCGATGCCGAGGAGAATGTCAGTGGGTCTGATTTAGGAGGAGGAGTTCTTGCTCCGGCGTCATGCGGTGCGCCCCAAGGTCAAACTGCATCCGTTCGCACATGAAACCCTCGGCAAAGCGCATCCGCGCCGTGAAGCCACGGTACCGAGCCTGGGCTTCGATCGCCTCAAGGTCCACGAGCCCGTTGCGCTCCACTTGCGAGCCGTGGGCCCGTAGGAGAGCGAGCTTGCCTTCGACGTAGCCGTCCACATCAACGAAGATCGTGGGCACAAAACCAATCGTGCTGGGCGATTCGTACTGGAGAACCGTGGTCGCGCGACGGGCAGCGGCAAGTGTCGCCACGGCGGTCGCCCGGTGGTCTTGGTGCGTGTCGCGGCTGGCGTGCGTGTAGACGACGTCTGCTCCGGTTTCCTTCAACACAGCTTCGATCGAACCAACGGCGGTACGACCTTCCGGGACCGCTCCGTCCTCAAAGTTTCCCCAGAAGAGATTCGCTCCGAGCAGCTTGGCGGCGTCTTCTTGTTCGTGCGTGCGCGAACGCGCCATCTGAGGACCCTGTTCGCCGGTGGTCATTACCAACATGGAAACTTCGTGGCCACGTGCGATGTGAGCGAGGAGGGTGGCGCCGCAACCCAACTCAATGTCATCCGGGTGAGCTCCGACTGCCAAGACCCGCATAATCCCTCTTCTTCGATTTTTCGCCAGTTTGGCGGTATTTCTCCCTTGGGGGAAGAGCACCCACCTGTCCGATAAATTTTCTTCTTTGCGGACCTAGAAAACGTACAGGTTAGTCGACACAGTGTCAAGGGGCATCTATCACAGAAAGTGCACCCCACTATTTGACACAACGTCAACTTCTAGATTATTTTTTTTGCCTACTACGGAGATTCGCGTCGGTTGTTCGAGAGAACAATACGGACCGATCTCTCAGCAAGAAATGGATACACGCATGCGAATTGTTCCCTCGAGTCTTCGACGCGCCCTCGCTGGTGCTGCTGCAGGCGCCGTTGTGGTGCTGTCGGTGTCGGCACCGGCATTCGCCGACGCGAATGCGACCATCACGAAGAGCGGCGTGGACGTGACCAACAGCTCGACCAGCGTGGCCAACGTCGGTGACACCATTAAGTGGACGATCTCCTACGAGAACACCTCGGGCAAGACCATTTCCGCCGACATCCAAGACGGCATCGTCGCCCCCAACTCCTACGTCGCTGGATCCCTGCAGGCTCCCGCCGGGTGGATCCCCGAATGGTCGACCAACAACGGATCGACGTGGCTGACGACCGAGCCGACCCCCGCGTCATCGGTGACGAATGTCCGCGCCTACGCGTCCTTCATCGGTGATTCATCCACGGGTAACGCCGCGGTTCTGCCGGAGCCGAACGTACCTCTGGCCGCGAGCCTCGCGGAGAGTGGTGGCGACGGATTCCAGACCTATTTCACGCCGACGTCTGTGTGCACGACCTTCCACGTTGACAGTCAATTTGAGGCGGAGTGCTTCAACAAGACCACTGGCGCCGTTGAGTCGGACAAGGTGATCTCGTCCTCGATTGCCACGCTGGACCGCGCTCAGCCGGTTCAGGACATCGCCACCGGACGCGTGTACTTCCTCGGTTCCACGGGTGGCACCGACGCCATTGTCTGCCTTGACCTGTCCAACACCAGCAACATCACGCTGTGCAGCCCGAAGGGGTACACCTCCATTGGCTCGAAGTCGGCGTCGCCCGACCTCGTGAAGGTCGGCTCCAGCATTTATGCCTGGGACGGATCGAAGTTCTACTGCGTCACGACCAGCATGGCGCTGTGCGCCAACCAGCCTTTCGCATCGTCCATTTCGTCGTCGGACGATGCGTCGGCCCTTGTCTCGGGCGGCCTGATCTACGCCACGAGTGGCGCCACCTCAAATGGTGGCGTGAACACGAGCCAGTACGTGACTTGCTTTAACCCCGCCACCCACTCCACGTGCACGGGCTGGACGGGTGGCACGCCGGCAGGATTTGTGAATGTCGCCACGTCGTTCCCGACGTCAGGGAACTCGCAGTACGCCGGCGCCGACTACATCGTGCCGCTGACCAATGCGTCCGGCGCCGAAACTGGAGTGTGCACGCACAGCTCCTTCGTGCAGTCCAACCCCTACACCGGAAGTCGTTGGGCCTGTTTGAACAACAACAGCTCCGTGAACACCGGTGCCGCGGCCGAACTGGACGCCTTCCACAGCACCCACCTTGGTGTGTACACCGGCGGACTCAAGGCTGAACTGGGTACCCGCTCGGGCTCGCGCATCTTCCTGCTCTACGCCCACGATGCGTCGAATGTCTCGGGTAACGAAGTGGACTGCTTCGACTGGGCCACGGGCACGGGCTGCACGGGTGGTACGGGCTCAGACGGCTGGAGTGGTTGGAGCAATTCGGCCAACCCCGCCCAGGGACAGATCATGTTCCCGGCGCTCTCGGCCTCAAATGACCGCTACTCGAACACCGTGGGCCAAGAGGGTCTCTACTCCGTGGCGGTTGACCCGTACGACCCGGTGTGTTTCTGGTCTGACGCGGACAGCGGTTTGATCCGTTCAATCGACGTCGCGACCGGCGTGGCGGGCACCTGCAAGACGTCCGCCACCACGGAAGTCGCTGCGGCGCCGACGGCGGCCGCTGGCGCCGCGTACTGCGACGGCAGCCCTTCGCACGTCACCAGTTGGAACCAAGTGAAGATCACTGGTCTTGCGCCGTCGGACTTCTCCGAGGTTCTCGTCACGCTGTATGACGCAAACGGACAGCCGGTGAGTGGCTTCGAGAACGTGACGACGACGAACGGCGTCCTCGACATCTCGTCCATTCCCTTCAGTGGTGACGACACGTCGCTCACCGCGGACGTGACCGTTCAGGGCGTTCCGAGCAATCTCACGTGGCCCGCGAATAATGCTCCGGGTGCTCAGATCACGTGGATTGGTGACGCGGTTCAGGTGTGCTTCGAGACCACGGTGCAGTCCGTCACGCAGACCACGACCTTCCATAACACGGTGATCGAGACGACGACGCCGACCGGTGACCCCGGTACCACGACGTCCACGAACTCGAATGACTTCACGGTCTCCATCAACACGGTCGACGAGCCGCTCGCCGGTGCGATCGGTGCCATGGTGGTCGCGCTGCTCGCCGCTGGTGGATTCCTGGTGCTGCGAGGACTTCAGAAGCGTCGTCAGAACATCTAGTTCGACGAGAGCCCGTGACGGGCTCTAAGACATGACAATGGCCCCGGCAGCATGCCGGGGCCATTGTCATGTCGCGAGATGGTCCCACCACTGCGATGCGTGTCGTAGGTTGACGGGGTGGTCTTTGTCCTTGGTGCACTCGCGCTGATTGTGATTGTCGGATTCGGCATCCGGTCCTTCGTGTCGTCACGTGAACGACGCCGCGCGTGGGTTGACGTTGCCCGCCTGGTCCAGTCGGCGGACGCGGAGGATCGTCGGCGAGGGGTTGCCGAGATGCCAACACTTCGCGTGACCGACTGGCAGCCTCTCGCTGCGTGGCTCATACGTGTAGAAGAAGATGATTCCGTCACACGCGAACTCGCGACGTGGTTGTCCGATCCCGTTACCGTCAAGACTTTTGGGTTTGGGAATTACGTGGATGAATTGTTGTGGGCTCGCGTGTGGATGAGTCAGCACCCGTTGGGATTAGACGACGAGACCCTTCGAGGCTTGACGACGTCGCCACACTCGGGCGATCAGTCCCCACGGGAGTAACAGGCCAAGAGCAAGAATCCCGGCGCTCACGACAGAAACCCAAAGGCCAACTGACTGGACCATCGTGAGTCGATACGACAACGTCACCGTCGCGGGTTGCGCGGTCGACAATGGAACGTACATAAACCCCGGACCGGCGGGATAGACAGTCGCGGAACGGCCGTTGATGGTGGCCGTCCAATTCGGCGTCAAACTTTCTTTTACCAGCACGCCCGAGGATCCTCGAGGAGCGCGCACCGTAATGGGACCGTTCAGCGGCAGGTGCGCGCTGCTCGCGGGTGCGGATGTGGCTGAAGGCAAGTTCAAGAGACTCAGATTGAAGGACGCTTCTGCCGACACCTTCGAAATGGCGCTGTGGTACGGAAGATTGAGGCCCGACCACGTGATTTCTCCCTGGCCGACACCCAGACGGGCGACCACGACATGCGACGACGAACGGAGAAGCGTCTGCGTTCCGGGGTGCAGAGCCAGTCCCGTATCCACATTCCAGAGACCTCCCCCGACGTTCGGGGGACTAAATGCGGTTAGCTGCCGACGAGATTGCGTCGGCAGCGTCGAACTGGGAACGAAATGCCAGCTGCCGCCGAGAGACGTCACTCCGATGAGGCTGACGGGAATCGGGCCCCCGACGGCACTGACCGCCGCCAAGGTGGCCTCGTTGCCATCGGCTTCGAGCAACACGTGGCCTCCACCATTCGCGTAGGCGCGTAACGTGGCGGCCACGTGGGGCGCGTTGGTGATCGGCGTGGTGCCGTAAATCGCGACAGCGGTGAAGTGCCGAAGATCCGCGACGGAATACTCGTCGAGAGCCCGGTCGCCCTCAACAGGAATGACGGTCGTCGGTCCCTGCCCCGCGAGTCCCGTCTGACGAAGGAAATAGTCATAGGTCGTGTGGTCGGGCGTAATGACGAGAACCGTTGGGGCTGACGTGGCCGAGGCGATGGGCTCAGGGTTCTGATACTGAACGAGCTGATACGGAGACGCGGCGGTCGTGGAGCCCACGCTCGCGAAGGTATGCGGTTCGTCTAGGTAGGGAGCCTGGGCACTGAGTCCTGGGCCGACGTACATCCACTTGATCGACCACCAGTTGAAGAAGTATTCGCGTTGCGCGAGCGGAAGCGACGGATTGGTGAGTGAGGTCTCGAGCCAGTACTGCCAGTCCAAGTGGAGATTTTGCTGGTTGATGTAGCCACGTATTTGCGGCGTTGTGGTATCCGCATTGATCCAACTCGTGATGTCGTCGGTGAGTCCCCCGATTCGGAAGGCCTGCGTGCCGTGGGCTTCTGGTGGAAGCAGCGCGGCGAGTGCTCGCTGTTCGGGAGTCTTTCCGTTAAGGGCCGGCGGTAGACCTGCGACGACGTACGCGAGTAGCCACACGACAAGTGCCACGACCATGAGATCGACGCCCGCTCCGACGAGGCGCGGCAATGATCTTTCAATGACGGCAACACCCAGACCGATGAGCGGCGCGGCACTGAGCGACAAGAAGATGACGAGCTCGGCCGGTTTGATGCTCGAGAGGTTCCATTGCGTCTTTGGGCTTAAGTCGACGAGGGAATAGAGCGCAATGGCGGCGGGGGCCACCAAGAGCGCGAGGGTGACGGGGAATGTTGGAAGGCCCGGACGTCGCGTAGCCGAGTGACGCGTCAGCGTCCATTCCAGACACACAACGAGAACCGCGACGACAGCGAGTGGCGCGCAGAGGAATGCCATGCCCTTCATCTGTGGCGCATGAAAACCGAAAAGGATGTTCAGGGAGAGAGGCTGATTGCGGACCAGGCTGAGCGCGCTACCGGGATCCTGAAGATACGTTGGGATGCCCAGGGGTAGCTGGGGGAGATAGAAGAACGCGACGGCCCCACACGTTGCCACCAGTGCTGCGAGACCTGACGTGAGTCGGTCTCGCAGGGGTCGCGTTGGGGTGAAAGTGAGGAGGCACGTGACCGTAATCACGCCCACCACGCCGCCCTCTTGGTGGGACAACAGCGAGACCGACAGGGCGATAATGACCAGAATCAAGCGCCGGCGGGTGGGGGATGAGACGTACCACGCCGCGAGGGCCATGGCGATGCTGGTGCACGTGATCGCGAGCAACCGCGCGTATTCGCCCTCGATGAGTGATTGCTCCCAGAGGGCGGGCGTGGCCAGCAACACCAGCCCCGAGATCAATGCGGCGATCCTCGACGTCGTGACAATCCGAACGAATGAATAGGCCCCGGCGATCGTCGCCATCATGAACACCGCCGTCAATGCCACCATCGTCCCGCCGAGGGACCCACCCGTGACCGTGGCTGCAGCGAGAACGAGAAGGTGGTAGGCGGGCCCGTAGATACCGGGGATGCCGCGCGTGCCGCTGTACCACGCGGCGTTCCATTGAATATGGGGGAAGGAGTGCTGGAGCAGCGAGACGTAGCTCAGATGGCCGAAATCGTCGTACCCCTTCGGGAATCCTCGAAAATCACCGGTACGCCACCCAATCCAGGCACATACGGAGGCCAGGACGAGAAGGGCGGCCAAGTCTTCGAGCCACGTCAAACGACGGCGAGGCGTGGTGGCGTCGGGGGTCTCGTCATGCTGACGGATCCACTCTCGAAGCTCCCTCGGCGTGCGCCACGTGGGCGCGACGAATCGCTCAGGCGCGCGTTCGGTTGGTGTGCGTTCGCTTGTCGTCAACCAAGGACCCTCGCTGTCGAACCCGGAGGCCCGAACGGCGTCGTACGCCGTTCGGATCAATAGTAATAACGAGGGGCGTTGTTACCTTGGATACTGATTAGTCATCGAGTAGATGGGACAGGCGCTGTACCGACTCAATGAATTCGTCGATTATGTCGTACACGACCTGCGACGCGCTCTTGGTCTCGTTCATCGCTCCCACGACTTGACCGACAAAGTAATTGGTGAGCTTTTCCGCCCCTGATCCGGGGCGGAGCGCGGCTCGGTCAATACGCGCGAGAGCCTCGCTGACCAAGATGGGCTGCAAGGGCATGCCGAGCGGCTGCGGCGTAGCGGGATCATCCCATTCGTCGGTCCAGGCGGTCCGTAGTTGGCGAGCGGGCTTGCCCGTGCGCGATCGAGAACGAACGGTGTCCGACGAGCTGGCGTCGAGGAATTTTTGCTTCACCACGGGGTGGGTTTCGGCTTCCTCGGTCGTGAGCCACACCGAACCGCACCAGATGCCCTGTGCTCCTAGGGCCATCGCGGCTGCCATTTGTCGCCCCCGTCCGATGCCGCCGGCGGCCAACACCGGAACGGGCGCCACCGCGTCGACCACCTCCGGCACCAGAACCATCGTGCCCACTTCGCCCGTGTGTCCTCCGGCTTCGGCGCCCTGGGCGATGATGATGTCCACGCCCGTGGCTACGTGTCGCTGTGCGTGCTGCGCTTTGCCGGCCAAGGCTCCTATGAGACGACCCTCTTCTTTCACCCGGTCAATCATGTGGGGCGGTGGTGGTCCGAGGGCGTTGACGATCAGGCGCGGCGCGTGGGCGAGAGAAATTTCCAACAGGGGACCTGCTTGACCCTCGGAGAACGGCGCGGAGTTGCTGTCGCCCCCGCCGCGACCCAGCGCGCCGCGGGCCGGTTCGTCAGAAGGAAGCGGTGGGACGTCGTAGCGACGAAGAATGTCATTGACGAAATCGACGTGCTCGGATGGAATGAGTTGGCGGATGTCATCGAGGGTGTAGCCACCGGTCTCGCTGCCGGCGTATTTCGCCGGAACGATCAGGTCCACGCCGTAGGGGCGATCGCCGACCTGATCTTCAATCCAGGCCAAATCAATTTCCAGTTGGTCTGGAGAATGCGCCACGGCACCGAGGACCCCGAGACCGCCCGCTCGTGTGACGGCGGCGACGACGTCGCGGCAGTGGGTGAAAGCAAGGATGGGAACATCGATATCGAATAGGTCGGTTATTGCCGTGCGCATGGTCACCCCCACGGGAGCATCGACCGGGATACGGCCCCTTTGACTCCCGACGCCGAATGGTACTGCTCGTTAGTATCGCCACGTGAAGCAAACCTTGTTGGCACCGCCACTGTCGTCGGCGGTGGATCCGTCGGGTGAACAGTTTCAAAAGAACCGCCGCGACATGCTGGAACAACTAGCTGTTGTCGATGAACTGCTGGACCAAGCCGAGGCCGGCGGCGGTGAGAAGGCGATGGCGCGCATGCGCTCGCGCAACAAGATGCCCGTGCGGGAGCGCATCGCCGCGGTGATCGACCCGGACAGCCCCTTCCTCGAAATCAGCGCCCTCGCTGCCTACGACTCCGACTACGCCCTGGGTGGAGGGATGGTGGTGGGCATTGGCGTGATTGCGGGAACTGAATGCGTCATCATGGCGAACGATCCGACGGTTCTTGGTGGTGCGCTGACGGCGTACTCGGGCAAGAAGTGGATGCGGGCCCTCGAGATCGCTCGCGATAATCGAATTCCCTACGTCAGTTTCGTCGAATCCGCGGGAGCCGACTTGCGCGTTCAGGGGGGTGGGGGATCTCAGCGTCGCAGTCAGACCAGCCACTTTGCCGAGAGCGGGCGCTTCTTTTACGACTTGATCGAACTCTCCAAGGAGCGCGTTCCGACCGTCTGTGTGGTCTTCGGATCGTCAACCGCCGGTGGCGCATATCAGCCGGGATTGTCGGACTACAACATCGTCGTCAAGGACCAGTCCAAGGTGTTTCTCGCTGGACCACCTCTCGTCAAGATGGCGACGGGCGAAGAATCGGACGACGAAACCCTGGGTGGCGCGCAAATGCACGCTGAGATTTCGGGCTTGGGCGATTATTTCGCTGAGGACGAGATGGACGCGATTCGTATGTGTCGAGAAGTCGTCTCGCACCTCAATTGGAGGAAGGCGGGGCCGGAGCCCAGTCTTCGACCAGATGCGCCCCAGTACGACGCCGAGGAATTGCTCGGACTCGTCAGTCGGGATCTTCGGTCGCCGGTTGACGTGCGCGACGTGATCGCACGCGTCGTCGACGGATCGAGATTTGAAGAATTCAAGCCTCGCTACGGCTCGACCATCGTGTGCGGATGGGCGTCGATCCACGGGTATCCGGTCGGCATTTTGGGTAATAACGGTGTGATTTATCCGAAGGCGGCGGAAAAGGCCGCACACTTCATCCAATTGTGCAATCAGATCGACGTGCCTCTCGTGTTTCTCCAGAACATCACGGGGTACATGGTGGGCAAGGATTTCGAGGCCGACGGCATCATCAAGAAGGGTTCGCAGATGCTGAACGCGGTGACGAACTCCACCGTTCCGCATCTCACCGTCATTATCGGTTCGTCCTATGGGGCGGGCACCTACGGCATGTCCGGTCGCGCCTTCGGCAATCGATTCACCTTCCTGTGGCCCACCGCCAAGATCGCCGTCATGGGACCCAAGCAGATTGCAGGCGTGATGTCCCAAGTCCGCCGGGGACAGGCGGAGCGTCAGGGCCTGCCATTTGACGAAGAAGAGGATCGCAAGATCGTCGAAATGGTGGAAGACGCGCAGGAGAAGGGCTCCTTAGCCCTCGTCGCGACGGGCGCCATTAGCGACGACGGCATCATTGACCCTCGTGATACCCGCACCGTCTTGGGCATGTGTCTGTCGGTTGTGCGGACCAAACCGATTCGGGGCGCAGAAGGATACGGGGTGTTCCGCCTATGACCTTTGACACACTTCTCATTGCCAATCGCGGCGAAATAGCACGCCGCATCATCCGCACTGCACGGGCCATGGGCCTCCGCACGGTCGCGGTCTATGTCGACGCCGACGCGACTGCGCCGTACGTGACGGAGGCCGACCTTGCGGTGCACCTGGAGACGGGGTACCTTGACGGTGCCGCCATCATTGACGCCGCGCGCCGAGCGTACGCCGGTGCCATCCATCCGGGGTACGGGTTCTTGTCGGAGAATGCCACATTCGCCGCTGACGTTGCGGCGGCGGGCCTCATCTTCATTGGTCCGTCCGTGGACGTACTTGCTCAGATGGGCGACAAGATTCGCGCAAAGGAGCTTGCCCGGTCGGCGGGCGTTCCCGTCTTGCCGTCGTCGGAGGATCCCGAGCGCGCCGATGAGGTGGGCTTTCCCCTCATGGTGAAGGCATCCGCCGGTGGTGGCGGAAAGGGTATGCGCGTCGTTGAGACGGCGGCCGATTTGGCCGACGCCGTGGCCGCCGCTCGCCGTGAGGCCGCCAGCGGCTTCGGGGATGACCGCGTGTTTCTCGAGCGGTACGTCGCGGCCTCGCGCCATATTGAGATCCAGGTGCTCGGCGACCAACACGGCGCCCTCGTCCACCTGGGCGAGCGTGAGTGCTCTATTCAGCGTCGCCACCAAAAGTTGGTGGAGGAGTCGCCGTCTCCCGTTGTTGACGTAGAGCTTCGTGAACGTATGGGCACCGCCGCACTAGCCCTCGCTCGTTCCATGGGCTACTACTCCACGGGAACCGTTGAGTTTCTGGTCGACGACGCGACGAAGGAGTTCTTCTTTCTCGAAGTGAATACCCGTCTTCAGGTCGAACATCCGGTCACCGAAGAAGTGACGGGTATCGATCTCGTTCGCGAGCAGATTCGCATCGCACGCGGCGAACACCTCACCGTTTCTCAAGAGGACGTCATGGTCCTCGGACACGCCATTGAAGTGCGACTGTGCGCCGAAGACGCCGTGGCCGGCTTTCTTCCGGCCACCGGCACCATCGCCGCATTCGAGACGCCTCACGCGCCCTCCGTGCGCTGGGAAACGGGAGTGCAGGCGGGGTCGGTGGTGTCGGTGTCCTTTGACCCGATGTTGGCCAAAGTCATCGCGTACGCCCGAACGAGAACGGAAGCGGCCAGCGTCCTCGCACGGGCCCTCGAAGGACTTCATCTGGGTGGTGTGACAACAAATCGAGATTTTCTCGTGTCGACACTGCGCCATCCCGCGTTCCTCGCTGGCGACACGACGACGGCGTTCATTGAGCGTCACGCGCCCGCCCGCGTCGTCGAGATCGACGACGACGAGCGTCAGTGGCTGGACGCGGCCGTGGCTCTCTGGGTGCAGGCGGAGAATCGTCGCGAAGCCGCCGTACTCGCCGAGTTGCCGTCGGGTTGGCGAAACGCGCGGCTGCCCGATGAGTCACTCACAGTCACGCGTGGCGGAGACACGGTCGCCCTGCGCTACCGGAGTCGTCGCGATGGTTCATTCCTTGTTGACGGACGTCACGAAGCAGTCGTGTTCGAGTGCACCCCCACGTTGATTGACGTGTCTCTTGCCGGTCGTCGCGCGTGCCGGCGGGTGACCCGTGTTGGCGACCGGGTTTTTCTGCAGTCTGATCGCAGCACGGTCGAGTACGTCCTCGAACCGCGATTCACCGTGCCCGGACGCGAGGAGCGTGCGGGGGGTCTTCACGCCCCGATGCCCGGCGTCGTCCTTGATGTTCGAGTCGAAGTCGGCCAGGTCGTAACCAAGGGAGCGACACTCGTGGTCCTCGAGGCCATGAAGATGGAGCACCACATCACCGCGCCGCGCGATGGCGTGGTCACCGACGTCTACGTGACGGCCGGACAACAGGTAGAAAACGGCGCCACACTGCTGGGGTTCGATGACGGCGGCGAGGGTGACGCATGAGTGAGCCCCTACGTGTAGCCAATTGTTCGGGGTTCTATGGGGATCGTCTCTCGGCGGCGAGAGAGATGGTGGAGGGCGGACCCATAGACGTCCTCACTGGTGACTGGCTCGCCGAGTTGACGATGTTGATCCTTGCGCGGACGCAACTCAAGCATCCCTCGGGCGGGTACGCGAGAAGTTTTGTGACCCAAATGGAACAAGTGATGGGGACATGCCTCGACCGCGGCGTGAAGGTTGTGGCGAATGCGGGCGGACTCAATCCTGCGAGTTGTGCCGAAGCTGTCGCGGAGGTGGCGGACCGCTTGGGCTTGGCCCCACGCATCATGTACGTGGACGGCGACAACCTCTTGGACCGCGTGCGTGACTTACAGGGGTCGGGTGCGGGCCTTCGTCATTTTGAAACCGGCGATCTTCTCGATCCAAACGACAACTTCCTCACGGCAAATGCGTATCTGGGCTGTTTCGGGATTGTCGAAGCGCTGTCGAAGGGTGCTGACATCGTGATCACGGGACGGGTCACGGACGCGGCAGTCGTGTGCGGTCCCGCGGCGTGGCATCACGGATGGGGGCGCGACGATCTCGATCAACTCGCCGGCGCCGTTGTCGCGGGTCACGTCATCGAATGCGGCGCTCAGGCAACGGGGGGTAATTACTCCTTCTTTACCGAGATCCCCCACATGACGCACGTGGGATTTCCCTGGGCGGACATCGCGTCTGATGGCTCTTCAGTTATCGGAAAACATGAGGGGACGGACGGCCAAGTGTCCGTCGGGACGGTGACCTCACAGCTCCTGTACGAAATTTCCGGACCCCGCTACTTCGGTCCCGATGTGACCGCGCGTTTTGACACCCTCGAGGTCTCGCAGATTGCCCCCGATCGCGTCCGCATTTCCGGAGTCACGGGGGAGGCGCCACCGCCCACGTTGAAGGTGGCGATGAACAAGATTGGCGGCTATCGCAAGGATCTCTCGATAGCGTTGACCGGGCTTGATATTGAGGAAAAGGCTCGTCTCGTGGAGCAAGCGTTTTGGGATGCGTGCCCATTTTCGCCCTCGGACTTTGACAGCGTCACGACACGTGTCTTGCGCACCGACAAAGTCGACCCCGCTACCAACGAAGAGGCCGTGGCGCTGTGGCGCATCACCCTGAAGGATCACGATGAGCGCAAGGTGGGGCGAGCGGTCGCCAACGCCGCCACCGAGATCGCGCTGGCGACGATTCCCGGATTCTTCGGCGTCGGAGGTTCCCCGTCGGCGGGCTCCGCGTTTGGGGTCTACGTGCCCGCGCTCGTCGATCGCGAGCTCGTCCCGCAGTACGTGCACGATCTGCAGGGTGCGACGACGATGGTCGAGTCGGTGGTGCCGGTCTTCGGACCGACGGCTCAGCTGGATACTGTCGACGCCGCACCGCCGAGGTCGTGGGGCGCTACGCACAGAGTTCCCCTCGGTCGTGTCGTCGGTGCGCGATCGGGAGATAAAGGTGGGCACGCCAACGTAGGTGTGTTTGCGCGATCGGCCGCGGCCTATGAATGGCTGCGCTGTGAATTGACAACCGAACGCCTCCGCGAACTCCTTCCCGAAAGCGCGGAGAGGCCCATTGATCGCTACGAATTCCCGAATTTATGGTCGGTGAATTTTGTCCTGCACGATCTTCTTCAGGAAGGTGTCGCGGCCTCCACTCGTCAGGACGCGCAGGCCAAAGGATTGGGTGAGTGGCTCCGCGCTCGATTCGTCGACGTGCCGGTCGAAATTCTGGAGGCATCATGAGCGATCTTCGTACTCTGTGTGCGGATCTGGCGGCCGAACATGAGGCCCTCGACGAGGTGGTCGAGTCCTTGAGCGATGAGCAGTGGCTCCTCGCCACGTCGAGTCCAGGGTGGGCGATTGTTGACCAGGTGGGACACCTGCGGTATTTCGACGGCTCCGCGGCGCTCGCGGTAAGCGACCCCGACGCCTTTCGGGCCTCCTTCGACGCCCTGGTGGCGGCCGCGGGAGGCGCGGGCATCGATGACTTCACGTTGGGGGACTTTCGTCGCGCGGGGGCCTCGGAGCGAGTGACATTGTGGCGCGAGAATCGGTCACGATTGTTGGCGGCAGCGAATTCTTTGACCGAAGGCCAACGTGTTCCCTGGTACGGACCATCGATGGGGGCGGCGTCGTTCATCACCGCCCGCCTCATGGAAACTTGGGCGCACGGCCAAGACATCGTCGACGCGTTGGGGGTGTCGCGCGTCGCGACGGATCGACTGCGTCACATCGCGCAGTTGGGCGTCATTACGAGGGCGTGGTCGTATCGCGTGCGGGGCGAGGACGTTCCGGAGGGAGACGTGCGCGTGACGTTGCGGGCCCCGTCCGGGGCGGACTGGACGTGGGGGAGCGATTGCGCGGACGACGAGATCACCGGATCGGCCGAGGACTTCTGCTTGGTCGTCACGCAGCGTCGTCATGTCGACGACACTGATCTACAGGCGGGGGCGCTCGGGCGACACTGGCTCGAACGCGCGCAGGCTTTTGCGGGTGGTCCCACGACGGGTCCCGCACCACGGGGTCGCTGATGTCGCTGGTGCGATCGTCCTACGCGAACGGCGTGATGACCATCACCTTGGCCGATCCCGAACGGCGCAACACCCTCAGCCAGGAACTCACTGCGGATCTGGCTGACGCGGTCGATGCGGCGGAATCGCGTGAGGACGTACGCGTAATTGTCGTGACCAATGACGGCACGACGTTTTGCGCCGGCGCCAATTTGAGCGATCGATCGTCAGGTGGGTCGCCTCGAGCTCCGGTGGACCCGATGGCTCTGTTCGGCCGTTTTCGACACTCGCCGAAGCCCTTCGTCGGGCGTATCAACGGGCACTGCGTGGCCGGCGGAATGGGACTGGCGGCCGCTTTCGACATCTCGATCGCAGTGGACACCGCCAAATTCGGCTTCACCGAAGTGCGCGTCGGTGTTGCCCCAGCCATGATTTCCGTCCTCTGTCTGCCCAAAATGCGCGCCGCCGATGCGCGCGCCGCCTTCTTGAGAGGGCATCGATTCTCGGCTGCTGAGGCGGCGTCCATGGGCTTGATCAACACGGCGGTGTCGGCGGAGAACCTCGATGCGGCAGTGGATGAAGTAGTAGCAGACATCCTCGCGGGCGCTCCCGGTGCACTGGCGGCGGCGAAGATGCTCCTCGCGCGCGTACCCGGCATGTCGGAGTCGGAAGCCTTTGAGTGGACAGCGCAATTGTCGGCAGACCTATTTCGCGGCCCCGAAGCGCGCGAGGGCATCTCTGCGTTTCTCGAAAAGCGACCCGCATCGTGGATACCGACGTCGACAGAGGGTTGACAAGTGTGACGCCCCTCCGAGCGGTAGCCTGTCCACTGGCACAGTGGTCGAGATGATGGGAACTGCAAGATGGTGGAGGGCCTAATCGTCGCGTCGGCGGGCACTTTCGTGATTCTCAGCGCCTTGAGCGTCGTGCGACTCGTGGTTGAAAAGTCGTCGGAACGCCGACGCGCACATGAGATGCGCTCGGACGAGCCACTGGCGATGGCCAGCGACGGGGGTCTGTAGTCGCCGTGCCACGATGGACGTGTGGCCACGGACAAGACACGTATTGACGAGTGGCGACACACGCGACACACGTTGCGAACGGATGCGGCGACTTTTCACGCACTTCGCCGTCTGTACGGTCTGACGGATCCTCGCACCTA
Organism: uncultured Actinomycetes bacterium; assembly: GCA_903873775.1. Classification (GTDB taxonomy): domain Bacteria; phylum Actinomycetota; class Acidimicrobiia; order Acidimicrobiales; family RAAP-2; genus RAAP-2. The sequence goes on from CAIQPR010000050.1 coordinate 57,476, forward strand.
TCTCTTGTCTCGACCTGAATGGGAACTCCCTCGGGCCATTCCCGTCGATGATCTCGTGGTGAACGTGCGGCCCCTGGAGGAAACACCCGCAGCGCGATACGTCGCTGCAGACGGGGTGCTTCCCCCTGATGCACTCCCGCAGGAGCGCTATAGCGACGTGGTGCAACGACTCGCCCCACCGACGCTGTTTCGAGACCAGCTCTGTTACCGCATGGTGGCTCTCTCGCGTGAGGGCGCAACGTGCCGTCTTGACGTGGGTGCTATGCGCTACTTCGAATTCTTCGATCAAGGCGAGGCCATGCGTCACGAACTTGCGGTCATTGGCGACGATATGACGCGAGCGCTCTTGCGCCGCTCTTTGGGAGATCTGACGAATCTTGAGAATCGTAAGGTCATTATCGGGGTGAGCGTGGTGACGTTGCGGGTCGAGTCGGACGGGCGCGCGACGTTCCTACTGCACCGGCGCGATCGATCGGCGGTGGCGACCGAACAGGACCAGTGGCACGTAGTTCCGTGCGGCGTGTTTCAGCCCACCAGCGAGGACACCAACGCGTGGTACCGCGACGCCGACCTCGGCGCTCTGATTGAACGTGAAATCGCCGAGGAGTTACTCGGGATGGACGAGCACAACGGCAATGCTGACCTGCTCAGAAAAGTGCACGCCGCACGTGACCAGGGTGGGTTGCGGCTGGTCGTGACCGGAATTGGTGTGAATCCCGTTTTGGGAAGCTGCGAAATTCTCTGTGCCGCCGTCTTTACCGCGCACGCGTTCGACGAGACCTTCGCCGACGTCGTCGCGACGACGGACGAAGGGACGCTGCTCGCGGCGCGACCGGGAGTGCGAGGTTTTGAATTTTCGGATGACGTGATTGAGGACGTCACCACCGCGCACCCCTTCGCGCCTTCCGGGGCGGCTGCGTTGTGGTCCGCGTGGCGGCATCGGGACGAACTCACAGCGGCGAACCCTACCGACGACTCGTAACGGCACTACTCGGTAAGGTGGCGTGAGTAGTTGAGGAAGGGAGACGTCGTGTCGACTGCGGTGGTGACGGGAGCGTCGAGTGGTCTTGGCAAGGAGATCGCGCGCCAATTACACGCACAGGGATACGACGTGACCATTGTCGCTCGATCCGAAGCCGCTCTTCAGGAGCTGGCGAGTGAGCTCACCCATGTACGCATTCTCGTGGCTGATCTGGCGACCCCCGACGGCATAGCGCTCGTGAGCGCCGAGGTGGGCAACACAGATCTGTTGGTCAACAACGCCGGTTTTGGTTCACTCGGGAATGTGGCGGACCTCGCGAGCGGCGAAATGGAGCGCATGATCGCGGTGAATTGTGTTGCTGTGACGACGCTGACCCGAGCGGCGTTGCCCGGCATGCTGGCTCGGGGACGCGGCGCCATTCTCAACGTTGCGTCCACGGCCGCGTTTCAGCCGGGACCCGGTATGGCGACGTACTACGCGAGCAAGGCGTACGTTTTGTCCTTCACGGAAGCGGTCGCCGAAGAGGTCCGCGGGACCGGAGTGAGCGTCACCGCGTTTTGCCCGGGCGCCTTCTCGTCGGGCTTCTTCGCGACTGCCCACGCAGAGTCGTCACGACTGGCGAAGTACGTCCCACTCCCGACATCGTCAAAGATGGCGACAGCGGCGTTGGCGGCGGCGAAGGCGCGCAAAGTCGTGGCGATCCCTGGTGTGATGAATAAGTCCGGCACCTGGCTCGTACGTTTCATGCCGCGCATGATTGTGCGACGCGTCGTTAAATTCGTTCAAGCACAGGGCTAACGGGTCGCCGTCACGAGACGGTCACCAAGATGTCACAATTTGATTTCAGTGCGTCCCGGTAGATTCTTGCGCACTGTGTCCCCTCGATTGCGTTCCCATCTTCCGCGATCTCAAAAAGTGTGTCTGGCTGGACTGTGGCTGTTCTGCGCCATCTTCTGGCTCCCGGTCGGCGCACCGTCACGCGCTGACGCAGCACCGCTCGCCACGTCGGCGCCCGTGGCGCCGATCGTCAGTGGTGTGCACTGGAGTCACCGAATGGGTGGCACCGCCGACGCCACGGTGAGCTGGCATCCGGTAGGAGCGTCCGCCAAGAATGCGCCGTCGTCGTACTCCGTGACGACGCAAGGTGCGTCGTGCACGACCGCGACAGGAGCAGCCTCCTCGTGCACGTTGACGTCACTTCCCGCCGGACGCACGTACGACTTTGCGGTCACTGCGACAAACAGCGCCGGGACATCGCCCACCACCTCGCTGAGTTCGACCCTTGATCCCGAAGGGCAGTCCATTTCTTTTCCGACACTCTCCAACGTGACCTTCGGTCAGGCACCGCTCACACTCACCGCCGTGGCGACGTCGGGTCTTCCCGTGACCTATGGCGCCCAGGGGGCCTGTGAGGTAACGGGGGACGTGTTGACTATCACGGGGGCGGGTGATTGTTCGGTGACGGCCTCGCAAGACGGATCTACCGCGTTCCAAGCGGCCACGCCGGCGGCCAATTATTTTTCGATCGCGCCCGCACCGGCGACGATCACGGTGACGGGCGACACCGTCGCCGCCGACGGTCGCGGGCACGCGGTGACCGCGTCGGTCAATCCCGCGGGACCGGGTCTCATGTACTCCTACTGCGCCGGGAAAACTGCGCAGACGTGCCAGTCGACGCCGCCGAGCACCCCGGGCGTCTACACCGTGACCGTGTCGCTGGATGACGCAAATTATGTCGCCCCACCGGTGACGACCACGTTGGTCATTACACCCGGTCCCTTTGTCTTGCCCGTCACACTTGGTGGTGGACTCTCATCGTCCTTGCCCTCTCGTGGCGTGGTCCAATTCTCTGCCGGGGGAGTGCGAGTGTCCTCGTCAACGTCTGGCTTGGTACCGGGGTCGCGCGCCGACGTGGGGGTCGTCGCGACGGAGGCTCTCGGGTCCTTTGTGGTGCCGACGTCGACTGCCGCGTGGTCGGGGCTCTTGCGATCATCGTCACCGCTGACATCCGTGGTTGCCGTGGCCCCGGTGATGGCGACATCTCTTCAAGACCTCGCGACATCGACCAGCGTGCCCTATCCCTCCGGTGAATATCCCGGAACGGGGCGCTACCACGTCATTACGATCGTGACGGCCGGATTGGTGCCCAACTCCACGGCCCTCGTCGTCATGCATTCGGACAACGTGGTCCTCGCCGAAGCAAAGGTCAACAGCAGCGGAGTGGCCGAGCTCGCGGCACCTCTCTACGACGGATGGGCGGGAGAACAACACGCACTCTTCGTGGCCGGGACGTACCTCGTCGCACACGTCACGGCCGACGCGTCGGGGCGGGTTCTCGCCGACGTGACTCTGCCCCCGTCACTGTTGGCGCGCCTCGTGCCGCACCAGGATGCGGCCATTGTGACAGTCAGTGGTGGGGCACCCGTGTCGCTCGCGACCGTGCGCCTGCCGGGCGTTGACGACTTCGAAAAATTTTTGACGCTTTCGACCCCGAGTCATCTGCACCACTACTCGCCGACGTCGACACCGAATCTGACCATGAATCACTTGACGGGCACGATCGCCGCCCTTTCGACGGTGGCGGCAGGTGTGGCGCTGGCACGCACGGCGGGATCAACCGCCGGAGCTCATGGATCGCTCGGCGCGCAGGCCAAGAGCTCCGGGCACCAAGCGTCGGTGAAGTCGGTGGAGGTCACGCATCACACGGTGGGGGCCCAACGACGGGGAGTGGGCGACCGCCTCGGGACGTGGCGATTACCGGGATACGAAAAGGTCGACGACGCGACTATCTCCATTCCGCTCACTGTGGCCCCCGTGAGCGCACTTGGTGGTGCGTTGACGTCCGATGGTTCCTATCTGCGTGCACCGCTCGGACCACTCTCTCTTCTCCTGCCCGCGGCCGGGCTGGTCCTCGGTGCCGTCGCCGCCCAGCAGACGCACGGCTACCCGTTGCCACCGCATTACGGGGTTTTCGTCGCAGTCTTCGTGCTCGGGATTTTCGATGCGTTGGCTGGATTTGCCGCGATCGCGTGGGTCGTCTTGTCGGGCATCAGCACGGGTCACATCTTCTCGATCCCCATGGTGAACTCCGCTCTCACTCTCGGTGCACTGTGGTGTGGTGTGCCGTTCATGATCAAGAAACTGCGACCCTTCCTTCGAGATCACCCCGACGAGTTCCATTCCTGGTGGGTCCGAGCCGGCGACGTCATCATCGGCACGGCCCTCGCGAGTTATCTGGCCGCGAAACTTGTGAAGTCGCTCCCACTCGTGTCGAACCTCATCCTCCCGATCGCGGTGCACGCGAGTGCGATCGGCGTCATCGCGATGGTCGCCGTGAGCAGCAGGTACGTCCTCTCGGCGGGCATCGCCCTGGCGTACCCTGAACGACTTCAGAAAGTCACGGTCGAGGAACTTCCTGATGAGCATTTGAAGTTTGAATTTCTCTCGCTCGGTATTCGCAGCATTTTCATTGTCCTCATCGTCTCGTCCATTGTGGGACGACTGTGGCTCGGTCTCGTTGTTGCGGCCATCATGGGCACGGCGTCGTTCGTCAAGGCGCACGCCGCGCCGCGTGAAGTGCCGGCGTGGATGTACCGCGCGATTCCGCGTCGCTTGGGGAAAGTCTTCGTCGTCTCTGTCGTGGGTACCGTCGCGGTGCTGGTGATTCAGGCCTGGATCACTTCGGCCTTTTGGCGAGTGGGAGCCCTCTTGATCTTTGAGGCTCTGTTGGGACTTGGCATTGACGCACTTTCGGGTCTGCACGGCGACCCCCTCGGAAAGAATTGGGCCACGCGACTCCTCGGAGCGACGCTGGCCGTCCTGACGGCCCTCGCGCTGACCGGCCGGCTGATCGCGGCGTAAGCGTGGGCGAGGGCCCACCCGTATGCTCGAGATGCATGAAAGAGGTGGCTGACCATGACTGACTCGACGTCCGTTGATATCGCGCTTGCGATCGTTCGCATTTTTCTGGGAGCCATGATTTTCGCGCACGGCTTCTACAAGGTTTTCCGTGGAGGGAAGCTCGCCGGGACTGCAAAATGGTTCGACTCGATCGGTATGCGCCCGGGGTCTTTGAACGCCGCGATGGCGGCGGCCACGGAACTCGGCGTCGGCGCTCTTCTGGTCGTGGGGTTCCTGACGCCGGTCGCCGCGGGTGGACTCATTGCTTTGATGGTCGTGGCGATTGTCACGGTGCACCGGAAAAACGGCTTCTTCGTGTTCAATGCCGGCCAAGGCATCGAATACTGCCTGATGATTGCCGTCGCGTGCCTCATCCCAGCTACCTTGGGTGCTGGTCGCTACGCCATTGATCACCATCTCCACGGGTCGCTGTTCCACTGGCTGGCGAACCCGACCCACGGTCTTCTCACGGCGCTGGTGCTCGGCCTAGGGGGATCAGCGCTGCAATTGGCGGCGATTTATCGGCCGGGTTCCGTCGCGTAAAGGTCCCGTTCTAACGAGTTGCCCGTAATATGTGACCAAGTTTGTCAACAATCGTGGCAATCGTTAGCGAGGTGTGTTGTGGCTCCACTTGTTCGTATTCCGACCGTCCTGCGCCCTGCGGCAGGCGGCAACGCCACGCTAACTGTCGACGGAGTCACCATTGGCGAGATCCTCGGCAAAGTTGTCGCGGACTTTCCGGCGGCGTCCGCCCAGGTCTTCAACGACGACGGCACTCTGCACAAGTTCCTCAACGTGTACGTCAACGATGACGATGTGCGCTACCTCGGCGGCCTCGAGGCTCCCGTGGCGCCGTCGGACGAAGTCACGCTGCTTCCCGCAGTCGCGGGTGGGGCAACGGCGTGACCAAGTACGCGTCGGTTCTTGATCTCATTGGGGACACCCCGATCGTCGACGCGTCAGCCCTGTCGCCGAAGCCGAACGTCAAGATTTGGGTCAAGTTGGAGGGTCGCAATCCCGCCGGTTCGGTGAAGGACCGCGTCGCCCTGTCTCTCATTGAAGCGGCCGAACGTGACGGGCGCCTCGTCCCCGGCGCTCCCGACCAAATCTTGATCGAACCTTCGAGTGGCAACACCGGGATCGCTCTCGCGATGGTGTGCCGACTGCGGGGGTATCACCTCAAGGTTGTTCTTCCGTCAAATGTGTCCGTGGAGCGCACGCAGCTCTTGCGTGTATGGGGTGCGGAGATCATCACGTCGCCGGGTTCTGAAGGTTCCAATGGCGCGGTCCGAATGGCCCAAGCCTTGGCCGCGGAGAATCCCTCGTGGGTTTTTCTCTACCAGTATGCGAATCCCGCGAACCCTGACGCGCACTATCGCACGACGGGACCGGAAATCCTCGCCGACGTTCCCGAAATCACGCACTTCGTCGCGGGACTCGGCACTTCGGGCACGTTGATGGGAGTAGGTCGGTACTTAAAAGAGCACAAGCCCGGCGTGCAAGTCTGGGCCATTGAGCCACCGAGTGGAGAGATGGTGGACGGCCTCAGGAACTTGGACGACGGATACATCCCGCCCGTGTTCACCGACAATCATGGGGCCGAGCTCCTCGATCGCAAAGTCGTCGTGCGCCCCAAGCAGTCCATTGAGTGGACGAGAGAAATGGCGCGCATCGGCCTTTTCGTTGGCATCTCTTCGGGCGCAATTATGGCCGGGGCCGTCAAGTGCGCGGCCGAGATTCCTGACGACCAGGAAGCGACGATTGTCACGATCGCGTGCGACGACGGGTGGAAGTACCTCTCGACGGGCGCGTGGACCGATGACGTCGACGAGGTCGTCGAGCGGGCCAAAAAGATCATCTACTTCTAGTCCTACCGGCTACCGTTACGGGGCCACGTCGAGGAGGACAGGTGACAAACGAGGAATTTCGTCGCGCAGACGGCCGAGGTATTCGAGACGCCCGCCCCTTGAGTTTTGTGCGGGACTACACCGAGATGGCCGCGGGCAGTGTTCTCGTGAGCTTCGGTCGGACCAAAGTTCTCTGCACGGCGTCCATTGAAGAAGATGTGCCGCGCTGGCTGCGAGGGACCGGCAAGGGCTGGGTCACGGCGGAGTATTCCATGCTCCCTGGTTCGACACCCGAACGCGCGTCGCGAGAGGCGGCGAAGGGGAAGCAGTCGGGACGCACGCAAGAAATCCAGCGACTCATTGGCCGCTCACTACGCACGGTCACGGATTTGAGCAAGATGCCCGATCTCCAGATCACGGTGGACTGTGACGTCTTACAGGCCGACGGTGGCACGCGCACGGCGTCTATCTGTGGTGGGTACGTGGCACTCCACGATGCCCTGCGCCGACTCGAGCGGCGCGGCGTGATCACCGAGCACCCCTTGACGGATCTCGTGGCCGCCATCTCGGTTGGGGTTATCGACGGGATTCCCATGCTCGACCTGCCGTATGAGGAAGACAGTCGCGCGGACACCGACATGAATGTCGTCATGACGGGTTCGGGCCACTTCGTAGAAGTCCAAGGAACGGCGGAGCACGCGCCCTTCTCGCGAGCAGAGTTGGACGCTCTCTTGGATCTCGCCGCTGAGGGTATTGGACGTATTCATGAGGCCCAGCGCGAGGTGTTGTCGACGCCGCCGACGCCCCGACCCTCATGAGCACTTTCGTCCTCGCCACGGCCAACGCGCACAAGACACAGGAATTGCGAGAGATCTTGCAACCGCTCGGCGTGACGTTGTTGCCCCGGCCGACGGATGTCCCGGACGTTGTCGAAGACGGTGACACGCTGGAAGCCAATGCTCTGATTAAGGCGCGGGCGTTGGTTGCCGCCACGGGTCACGCCGCCATTGCCGACGACACCGGTTTGTTCGTTGACGCCCTGGAGGGCGCACCGGGCGTGCACTCCGCGCGCTACGCGGGTGAGGACGCCACCAACGAGGAGAACGTCGAAAAGTTGCTGGCGGCTCTGGCGCGCATCCCGTCGACGCATCGTGCCGCTCGGTTCCGCACGGTGGCCGCGGTCGCGTACCCCGACGGCTCCTCGGTCGTGGTCGAAGGTTCTCTTGAGGGCACCATCATCGATGACGTGCGGGGGAGTGGGGGGTTTGGCTACGACCCCGTGTTCGCACTCGCCGACGGGCGCACCTTGTCCGAACTCTCGTCGCAGGAGAAGAACGAGATCTCGCATCGAGGGCGCGCATTTCGCGCCCTGGTCGAGATCCTTCAGATCCCGTAAACGTCACGAATTGCGCACCTTCTCCGTAGGGTGGATATGTGAGCGGCGAGTTCGAGATCCCCATGTTCCCGCTGTCGGCGGTCGTCTTTCCGCACCAGCGCGTCCCGCTGCACGTCTTTGAGCCTCGTTATCGCCAGCTCGTCGACGACGTCCACGCGGGCAATGGCCGTTTTGGTATTTGCCTCATCGCCCGCGGCCCCGAGGTGGGCGGAGGAGATGAGCGCGTCGATATCGGCACTCTCGTTGAGTTAACGGCGGTTTTCCCCTTTAGTGACGGTCGCAGCATGCTGGTGGTCGAGGGCCGCGAACGTGTGCGCGTCACCCAATGGCTCGCCGACAGCCCGTACCCGCGAGCTGTTGTCGAAGTAGTGTCCGGTCGCGACGTTCCCACGAGCCCAGCTCTCTTGGCCTCCACGGAAACCGCGGTGCGCGCACTCCGGAACCTGCACAGTGAAATGAATCCCGACAGTTGCGTGGAACGTGAGTGCGAATTGGCGCTGGACCCGTGCGTGAGGACGTGGCAACTCTGTGCGGTGACGCCGATGGCGACGCTGGACCAACTTCAATTGCTCCAGGAGATGGATGCAGACGCGAGGCTCCGCGACCTTCTCGATATTTGTTGCGAGCGCTACGGAGATCTCACGCGACAACTGGCCGTCGATGACGGCCCGACGATCTAGCGAACGTCGACGAGGTCGACAACGAAGATCAGCGTTTCGCCGGGAGCAATAACGCCGCCGGCCCCCTGGTCGCCATACGCGAGGTGGGGAGGAATGACGAGTCGCCGACGGCCACCGATGTGCATTCCAGCGACGCCCTGGTCCCAGCCCGGAATCACGTAGCCGGCCCCTAACGGAAAGGTCAACGGCTCTCCGCGATCCCAGGAGGCGTCAAATTGCGCTCCCGAGATCGCAGAGACGCCGACGTAGTGAACGACCGCGGTCTGGCCTTTTTCAATCTGCGTTCCGTCGCCGACAACGAGATCTTCGATAACGAGATCTGCCGGGACAGGTCCGACGTGGGGTTCTACGAGAGGCTTTTCGGCTGACATGCGCCCAGCCTAGAACCGACGACGACGTTCGCCGCGATCCGGACGTCCGTTCGACGCGGATCCCATGACGCGAACATTGCGCGCTTCAAGACCCTTGGGGCCTTCGGCGAGCTCGTAGCTGACGCGTTGGCCGGCCTGCAACGTCTTGAATCCCGTTCCCGTGATATTCGAGAAGTGGATGAAAAGGTCCTGACCCTGGGAGTCCACCGCGAAGCCGTAGCCCTTGGAGTCGTTGAAGAAGCTCACGACGGCCTCGGAACCCTTGGACGCGTGCGGCGCGCGCGGCGTCGACGGTCCCCGGTGGTCATCTCGACGACGATCGGTGTCGCGTTCTTGGTACGAGCGCGGCGCGCGGTCGTGGCGCGGTGCCGCGGAGGACGCACGCTCGGCGCCCTCAAATCGGGGGCTGCGCCGCTCGGCGCGATTCGCCTTCGGGGCCGCACTCGTGCGGTCACTGCGACGGTCGTTGTCGCGATCGTGGTTCGCGCCGCGCGCGTCACGGGCGTCGGGGCGGTCACGTCGCGGCGCGGGAGTCTCACGGCGTCGATCGGTGGGTGCGGAGTTCTTGCGACCATCGACGCGTTCAGCGGCCGCGGTGTCATCGACGGCGCCGAGGCGAATGGCGACAGCGTCTTCGGGGGCGTCAATGACCGCCGGCACGCCGAGGGCGCGCTGCAAGCGACGCACGTGCCCGACAGTGTCTTCGCCCACGAGGGAGATCACCACACCGGTGGCTCCCGCGCGTCCCGTACGGCCTGAACGGTGCAGGTAGTCGGTCGCCTGGACCGGCGGATCGAAGTGCACCACGCACGGCAAGGCGTCAATGTGAATACCTCTCGCGGCCACGTCCGTGGCGACAAGGACGCGAATCTGACCGGACTTCACGCTCTTCAATGCGCGTTCGCGCTGGGCCTGGGTGCGGTCACCGTGGATGGGCACCGCGGAGACGCCGCGGTCTTCGAGCTGACGAGCGAGGCGGTCCGCGCCGTGCTTGGTCCGCGTGAACACAATCGCGCGCTCGTACTGGTCCGCGATGTCCGCCGTGATCTGCGAGCGGTTGTCGCGCGCGACCCGCCAAAAGAAGTGGTCCACTTCACTCGGCGCCTCGGTGCCGACGACGTCGTGCACAATGGCGTCGCGCGTGAACTCGCGCACGAGGGACTGGACATCCGGGCCCATGGTGGCGGAGAACAGCATGACGTGTCGATTCGACGCGGACTGACCAACGATGCGACGCACCGCGGGAAGGAATCCCATGTCCGCCATGCGGTCGGCTTCGTCGATGACGACGGTTTCGACGTTGGAGAGATCAAGAGCACGCTGCTCCAGCATGTCCTCCAAGCGTCCGGGGCACGCAACGACGATGTCCACGCCCATGGACAGGGCCTTGCGGGCCACGTTGTAAGAAGTGCCACCGTAGATGCACAGCACGCGACGGCCGCGGTCGGGGGTCAGGTAGGACAGTTCCTTCTGAACCTGTGCGGCCAACTCGCGCGTCGGCACGAGAACGAGACCGGTGGGACGGCGAGGCGACGCCTTGGGCGTGCGTGCGATGAGCGCGAGACCGAACGCCAAGGTCTTGCCGGAGCCCGTCGGGGCCTTGCCGACAATGTCGCGGCCCGCGAGCGCGTCCGGCAACGAGGCTTCTTGAATGGGGAAGGGCTCGAGGATTCCGCGGCTTTCAAGGCGGCGGACGAGGTCTTCAGAGACGCCGAGATCGGCAAAGGATATGGACATGACTACTCCTAATGAGTTGAAATGAGTCCAACTCGAAAAGTCACGTCGAATCGGTCTCCACCGCGAGGTGCGGCGAACTACAGCGCAGCAAGGCTATCACAGTCACAGGTCTGGTGTCAGCACATACGTGACTGTCGTGCGGGCGAGAGGACTTGAACCTCCACTCTCAAAGAGAACTGGGACCTAAACCCAGCGCGTCTGCCATTCCGCCACGCCCGCGTGCCCTACGACGATACTGCGCCGTCGGCATTGGCTCGCGTGGACCCGACAGCGTTAGCGTCGTTTCATGGCTGACGTTCCCGTGACCTCGTCCCCCGATGAGGACAAGTCGTTTTCGTACGGTTCGTACTATTACGAGACCTACGGCAGCGCACCGTACGAACACTCCGAACTGTGGACCTCGACATTTGGAGTGTTTGCGGACGGCATTGTCCAGCGTTTTGCGCCACGCACGGTTCTTGATGTCGGGTGCGCGAAAGGTCTGTTGGTGCAGGCTTTACGAGCCCGTGGTGTCGAAGCTTGGGGTATTGACTATTCCTCATTCGCGATCTCGGCCGCGGCCGACGACACCGCTCCCTACGTTGCGGTCTCTTCGGCCACCGAGCCGCTGCCCGAAGGATTTCCCTCCCAATTCGATCTGGTCGTGTCGCTCGAGTGCCTCGAACACATCGATGCCTCCATCTGCCCGTCCGCTCTCGACAATCTCACGTCGTGGTCGGACACGATTCTCTTCTCCAGCTGTCCGTGGGACTACGGCGAAGCAAGTCACGTCAACACGCGTGCGTACGAGGACTGGGTGGCAGAATTTGCGGCGCGAGGATTCATCAGGAATTTCGCGGTGGACACGTCGTTCATCATGGCGTGGGCGTTCTCGGTACGCCGAAGTGAGGTGGTGCGCGACACCACCGAGCTCGTCCGGACATACGAACGCGTTTTGTGGCAACTTCGACAGAATCATGACGGTGCGCGTGCCGCTCTCGCGCAGCTGACACGAGAGTTGGAAGCAGTGTCGACGTCATTGCGGGACTACACCGACCTCGATCAATCCGTGGCGCACAGCGAGTTGATCGCTCTCCACGAGGAGTTGGCGGCCGTGTACGCGTCCCCACAGTGGCGTTTGGGCGGAAAGTTGATATCTCTGCCCCGCTCAGTGAAGTCATGGTGGGCCTCTCGGACGTGAACGCGCCCTCAAGGCGTTCGATGAACAGGTGGATGCGCCGTGCGGCACGGTAGATTGGTCCCATGACACAACTCGCCGCTGCCGACGGAATGCCGTCCTTCGACCTCAACCAGCGTCTTCTCAAGGAGCGCATCGTCTTTCTCGGGTCGGTGGTGGACCAGTCGTCCGCCAACCGCATTTGCGCCGAGTTGCTCCTCCTCGAGGCCGAAGACCACGAAAAGGACATCAGCCTCTACATCAACTCACCTGGCGGATCCGTGACCGATGGTTTGGCGATTTACGACACGATGCAGTACGTGAGCTGTGACATTCGGACCATTTGTCTCGGCATGGCGGCGTCGATGGGGCAGTTTCTTCTCTGCGCCGGTTCGCCGGGCAAGAGGTTCGCTTTGCCGCACAGTCGGATCTTGATGCACCAGCCCTCTCAGGGCGGCATGCAGGGTCAGGCCTCCGACATCGCGATTCAGGCCGAACAGATCATTTACATGAAGCGGATGCTCGCCGAGCGCATCGCGTTCCACACGGGCCAGCCCATCGAGCGCATCGAGGCAGACTCCGACCGTGACCGGTGGTTTACCGCGAACGAAGCGCTCGAGTATGGGTTCATCGACGCCGTCATCGACCGTTCGGCGGTGCGTGCCGGGAGCAACTGAGAGTGAGTGACTCACCTCCGCCGGCGCGCCGGCCGGTTGAGGATCGACCCGTTCGCATCGTTTCGGCGCGGCCCTCGATAGGGCTTCGCTTCAAGGAAATTTGGGAGTCGCGTGAGCTCCTGTCGTACTTCGTCATCACCGACATCAAAATTAAGTACAAGGCATCGGCTCTGGGCATCTTGTGGTCGATGTTCGCGCCCGCGGCAACACTGGCGATCTACTGGGTTGTCTTCGGCAAGATCCTTCCGAACAGCGTCCCCAACTTCGCTCTCTTCTTGTTCGCCGGTCTGCTCATTTGGAACTTCTTTTTTGGGGTCATCATCACCTCCACCAGTGTCGTCGTAGACCGCGCGGGGATTGTGAAGAAGGTGGCCTTTCCGCGTGAAATCTTGGCTCTCTCCACGGTGGGAACGTCGTTCGTCTATTTCTTGATCCAATGCGGTGTGATGGTCATTTTCATGCTCGCCCTATGGCACCCACCGGCGTGGGGCATGCTGTGGCTCTTACCGCTCTCGATCTTCGCGTTGGCCGTGTTCGCGGGGAGTCTCGGCATCTTGCTGTCGGCCATCAACGTCTACTTGCGGGACACGCGCCACCTCATTGAAGTGGCTCTGCAGTTGTGGTTCTTCCTGACACCGATCGTGTATTCGTTCGAGCACCAGATTTCGAAGAAGCTGCATCACGTCGCCGTGGGCAATGATCACATCTTGAATTTGACGTGGTTGTACTTCTTGAATCCGGTGACACCAATCGTGATGACGTTCCAGCGCGTCATTTACGCGCAGCCGACGGTGCGCGCGACATCCGTGCCGCACGTGCCCTACAGCGTGCTGCCGACATGGCCGACGTCCACGTACCTTCTCCTCAATCTCGGCGTTCTGGCCGCGGGGCTCGTGCTGTTTGCCATTGCGATCACCGTGTTCGGTCGTCTTGAGGGAAATTTCGCGGAGGAGCTGTAGTGACCGCAGTTGTACAAGTCGAGAACATCTCGAAACGGTTCCGCCTCTACCACGAGCGACACCGGTCGGTGAAAGACCGGATCATCCACCCGGGTGGAGGGACCTATACCGATCTCCAAGCGCTCGATGACGTCAGCTTCTCTATCGACGCCGGGCAAACAGTCGGGATCCTCGGCCGCAACGGATCGGGAAAGTCGACTCTCCTGAAGTGCATCTGTGGCGTCCTGAAACCCAACGAGGGACAGATCCTGGTGCGCGGGACGCTCGCCGGGCTGCTCGAGTTGGGCGCGGGCTTTCAGCCCGAACTCTCGGGACGCGACAACGTGTACCTCTCCGGATCCATGCTGGGATTCTCCCGCAAGGACGTCGATCGTCTCTTTGACAGCATCGTGGAATTCAGCGAACTCGAAGGGTTTGTCGACACGCAAGTGAAGTTCTATTCCTCCGGCATGTACGTGCGACTCGCGTTCGCGGTTGCCGTCAACGTGGACCCTGACGTGCTCGTGGTGGACGAGGTGCTCGCGGTGGGCGACGAACGGTTCCAAGCGAAGTGCATGGATCGCATCCGTCAATTTCAGCTCGAGGGCCGCACCATCATGTTGGTGTCGCACAACGCCGACCAAGTGCGCTCTCTCTGTGACCGCGCGATCGTCCTCGACCATGGTCGCATGATCGCCGATGGTCCCTCGGGAGACTCGGTGCGCATTTTCCGCGAAGCGCTCTCGGCGGACTCGCGCAGTGTCGACGCCGAAGCGCCGGTCAACGTCTCCATTTCCATCGAGTCAGTCACAACGTCGACGGGACGTTTTGCGGCGCACACCAACGAAGCGTTCGGGTTCGAAGTGGCGCTGACGTCGAACGAGTCCTTTGACGGCTTCTTCGTCATGGAGTTGCACACTCACGACGGCACTCTCGTGACGCGCACGGATCCCACGACGGCGCCCGTCAGCTTGTCTCCCGGCCACCAACGTTTGGCGGTCTCACTGCCCGCGCTGCCGCTCCTCGACGGGGACTACGAACTGAGCGTTGGATTGCTCAGCGGCTTTGGTCACAGTGTCGCCGCCTGGCGAGAACAAGTGGCCACTCTCGAGGTGTCCTACGACGGTCGAGCGAGTGGCCTCGTACCGCTGGCGCCGCGCGTCAATCTCGCTTAACGAGACGCGGGCGCCGACGGGAGGCGGGGGTACTCCCGTAGAGCTCCCCAGCGACCCAATTTGCCGACGTCGAAGGGGTGCGTCGCACCCGCGAGGAGACGTCGATCACCTCGTGAATTACCGTACGCGTAGATCTCGGAGTCCTCGCTCACTCCGTGCGTGCTCATCCATTCGTGGAGTCGGCGCAACTTCTCCTCCCCGCGACAGTTCTGTCCGAGGTAGCCCCCGGTCAGTCGATTGAGCGGATCGACGGCCAGGCGCGTGCCGATGTACCCGTGCGCCCCGAGAGTTGAGGCGATTTCCGAGAC
>CAIQPR010000051.1 GCA_903873775.1 uncultured Actinomycetes bacterium
CGTCGCACGATGCGTAGAGAAATCAGATACGTGGAACTGAAGTCGGGATACCACGATGATGGGCCCGCCTCCATCAGTTGGGTCACATTCTCAAAAACTGGCCGGACCATCTACTACCGCGGCAAGTCTCTGGAGCGCATCATCCGTGGTGGCATTGGCTCGAATCACCGCGACACCGAGACCGGCGAGGAATATTGGATTTCGGGTGTCAAGAAAGACCGTCAGGACCGTCATTGGGCGGGTCGGGGCGAGGTGGTGATTGACGATGATGCTCGCGAGGAGTACGAGCGGATTACTGGCGCCCGGACTCGCGACCGCAATTCGTGACGTGAAGCCTTAGTAGCTCCGCAGTACCGAGATCACCTTGCCGAACAGTGTGATCTCGTTGGCGTCGAACTCCATGGGCTCCATGGTGGCGTTCTCGGGCTTCAAGACCACCCGTCGACCCTGAGGGAAGTAGCGCTTGACGGTTGCTTCGTCGCCTGGGATGCCCGCGACCACGATCTCACCCTTGTTGGCGGTGACCTGGCGCTGAACGACCACGTAGTCGCCGGGCAGAATGCCAGCGTCGATCATTGACTCACCGCGCACCTGAAGCATGAAGCTCTCGCCACGCCCCGCGAACTGCTCGGGCAAGGCGACGAGGTCGAGTGAATCCTGACTCGCGAGAACACCGGTTCCCGCGGCGACATCGCCCACGAGAGGGACGTGACGTACGGGGGAGGGCAATTGCGACACCGTCGCCGAACCCGCGTCGTAGCGCACGGTCAGCGTGCGCGGCTGCTGCGGGTTCTTTTCGATGTAGCCGGCATTCTTCAAGACTTCGATGTGATTGGCCACGGTGGCCGGAGACTTGAGGCCGACATGATCACCAATCTCGCGGATCGTCGGAGGAAAGTTCCGCTCGCGCTGACACGCGACGATGAAGTCGAGGATCTGGCGGCGCATCGGAGTGAGGACTTCGGCCATGGGTACCTTCCTTGAACGAACAAACGTTCGTAGGTTACTCAGTCGTGGGGACAAAAGCAAACATCTGTTCGTGACGCGTGAAGTGGGAGGCCGCGACCTTTGGGACGACCAGTACCGCCGACAACGAGGAGAAATGACGTGGCACTCATGACCAGTCCCGATCTACACGAGATAGACAGCACGCTGCCGAGCGGGTGGCGAGATTTCGCTGATGTTCTGGCCGCGGGCGTGGACCGGGTGATCCTGTACGGCCCTCCCGGAACGGGCAAGACCTTCGCCGCGCTTCATTTTGGAATGCGCAGTGTCGACTCGGAGCGACTGATCTGCACGGAAGACATCACCACGGCCGACGTGACCGGCACGTGGATGCCGACGGGGGAGAGCCGTTGGGAGTGGCTCGAGGGACCCGCGGTCCGTGCGTGGCGCTCGGGAGGTCGACTCGTCGTCGATGAAATCGACCGCGCGGCCGGCGACGTGGTGAGTCTGCTGCTCGCGATGACCGACACCGACGGGTCGGCGCGGTGGCGTCACCCCCAGAGTGGGGAGGTGCTCGAGCCCGCTCCCGGATTCTCGGCGGTGATGACCACCAACCTCGAGCGTCTCGACGAATTGCCGAGCGCCCTGCGGGACCGTTTTCCCGTCGCGATCCACATTGATCGACCGCACCCGGCGAGTGTGTGGCGACTCAGCGAGGATCTCCGTCGTCCGGCGTTGAATGGCACGCTCGGCGACGCGGATCGACGCGTGTCGCTACGCGCCTTCTTCGCCTTCGACCAACTACGCGCCGCCCACGGTCCGGAACGTGCCGCAATGTTGCTCTTTGGTGAGACAAAGGGTCGTGCGTTCTTGGACGCCCTCGCGATCGCGTCGCTACGAGCGTGAGTAGTTCCCTCGTCTTTCCGGAGCTCGTCACCGGACGCCGTGACGGTTTGCCCGACGAACGTTGGCACGTACGTGAAGGGTGGGCCCTTCGGGGTCACGCGAGCTGTGACTTCGTGGAGCGGGTGGTCGAGGTCCCCTTCGGTCTCAGTGCGGTCGATCGCATTGTGCGCTCGCACGAACTCGTGCACGTGCGGGTCTCACCCCACGACGTGAATCCCCTGGCGCTCTATCCGGACCTGCCACGCCGCACCCTCGAGTGCGCCGAAGAGTTCCGCGTCAATTGGGTCCTCGGTCAACTCGGCTTCGACGTGAGCGTCTTGCGCGACGGCTCGGAAGTTGTGGCCGGTGAACGCGTGGCGCTGAGTGATGCGTGGGGTGAGGCGGCGTGCTTCTTCGTGGCGGTGCTCGGCACCGGAGCCGAACGCGACTTCGTGAAGGGATTACGGCGGCATCGTCCGACGTGGCCGAAGGCGCTGTCCGCCCTGAAGCGACGGGTGACGTCCTTCATGCGTTCGTTGAGCGTGGACGAGGTCGCGGACACGCACCGCAGCCCGAGCGGCAGCGGTTTGCCCGTGGGCTTCGAACGCGTGAGCGTACCGATAGCGGAACTTCTCAGTCGCACCATGACCGCCGCGGTCCCGGAGACACCCGAGCAGTTGCGCCAGTTCGCGCGGTCGCTCGAGCCGGGAGGTCGACGACCTCCCTCGGGTGTCTTCGCCGAATTGGTACTTGCGCCCGAGGGGGACATGACCGCCGTGGCCCAGAGGCGCGTCGTGCGGCGAACACGAGCGAACGTCAGTGGGCGACGGATGCGGTACCCGAGTCGCATCCTCACTGACCCCCAGCGACGCGCCTTTGACGACACGCGACGCAGCGTCGGGGGCATTGTGATCATCGACCAGTCCGGCTCGATGGACGTGCCCGAAGAGGATCTCGACACTCTCTTGTCACGAGCCCCGGCGGCCCTGGTCATTGGCTACAGCCACCGCCCGGGGGATCGCTCGGCGCACCCGAATGCGTGGGTGCTCGCGGCCGCAGGTCGACGCTGCAGCACCATTCCGGCGGGCAATGTCGGCAACGGCGTCGACGGGCCCGTGCTGCGATGGGCCCTTACGCTGCGTCGAGGGAACGAGCCGGTGGTCTGGGTGACCGACGGGCAGGTCACGGACTCCAATGACCACCCGAACCTTGATTTGGCACGGGAGTGCGCCGAACTTGTCCGGCGCCACCGCATTCTCCTCGTGCGCAGCGTGAGCGACGCCGCGGCCCGCATGAGCGGGACGGGCCTCGGTGCCTGGGAGGACGCGACCACCTTCGGACGGGTGGGGCGTGCCTTGGTGGCAACCGCCATGTGACACCCTCCCAGCACACTGTTCTAGGTGGGGTTGCACCGAACAAGTGTTCGGTCTACACTACGAACAGATGTTCGCTAACGAGAAGGAGTGTCGGAGATGGCCGTAGCGAGAATCTTCGAAGAAGAGTGGGTCGAGAACGAGGAGGTGGCCCCGCGCCACCTGCGCGTCGTGAGCACCACTCCTGTGTCGCCGCTGCGCACGGGCACGTCGGTCACCGTACGACGGGCCGCGCGCGAGCGGATGCTGCGCCGTCGGCGTCGAGCGTTGGTGGGTCTGGCGGTCTTCGCGACAGTTGTCGTGCTGGCCTGGCCGGGGCACGCCTTCGGCGGGGTCACGGGGAGCGGCGTGCCGGCGGATCAGGCGAATTCCTCGCAGCTGGCCCCCGGCATGGTCTACGTGGTCCAGTCGGGTGACACGGTGGGCACCATTGCGCACCTGATGAACCCGGCGAACCCCAACTACGCGCGTCACGCGCTGGTGCGTGAGCTCGGGAGCGCCGTCGTCGTGCCCGGCGAACACGTCCTGATCCCGTAATTTTCCTGGTGGGGTGTACCTTGGAGTGGTGCGATGTCCCTTTTGCTCGGCTGATGACGACCGAGTGGTGGATTCGCGTCTCGCCGAAGACGGCATCGCGATCCGCCGCCGTCGAGAGTGCGCCGCCTGTCACCAACGCTTTACGACCTTTGAGCGCATTGAAGAAGTTGGCCTCTACGTGGTCAAGCGATCCGGGGACCGCGAACCTTTTGACCGGGACAAGATCGTGAAGGGTCTCCGGGCCGCCTTCAAGAACCGTCCCGTCGATGAAGACGTGATCGTGGGTGTTGCGACCTCCGTTGAAGAAGCAATGCGACTGCTGGGACGCGACGTCACCAGTGAAGAAGTTGGTCTCGGCACACTTGAAGAACTGCGCAAGGTGGACGATGTCGCCTACGTGCGCTTCGCCTCGGTCTACAAGGGTTTTGAAGGGGCCGACGACTTCGCTCGCGAAATTCGCATGTTGGTGAAGACCACGGCCCCGAAGTCCAAGGGCTGACGTGCGCGCGTTCGACGTCACTCCTGCGACGGTACTAGCCGTCTACGCCCACCCGGATGACGCCGACGTCGCCGCGGGTGGCGCGCTGGCCTCCTGGGCCGCGCGAGGCGCGAGTGTGCATCTGCTCATCGTCGCGAACGGCGCCAAGGGTTCCCTTGATCCCGCGACCGATGTCGCTGCACTACAGGCGACGCGCAGTCACGAACTACAGGTGGCGGCAAACATTCTCGGGGCCACAGGTGTGATCGAACTCGGTTACGAGGACGGTGAATTCGGCAACGACGAGAACCTGCGGGAGAC
Source organism: uncultured Actinomycetes bacterium (assembly GCA_903873775.1). Classification (GTDB taxonomy): domain Bacteria; phylum Actinomycetota; class Acidimicrobiia; order Acidimicrobiales; family RAAP-2; genus RAAP-2. The sequence continues at coordinate 4,540 of CAIQPR010000051.1, forward strand.
CCTTGTCTTCCACATCCGTCGCCTTCGTCCCGACGTAGTGCTCGGTCCCGACCCGACCGCAACCTTCTTTGGTGGTGCGTACGTGAACCACCGCGACCACCGCGAGACGGGCTGGGCCTTGCTCGACGCCGTCGCACCGGCCAGTGGGATGCCGCACTATTTCCCGAACGCCGGGGCGCCCCACGTAGTGGAGCACCTATTGCTCAGTGGCACCCACGAACCCGATGTCGTGGTCGACGTGACGGGTGCCCTCGATGTCAAGGTGAAGGCGGTCTTGGCGCACGACTCGCAGGTCGGCGACGACCCGAGCGGCGTGCGTGCCGCCATGCAGGCGCGCGCCCAGCAGGCGGGCCGCACGATTGGGGTCGCCCATGGCGAAGCCTTCCGACACGTCGTCTTCGCTCACTGATCCTTCCGTCGACGACGCGCCCGTCCTGCACGTGGACCTCGACGCGTTCTTCGCGTCGGTGGAGATCCTCGATGACCCAAGTCTGCGGGGCAAACCCGTGGCCGTCGGCGGAGCCGGGGACCGTGGCGTGGTGGCGAGCGCGAGCTACGAAGCTCGTCGCTACGGGGTGCGCAGCGCCATGCCGAGCGTGGTGGCGCGTCGGAAGTGTCCGGACCTCGTCATCCTGCCGGGGCGCTTTGATCGCTACGAGGAATATTCCCAACGCTTCCACGCCATCGTCTACGACCTCACTCCCACCTTCGAGCCACTCGGACTCGACGAAGTCTTCGCGGATCTGTCGTCGCTGGGGCGCATGAACGTCCGGCCCTTGGCTGCCGCGGAAAACCTTCGTCGTCGGATTCTCGACGAGCTCGGGATCCTCTCAGGGGTCGGGCTCGGCCCCAACAAGCTCTTCGCCAAACTCGCGAGCAAACGTTCGAAGCCCACGATTCGCGACGGTGAACTCATCCCGGGTCCCGGTGTTGTCTACGTCGATCCCGCGACACGGGAACAGTGGCTCCAAGAATTACCCGTGCGGGCCCTGTGGGGCGTGGGACCCGCGACGTCGGAGCGTCTCGAGCGACTCGGGCTGACCATGGTGCGCGATCTCGCCGCGGTTGATGAATCGACCCTCCGCTACCACTTCGGTCCGGCCATGGCGGCATCGCTGGCCGCCATGGCGCGCGGCGAGGACGCGAGAGCGGTCAATGCGACACGGGTCAACAAATCCATCGGCCACGAGGAGACCTTCGCGAGCAGTCTCGTGGGGCCAAGCGAAGTCGCGGCAGCCCTGCGGCGACACGCGGGGGTTGTGGCGCGAGCGTTGCGTTCCTCCAATCAAGTGGCGCACACAATTTCGGTCGTGCTGCGCTTTGACGATCTTTCGACGGTGCGGCGGAGCCAGACGCTGAGTTTCGGGGTGGACGACGACGTCGCGCTCGGGGCGGTGGCCGAAGCCCTCGGAGAATCCATCACCCTCTCGGGTGCGGTGCGACTGGCTGGCGTGTCCACGAGTTCCCTGCGCCCGCGCGAGGGAAACCAAGTGCAGTTGTCCTTCGATCTGCCGGCCGCGTCCACACCGTCGGCGATTGATGCCTCACGTGAGGCACAAGCCACCCGGGCCGCTCTGCGGGACGCCATTGACGATCTCCGCAGTCGCTTCGGCCGTTCGGTGATCGCCCAGGGTCGCGATCTCGTCGGCTCTGACGTCGCCGTGGAGCGTCAGCGAGGTTCGCACGCCTTTGGTCCGGAGAATCCGCGTCCCGAGGAGTATTAGAGACGACTGAGGCAGAGAAGCCCCTACGCGGTGAGTGCGGGATCAAAAGAGATCCAGTGACCGTGCGAGTGGCTCCAGCCCCAGGAACGAGGCGGCTCACCTGGTCTAGTGACGACTATTTGACTGGCCCCGGGCCGTGGCGGGGGTTCGTGGGCGGGCGGTGGGAGGAGTCCCGGCACCGAACGCGGCCATTCGAGGTAGGCCCAGTAGACGGGTCGGGTGGCGGTGAGATCCATCATGAGTTCGTAGAAGGCCCGCTGGTCGTCGGGAGAGAAATACGCCGCGACCCAGGTGTGCTGGACCAGCGTCGGCACGGATGAATCCACGAGGCGAAGCGCCTCTTCGAGGGCGTCCGTGGCCGTGCCGGTGAGGATGGTTCTCTCGGGCCACGAGGGCACGTGCGCCACCACCGCGTCGGCGCGCTCACGGCGCCGGCCGTCTTCGGGCCACAGGCACGCGCGCAGCCAGCGCAGGTCAGTCTCGTTATTGATTTCGAGCGGATGAGGGTCGAGGCCCACTCTCGCGCGAATGTGCGGGAGTGGGCCTTCGGGCCACGGGCCCGCGAGGGACGTGGAGACGAGAGTAAGCGGCTGGCCATCATCCTCGCTGCGGACGTGAAGAAGATCCGGGTAGAGGTTGAGACCGGCGGAGGTCCCGACGTCAATGAGGTTGAGGTCACGCACGCCCTCGCGACCGAGAACCCGCAAGATGGCTTGCAGAGTGGCCGACCGGTTGACCTCGTTGGTCTGGGTGGAGCGGTCAATGTGACCATCAAGGAGGTGGGGGTCCGCTTCAAGAACCTCTATGACGCGCTGCGCAAATTCCTGTGGCGCAGCACCACGGCCCGCCCGAAGATCTTCGTACAGCGGGCTGAGGACCGGGTGACCACTTAAGGCCACGTCGTGCAGTCCCGCGAAGATGAGCATGGCGTTCTGCTGTTCGGGTCGCACCGCGCACAGAAGGTCAATGGCGACAGCCGACTCCGACAGCGCGATCGCCAAGGCGGCGTAGGCGGGGACGCGGGCGTGATCTTCGGGGGAGATGGCGTAGAGATACCGCAGGGACGCGTCGCGACGCGGATCGTCGCTCATCAGTAGTTTGCCGGCAACAACCAGGAGAGTCCCTGGAAGAGTTCCAGCGTCACGGGAACGAGGATCACGACAAGAACGCTAGTCACGCTCCAGCGGTGCGCGCTGCGGCGACGCCAGCGGATGCCGTAGACCATGGTCATCACAAAGAGCAGTCCGTAGAGGACGACGGGCCACCACCCACCCCCACCTCCGGCGGCAGTCACCTGCGCCGTCAGCGGGGGTGTGGTGGTCGTCGTGACCGACACCGTGGTGGTCGTTGTTGTGGACGGCGGTGTCGTCGTCGTCGTGGTGACGGGTGGTAGCGAACCGGCTCGCTGCACCGCGACGAGTCGCGCGTGCACCACGAGACGCGACACCGCGGAATACGGGGGATTGCAGGTCGTGAGAGTGAGGGTCGGACCTGGCGTCGCCGCTAAGACCGTGACATTCGTCGGGGCCACGACCAGAGTGGCCGTCACGCGGTAGAGAAGGCTGGCGGCGGGTGTCGTGATCACGATGGGATCACCGGGAGCGAGCTCGTTCAGATCACGAAAAGGCTTGCCCCACGTCGTGCGGTGTCCGGCGATGGCCACGTTCCCGGTGGCTCCGAGAGCTGGGGAGTCGGGGTAGTGACCGGGGCCGAGACGCAGCTCGTCAGTGTCGGTGCCCTGGATGATCGCTTGGGTGAGATGGATTTTCGGGATCTGCAGCAGTCCCAGCCATGTGCCGAGCGCCGCGGGACGGGAGTTCGGGAGCGGAACGTCAGGTCCGACGGGCAGCACGAACGTGGGTCGCGAGACGAGGTGGTGTAGGGGCGGGGGCAGTTCGTGCTGCACCTCCGCGATCGCGGTGTGTTGGGTACGCGCCTGGAGGATATTGGTGAACCAGATCTGGTAGCAGAGGAAGAGAGCGATGAGCACCCCGAGAGTGATCAGGCTGAGACCGAGGTGGTAGAGAACGGAACGTCCTCGCGAGGAGGTCTCCGTGGGCACCGACTTAGTAGATGGTGACCAGGGTGCCGATCGGCGTGTGCGGCCACACGAGACCCGCGTGCGTGTACATCATCTCGACGCACCCGAGACTCTGGGGGTAGCCGTAGCTATAGCGGATGAAACCGTGCAGGGCGTCGCCACCATTGAAGTAGGAGACCCACGGAATACCGGTGTCGTGGTACTTGCTGCCATCGGGGTTCGTGCCCGACATCGTCGTGGACGTGAAGCGCAGGTACACGGGGTACGTACCGTCCGCCGTGGGTGCCTGCGAGATACCGGTGTTCACGAGCGTGCGGTAGGCGACTTGTCCGTTGATGAACAGCGTCAACATCTCGGGACGCGCCTCCGTGACCCAGACGTAATTCCACGGGGTCGGGTTGTGCGTCTTCAGCGTCGCGTCGCGCAGGAGCATCTGCCAGGTCTGCGCCGAGGGCAGGCCGGTGGTGAGGAAGTGGTGCACGTCCTGGAAGTGCATGAGCGCACCCTTCAGGATCACGTTGTAGGTACCCACGTGCCAGAGGACGCGAAGGTTGACGGGCAACTTGGCGAAGCGCCACGTGAACGTGCCGGGCACTTGGGCCACCGGCGACGTTTGGGCCACCGAGGGCGTGAAGGACACCGGGAGGTAGCCGAGTTGGGCGAGGAGTTGATCCATCCACCCGAGCGAACCTGTGGCGGTGAGCACCGTGGCGCGCGAGGTCGCGACCGAGCAGGTGCTCGCACAGTTCAGCGAAGTCGGGACGTTGGTCACGTAGTGCAGGTCAGGAACGAGGTAGCCGTGGGTCACGGCCTGCACCGTGTTCGGTCCGACCTGCTGCCACTGGGTGGGCACGGCGGGGCTCAGCGTCAGCTTCGGAATCTCCGACGCGGTCACCGGGGAATTGAAAGTAATACGCACCAGCGGCACCGAGGCCAGCAGGGTCGCCGGGTACTGGACCTGCGTGGCCGTTACGACGGTTGACGTCGTCGCCGAGGCCACCGGGGCCGCTACGGCGAGAGAGGCGAGGAGCGCCACGGAACTAAAAAGAGAAAGAAGATAACTACTGCGACGCACGATCCGGAGTCTACCGCAGAATTAGGCAACTTCGTCGGCAACCTTTAGGAGTTAATTACCTCGTTGAGCGAGTCCAATAGTGCAGTTGCCGTGTCCTCGGCCAGCGGACCACCGGTGGGGGAACGCAGATAAAACGCGTCGATAGCCACGTCCCCGACGGTCGAGAGGCGCGCGGCGGTGATGTCGAGACCGAAGGAGGACATCACCCCGGTCAATCGCGACAGCAGTCCGATCTGGTCGAGGGCGATCACTTCCACGACGGTGGCCAGTTCTGAGGCCGCCGGCAGGAGGTGCGCGCCCGTGGAGACGCGATGCCCCGACTGGCGCTTGGCGGCGTAGTCACGGGCGCGGGACGCCAGACGCGCCTGAGCCGCGGCCGGATCGGCCAAGGCGGTTGTGATCTGACGTTCGATCTCGGTGATATCCGGCCACCCGCGGGGTCCCGGCACGCAGAAGAAGCGGTCAATGGCGACCGTGTCGTCAGAGATCACGTCGGCACTGCGCACGTCAATGGCCATCAGGGCGAGGGCGGCCGTAATGGTGGCGAGCAGTCCCGGGCGGTCGACGGCGGCCACGGAGATCCAGTCGTCGTCGCGTCGCACGATGACGTCGTGGGCACCCACTTCGGCAATGAGTTCCTCGGGGCGTCGCGGCACGAAGACGACGTCGTGACCACGCAGGATGGTCTCGACCCGGGTGGCGAGTTCGGCCACGAGTTGTGCCTTCCATCCACCCCAGGCCGAAGGTCCCGTGGCGAGACCATCCGCTCGCGAGAGGGCGAGCAGGAGTTCGAGGGTCTGCTCGTCACCCACGGCGGCGGCGACGTAGCGCAGCGTGGCGGGATCATCGAGGTCGCGTCGGGTGGCCACGTCAGCGAGTAGCAGGTGGTGACGCACGAGCTGCACGAGGGTCGCCGTGTCGTCGTCTCGTAGTCCGAGTCGAGGACCAATGGTCTGCACGAGTTCGATGCCGTGTTCGGTGTGGTCGCCACCGAGGCCCTTACCGATGTCGTGGAACAAGGTCCCGAGCAACAGAAGATCGGGACGAGAGACGTCGGTGATCGCGACTCGCGCGTTGAGCACGGCCTCTAAGAGGTGACGGTCCACGGTGAAGCGGTGATAGGCGTTGCGCTGGTGATAGGAGCGCACGTGTTCCCATTCGGGGAGGTGCCGGGTGAACAAGCCGACGGCGTCAAGGGATTCCACGGCGGTGACGAGACCCGGACCTTCGCTGAGGAGGCGCACGAACGCCCGCAGCAGTTGCGACGGCCACGGGGTCGGGACGGCGGGGGCTTCATCGACGAGCCGCTGCAGTGACGCGAAGGCAATCGGTCGATCCTCGGCGGCGGACGCCGCGGCCAGACGAAGAGTGAGGGTCGGGTCGCTTCCGACGGGGGCCCCCGGGGCGAGTCGAATCTCGCCGTCGAAGAGTTCGATGCCGTCTTCGAGCACGACGGGTGGCTCGGGCGGCGTGGCCCCGCGAACGCGCCAGTGGCCGCGGCGACGCCACGCGGCGTCCGAAGTGCGGGCAACGACCCGCGCGGCTGCGGAAAGTCGAGTCATTAGTTCATCGGCGTCACTCGCGCCGACGAGAGCGGCGACTTGATCTTGTTCCTGGAGCAGAAGGCGATCAAGTTCACGTCCGGCCACCCGGTGCAGCGCGACGCGCGCGTCGAGGATCACGTCGCGCGCGCGGTAGATCTCGTCAAAGTCGAGGAGGCGGTTGACTTCATCGAAGGCGACGCGCACCGCCGAGAGCGCGTTGACGTCACGAAGGCCGCCGTGAGATTCCTTCAGGTCCGGTTCCAGCAGGTCGGCCAAGTCTCCGTGTTGCTCGTGACGCAGGGTCATCTGGCTTTCGAGCTCCGGCAGCCAGAGGTCCGCCCACTCGGTGGCCCAGAGAGTTCTCACACGTTCGATCAATGGCTCGGCGAGCGAGAGGTCTCCCCAGACCACCCGAGCGTCCAGGAGCCCCACGGCGACGCGAAGATCGCTCTCGGCCATGGCGAAGACCTCTTTGGGCTTACGCACGGAGTGGTCGAGGCCGATACTTTCGTCCCAGATTGGGTACCAGATCTTGTCAGCCAACGCGTCGATCTTGCGCACCCCGTCGTGGATGAGAACGAGGTCGAGGTCCGAGTGGGGCGAGAGTTCTCCGCGTCCGTATCCGCCGACGGCGAGGAGAGCGACGTCCTTGGGGTTCTCGCCACCGGTTGCGGTCGCCAGTTCGCGCAACCACGCGTCGGCTTCGGCGGCGTAGGCGCGACAGAACGCGATACCCCCGAGACCGGGCGTCGCGAGCAGCGCGGCACGGCGTTCGCGAAGTGACCCGGGGCTCATCTCGCGCACCGTACCATTGGAAAAGAGCGATCAAGCAAGGACGGCGCGAATGTTCACACTGTTGAAACTGTTAGTGATCGTGGTCCTGGTTGTCGCGGCTGCGACGGTGTTGTTCGGCGTGGTGTCCTTTCTCGCCGGTGCGGTGTGGTTCGTCATCAAGTTGCTGATCCTCGCGGCCGTGATCTACGCGATCTTCCGCTTCCTCGTGCGTCGGTAGGTGAGACGGGCAGTAGGCTGGAACCTTCTGGCGGCGTGGCCGAGCGGTTAGGCAGGGGCCTGCAAAGCCCCGTACTCCGGTTCGAATCCGGACGCCGCCTCCAGAGTGGAGAGGCCACCTTTGCGATTCTTCGTGAAGGTGGCCTCTCACGCTTTTCACCCGAAGGGGCTGTCGTCACCCCCTCGTGAGCGCGCAGGTAGCTCGGGTTCGACGGGCTTGATGGTTCCTCGGGTGGAGGAAGCACTCTCGGTAGCGTGGTGGGGCAGATTGAAGGAAACTCACGGCGCGAGGCGCGGTGGGCGAGGGGAGTGGTTCAGGAATGGCGCAACACCGGGCCCGACCCTCGGCCAGGGTGCGACGGCGACGTTCAGCCGCCGTAGTGCTCGTCCTCGTGCTGGTCATCTCGCTCGCCACGTGGGCGACCGTGTCTCACACCTCAGGAACGGCCGCGACGTCGACCACCACGACCCTGCCCGCGACGACCACCTCGACATCGACCACCACCACACCGCCAGTCACGACCACGACGAGTGATCAGGGCGTCTTGCCGCAAACCGCTACGCAGCCTGATTCCTCACCCTCAGCCGTGACGGCGCGGTTCTCTCCCTTATTCACGGCCATTCGGCGAGGAGACACCGAGGCGGCGATGTCGGTCTTCTTTCCGAGGTCCGCCTACGTGGGCATGAAGACGGGCCGCATCACCAGCCCCTCGTCGGACTACGCGGACCGACTCGTGGCCTTCTACCGACTAGACCTCGAGGCCTATCGCGCGGAACTTGGCGCCCAGCCCCGTCTTGCGACCCTGGTAGCCGTGAACGCCAATCCGGGGTACGCGCAGTACATCCCGGCGGGGGTGTGTGAGAACAATGTCGGCTACTGGCATCTGCCCGGAGTGCGCTTTGTGTACCGGGTGAGCGGGGTCGAGAATTCCTTCGCGATCGCGTCGCTCATCTCCTGGCGAGGTGTCTGGTACGTCGTGCACTTAGGACCAAATCCCCGTTCGGAGAATGTCGGCCTCGTTGATCAACCTTCTCTCGGTCCCGGTGTGCCCGGACCCGCCGGAGGATGTTGAGACTTACGCCGGCGGCAAGATGGTGCCGTTCGCGCTGATGCGCGCGGCACTGGTGGTGAAGTTCTTCTTCGAGAGAGAGGCGAAGTACTGAATGGCCTGACCCGAACTGTCGACGTGGGGCTGACCAATGGAACTGAGGCGCACGCCGATCACTCGGGCGCTCTCGAAGGTCCCCGAACCACTGAGGGTCACGTGGAGGATGCCACTGAGGGCCAAGGGACCGTAGACGGAGAAGTTGTTGTAGGACAGGAAGTCGCCCATGGAATAGGCAATGAGGTGACCCTTGTAGAACTGCATGCCGCGGATGGAGTGGGGTCCACTCGCCACGACCAGTGACGCGCCGGCGTCGATGGCCATGTGGGCAAACGCTTCGGGGTTGCCGCGGTTCTCGCCGTAGTAGTACTCGCTGGATCCGGTGACCATGTTCGCGGCGGCGCCCTCGGCGCCGGCGTGCATGTAAACGACGACTACCTGGGCGTGTTGGCGCGCGACAGTAATGAGGTGTTGGGCGGCGGGGAGATTGAGCAAGTCATTCGTATTGCCGTAAGGGGCAAAGTCACAGAAGGCAATGGTGGTTGTGCCCTGCGTGGTGTAGCCGATCTGTCCTAAGAGACCCGCCTGCACCAAGCCCGCGGCGTGCACGGCTGCCGTCGTGTCGAGCGCGCCCTCTTCGCCGTAGTCGTGGGAGTGGTTGTTCGCCGAATTCATGACCGTGAAGCCGGCGGCCCGATAGATGTGCGCAAAAGCGGGCGGGTTGCGAAAGGCGTAACAGGAGTCGGTGTTGGCTGAGCCGCACTTGGACACGCCTCGCGTGGTCAGGGTGCCTTCCAAGTTCCCGAAGACCGTCGGAGCGGCGAGTGCGGCCTTCACGGGGTCTAAGTACGTCGTCGGGCTCGGAGCGAGACTGGGTTCGTTGCCCATGTCCATGTCACCCACGAAGGACATCGCGACCGGAGTGTGTGACGCCGGAGCGGTTGTCGTGGTGGTGGGGTGTGTGGTCGTCGTGGAGGATCCGGTGGCACCCGCCTGGCCACTGGAGTGCGAGTCCGTCAGGGTCAGCGCCAACGCGGTGATGGCGGCCATCACGACGACGAGGGTTGAGAGCACCGCGATGCGTCGCAGGATGTAGGTGCGACGAGGAACAACGCGTTGGTGTCGCGGACCGTGCTGGGGACTGCTCACGCTCGACTACCTCCGTGACAGTGAACTAGGGCTGCGACGTCAGTCTGCCCGATCACCAAGGGGTGACGGGGGTGTTCGGCAGCTTTTCGTAGAGGGCGAAGAAGTCCTTGGTGGACGTGTACAGAAACCGTGTGCGGATCTGGTTGGGATTGGGTACATCCAACGTCGGATTCGCTGCGCCGCGAGCGGCGTAGGTGACATAAATCGGCCACTCGGGGTTGATGTCGAGCTGCATGGCGCGCACGGCACCAACCTTGACCATGACGCTGGCCAGAGTCGCTGCGGTCATGGAAGGGGCGGCCACGTAGATGAGGTTGCCGTGCTTGTCGACTCCGAGGGCCGAGCGCCACACCGCGGGGACACCGTGAAGGGTGGAACCCCAGAGATATCCGTCGTTGACGGTGGCGGTCGGCTGGGAGCCACTCACGAGCAGGTGCAAGTTCTGTCGCGCCATTTCGACATCGGAGGGGGGAGTCGGACCCCAAGGCCAGGACACCACGTCGGTTGTGCCGTTCGTGTACTGAACCACAGTGGCGTCGCCCTTCACGAAAGGGAAATACGTCGTCCCGTGGGTGAAGAAGCCGCCGGGGGAATCGGTCTCGTAGAAGCCGGAGTTAAAGACGGCGAGGAGTCGTCCCCGACCCACGGTGGGCACTTCTTCGGGACCCCGGTCTTTGGTCGTTGATCCTGGTCCCTTGTACCCGAGGTAGAGGGCTAGATCAGTGGTGGCATTACGCATCCACGCGGCATAGGCGTAGACGGAGGGTTCGCTCGCAAAGGGTCGGAACGAGGTGAAGTAGACGGGCACTCCGTTCTTGGCCCAGGCATCTTTGGGCGCCCAGACACCCTCTCCGGCGTAGCGGGGTTTCACAACGGGAGTGATGTTGGGGGGAACGTAGGTCTCCGACGCCGGGAGGGTGGTCGTCGTGGTCGTTGTGCTGTGCGGTACGAGAGATGTGCTCGTTGAGGTCGCCGCTCCCGCGGTGGACTTGGGTTTGGCGACTTGCCAAACAACGAGACTGGTGGCGAGCACGAGGACCGCCACCATTGGGTAGAGACGGCGTCGGCGACGACGCTGGAGTTCGCGACGTCGTGCGGCGAGGTCACTTCGACTCGCCGGGACCGCGGGCGTGGCCCGTCGCGCCGGAAGGGGACTTTCGGGGCTCACGAAGTCAATTCTACGGGTTTCGTGTAGGGAAAATTGCGCATCGAGACATCACCCACTCCCGGCACCCTTCTGACGTCACGTTCGAATGGCACACTGAAGTGGTGGAGCCCCTGAGTCACATTCCCGACCTTCTCGTCGGATTCGACGTGGAGTCGACGGGACTCGACACCGCGAATGACGAAGCGATCTCGTACGGATTCGCCGTCTTCCGCCAGGGCGTGTTGGTCGACACGGAGGAGTTCTTTGTACTCCCGGACGTCCAGATTCACCCGGGGGCCGAAAAAGTGCATGGCATCTCGTACGAGCACTTGCGAAAGAAGCACCGCGAGGGAGATGCCTTGTCGTCTCGAGCCGGAGCAACGAGGGCGGCCGCGCGACTTCGCGACTTCATCAGCGACGGCGCGACATTCGTGGGCGCCAATCCGATGTTCGACTGGTCAATGTTGAATTCCACGCTGTGTCGGCATAACTCTGAGGGTCTCTCGATCTTCGGCATTGACCTGTCGTCGCTCGCCATCGTGGACGTTGTGAAGAACGATCTCGCTCTGGAACCGGATCGATCGAAGCGTCCTCGTCGAGGTCTCGCGTTCTTGTGCGAGCACTATGGCGTACGACCGGGGCACCACGAAGCGGCCGAAGATGCGCGCGCAGCTGGAGAGGTCCTGGTTCACCAAGTCGGACTCGCACGACAGCTACCCAGCGAGATTGTCGAGGCGACGCCAGCTACAGGTGACTCAACCACCTCGCGCTCTACGTTCGAGCGAATTCGTACGTGGACGAAATCACTGTTCGCTCGGTAGGAAACGGCCGGAAGAGTCGAAGTGGTAGGGTTGTTCCCCTAAGGGGCCGTTGGCGCAGTCTGGTAGCGCACTTGCATGACACGCAAGGGGTCACAGGTTCAAGTCCTGTACGGCCCACCATTGTCCAATAAACCCCCTCGGTGGGTCTGACCGAAACCCGAACTTTGCGGGCTTTTCGCCGACCCTGACCTCGCCGCCAACGCGAGTTTGTTGGACGATTCACACCCAAAGTTGGACGACGGGCTGGGCATTTTCCCGTGCAGCACATGGCCTCACGGCCCATGGCAAGCCGACGTTCCTCCCTTTCAATCGGTGTAACGCCGGTGAGTTCACGGGCACCGCGCGGCCTTCAGCGCAGAATTCTCAACTTTCTTCCGAAGTCGATTGCGCCGTGTGGCACCCCCTCGAACAGTCCCGTCCGCCGCGGCAAGGGGCCGTGGCGTGAGGAGCCAAGAAATGAGTGAGTCCCGATACCTGACCCGTGAGGAGGCATCGATCGCGACTGGCATGTCGATCGACACCCTGCGCAAGGACCAGCGTGACGGCAAGTTGCCCAACTGTCGAAAGCGCGCCAATGGCGTGGTCGAGATCCTGGTGGCCGACCTCGTCGCCGCGGGCCGGCTCGATCCCCTGGCGACGGACGCGCCGATCGTCGAGATCGTGACGAAGTCCAAGACCGAGCGTGACCTGCTCGAGGCGCGTCAGAGGGTCGAGTTGCTCCAAGCCGAGCTCAACAACAAGCGCGAGCAGCTCCAGCGCATGGAAGAGGACGTGAAGTTCCTTCGCTCGATGCTGCGCGAGAGGAAGGTGGCGTGATGGGACGGCCACGCAAGGGGAGCGTCACGCCGCGCGGCAACGCGTGGCGCGCGAGCGTGCCCCACCTCGACCCCAACCAGGGTCGACTGGAGACGACGTTCTCGACCGAGAAGGCTGCCCAGGCGTGGGTCAAAGCGCAACTCGCGCGGCTCGACAAGGGCCTCGAGCCGCAGTTGCCGAGGCGACAGAGCGGTGCCGGACTCGCGAAGTTGGCGCCAACGACGTTCAGCGAGGTGGCGTGGCGCTGGTACAACGAACGCTACGTCGCGCTCGAGCGTGGAGAGGGAGATCGCAAAATTGGCGTCAGGGACGATTTGCGTCTGCACGTGATCCCCGCCTTCGCAGACCTCTTCACACTCGACGTGCTTGAGGGCCGAGCCCGGATCATCGACTGGCTGAGAGTCCGGTCTGGACGCAAGCCCCTCTCGCCGGGCTCGCCACTTCTGCCCGGAAAGAAGACGTACTCGAAGACGACGGTCACCGGGTTCTTGTGGATCCTGAAGGAGGTCATCGCCTACGCCCGCCAAACCGGTCTTGACGTCCCGGAGTACGTCGCGAAGGAGGACACGACGATCGCGGCGCTGAAACCGGTAGGCCGTCGCAAACGCAAGCCCCAGTTATTGCTGATGGCCGAGGCGCCACGGTTCGCCGCGTGTCTCCACTGGATCCACCAGTTCGGCTTTTGGTTGATGCGCCTCGCCGGTATGCGAATCTCCGAGGCGTACGGCCTCTACGTGGAGAGCTTCATCCGCGACATTGACGGTGATGGGTTTCTCCGCGTCAAGGACCAGGGCGGTCGCACGTTCTTCGTGGTGACCGAAGACGGCGACATCGAGCCGGCCTCCGTCAAAGAAGGAGGCAAGTCCGACGCGGCGTTCCGGCTCATCGCTCTGCCTCGATTGTTGACCGAGATGATCGCGTTCGTGATTGACACCTTCCACACGGACGACGACGGGATTGTCGACGTGAAGGCCCGACTCATACCGGCGATCCAATCCGAGACCGGGGGACAGGACGGCTTTCGCAGTGCGCTGAAGAAGGCCGCCCTTGAGATCGGAGTCGCGGAAGGCGACGAGGATGTCGAGGTTCTCCTCATTCCGCACGACCTTCGCAAGGCCTACTCCACTGACCTGGCGTGGAACCCGGGCGTCTCGGGACTGCTCGCTCGCCGCGCGCTCGGACACCGGGCTGGCTCGGACGTCTTTGACCTCGTCTACACGCTCGACCCGCGGCTGAAGGCGGCGATGCTGCCTGTTGCCTGGGCCCTCGATGAGGAGCTCGAACGCGAGGGCGTTTCCACCTTGATGGTTCCGATGGCGCTTCGACCGCTCTTTGGTGGTGTGCACTCCCAGAACACGATCGCCCGGCTTGATGCCGAGCTCGCCCAGATCGGGTGGCAGGTGCCTGCTGACCCGGAGACCATCACTGCGGCTGAGGCGGCAGTGCTTCTCGGGTACACCGAGAAGCACACTCGACGACTGATGGGCGTACACATCGCTGCGGTGAAGACGAAGAAGTCGTGGAGCGTCCGCGTCGAGGACGTGTTGGCCTTTCGTGATCGTCTCGACGGCAAGGTGTTGCTGCGAGAGGTCGCGGTGGATGCCGGAGTGCCGTACCGGATGGCGCTCCGACATCTCCAGACTCTCGGGATCACGCCCGGTCGTGACACCTACGACGAGCGCGTGATCGTGATGACGGTGGACGAGGCAGCGGTGGTCATCTCGCACTTCGAACAGGAGCGTGAGAGGGGGCTGCACTCTGTCACGCGAATGCGCGCGGCGGAAATACTCGGCGTCACGCCGTCCACAGTCGAACAGTTGCTATTGAGCGGCCACCTCGTTGCGCATGAGGATGGTTGTGACGGATCAGGTGTACGCATTGCGATGGACTCGATCGAGAAGGAGTTGTCACGGCGCCAGCGCCGGGGACGATCGCTGACGAAGTGAGCATCGGCCACAATCTCAACGAGACGGCGGCGAGCGCTGCACGGTGAATCAGTGTCGCTCCACCTGAAGTCTCGCCGTGTGTTGTCAGCTGTCGGAGACTCGCTAGTAGTGACGTTGCGACGTCGTGTGTACGTAACCACGGTCCAGTACGATTGAGGAACTATCTGCCCCGACGATGTCGGGGAATCTATGCCCCAGGCGCGGAGTTTCCCTCCGGTCTGGGGCTTCTACTTTCTTGCGGCTCGACGGACTCGAACGACGAATGTATTCGCGTGAGTTGGGATCTGGCGAAACGGCGGGCAAGGCGCCCAGGTGCAAGTCAGTGACTGATGGCAGGTCGGCAGAGGCGCGGGCGGTTGGGGACTGGAAGGAGGCGCAACGCAGATTCAGTAGCGACCGTCACATCAGGCTCCGTCACGAACGTCAGTATCAAGAGGCTCTCCGTAGTGCCGCGGGGGTGGTCGTAGATCGACGCGATGCGGCTCGACGATGACCGTTCCGCTCAAAAATCCCGCGCAATCGCCGCAGCCAGTTTCTTACGAAGTTGTTATCTTCGAATCAATGAGCGCCGATCATTGCTTCGCGTCTCGCCTCGCGATCATTGCGGCAGCCTCGGCACGAACGCCACGCAAACTGGCCGCAATCTCGGGGTCAGTGTCCGCCTCGGAGATCACGGATACCGCGAACTCACCCGCTGAGACGCGCGCCCGGCGAAGCGCCAGCACTGACTCCACTGGCAGACGGTGATGTGATCCAACGGGCCTGTCCTCTAGGAGCCCTTCACGGATCCAGCGCACGACCATCGGACGAGACACGCCCAAAGCTGCGGCGGCTTGTTCCGGCGTCCAGGTAGGTGTTTCCGAGAGCACGAGCGCAATGATCTCAGCCTGCTGGGGCGTCAAAGCAAGTACCTGTCCGTTGGAAAGGCCCACCGTTCGAGGCTCGACTGTGCTCATGCGTCCAACTTAACTGAAATAAGTGTAACCGAGCCTTGTGCATTTTCCCGAGAGGTCCGCACAGTCAGTTTCGCTGAGTCAGCACTGGCCCAGTTGCCATCCAGGTGTGCCGATGCGCTCTACGTCCAAGATCTCTCGATCGAGTGTGCGCAGAGCGAGCAGGTCCAAGTGAGGGCGGCTGGGAGGGGCTCGGTGAAAACGGACCACCAATACGGACCAAAAGATGTATCAGCCTGATACAGGCGGTTGATGGTCAGGGTTTTGCTCTTGCGACCCCCTCCTTACCATGGAGGTGGTTTTGGAACTGGGTCAAAACTGGCTCTAAAAGGGCCATTTTCTGGCAAAAATCGGAGCTGTTCGAGAGGCTCTATTCAAGATCGTGTAGTAAACGGACCACGAAGTCCGCCTATCAAGAGGAGTAAGCGAGTGCAAAGTAGTACCAAGGTGACATCATGTTCGTCGTGACCGACTACTTGACCCTGATCGAAACAGCTGAGCGCACCGGGACGTCCAAGGTGACGGCCCGGCGGTACCTGGACGCCGGGAAGTTCCCCAACGCCAAGCGCGAGGATGGTCGGGCTGATGGTCGCTGGCTGATCCCCTGGGAGGACGTCGTCTCGTCGGGGCTTGCGCGCAAGAAGGCAGCCGGCAACTTCGGTGATGGCGCGGTTGGCGCAAGCGAGACTCTCCAACGTTCGCTCGAGATCTTGTCGCGAACCGTGGAAGTCCAAGCGCAGACCATCGACCGCCTCACCGCACTGGTCGAGCAGATGAATCGGCTCGGCGGGGGTGATCCTCGTGGGACGTAAAGCGGTCGGAGCTCGGGCCAAGGTCACCTACGACGACGGGAGCGTTCTCTACGCCTGGCGTGTGTGTCCCGGTGGCGAGGAGGTCACGGGGAAAGGTCCAGGTAGTGAGGCCAACCTTCTTCTCTTTCGCGCTCACGTCCTCAAGAGCTGGGAGGACGGCACGGAACCGAAGACTCCCCGAGAGCTTCTGGACGTGCCGCCGAGTGAGTCGAAAGCACCTCACTCTCCTGTCGTGAGTTCGGCACCCACACTGCGCGAATGGATTGGCGACCCGGCCAAGCGACGTCGGGGTGGCTTCTTCTCCCACGCGAATGCAATGAATGAACAGACCGAGCGTCATTATCTGGAGATGTTCCGTCTTCACGGTGCCTACGAACTCATCGGCGACAAGCCGATCGATCAAGTCACTGTCGACGATGCCGCGCTAATCCGCGATCGAGTTCTGAGATGCACGGCATGTCGCAAGCGAGCTTTGCTTGCGGAGCCGTCGGGAAAATGGAAGGACGAGGACTTCCGTGTTGATCGACCACCATTCGATGGTCCTCAGAAGTGCCCGCAGCACCTCCCGGAGCGTTTGGAGCAGCGCACCTCTGTTGAGAAGTACTTCAGCAAACTGAGAGCCGCTTTCAATGCGGCGGTGAAGGCGCAGATCATTACGGCAAACCCGTTTAGGTACGTCACCTATGGGAGCTGGGAGGAACCGACGACGAACGACGACCTGCGCGTTGCTCTGAGTCACGCCCAGTTGGACGCACTGACGGCGGCTCATCCGGTTGAGTTGACGGTGGTGCCTGTCGTCTCAGTCGCGGCCATGCTTCGTCGTGAGGAGATGTGGGGACTCTATCGAGAAGACTTTCCGGTACCGCCTGAGGATCCAATAGATGATCCAAGTACCGTTACGTTTCAGCTCGCTCGCGTATGGGACGAAAAGACGAAGACCTTTCGGTCCTGGGGCAAGACGCCCATGAGCCTGAGTGAACCAATTACGGTCGGCGCCGACGCCGTGGCCGCGCTAAACCATCATCTTCGTGAATGCATGCAACCGTCACTGAAATGCGATTCGTGTCGACACGGCGAAGGGATCTGGCGTGGTGAGCTCAGTGCCAATCCTCACACGGGATGCGGCTTTGCGAACAATGCACCTCTGGTCCCTTGGGAACTTTGCACTGGGGAGTACTACTCCAAGAAGGTAACCCGACGGGCCCAGAAGGCCGCGGGTCTCGGCAACTTGGCTTTTGAGATCACCCACAACTCGTTCCGAGCGACAGGGGCTGTGCAGTATCTTGACGCCGGCGTGCGCGCGGAGCTTGTCGTCAAGATGGGTCGATGGACGGACCTCGAGACTTTGATGAAGCACTACCACCGGCCCAACCTCGACCACTTCGAGGAAGCTGCAAATCTGCGTCACCGCGCACGAGCAGCCGAGCTGGGAATCGACGTTTCGGACGAAGCGCCGGTGCTCGGGCAGCTCCGATTTCTCCGTCAACAGGTGGAAGCTCTGACGAACGAGCGAGACAGTTTGGTGGCGGAGAATGCGCAACTGCGTCTCGAACTCGGGCGAGGCGAGAGGAAGTCGATTGCCGCCATTGAGAAGGTCCCCCTTTCGGGAGTTGTTGCTGGCAAGTGGGACGCCATCGGCGACGAAGATCTGCGCACGATCATCGCGGACGGTGAGTCGCAGATCGCGATCTTGAGAGCCCTCGGCCTCAGCACTGCTTCGAAGAACTACAACCGTCTTCGAGCCGAGGCCGTACGACTCAAAATCGCGCTGCCCGAGCGTTACTCGTCACAACGAGGCCGCATCGCCAGTTGACGGTGAGCCGTAGGAGTTCGCCGTCGGACTTTGGCTCACATGCTTGACCCAGTGGATTTTGGTGTTCCCGAGTGAGTTCTCCACGCATTCAGGCAAGCGCGGCATCGCGACTTAACTCGCCAGGAGCAAGGTTTCAACCGAGGTGATCGCGTTGGCAACTCGTCACAAGTCGTTGCAGAGAGTCAGGGCTACGTCGACGCGGAAGGGCAAAAGATGGCAAGTGCGCTTCTCAACTTGGATCTCTAACGTCCGACTTTGGTTGACCGCGATCGGCATCAAGAGTGAAGTGTGACCGACACCGTGTTGGTCACGACAAATGAAGGAGTGCCCTTGGCAAAGAGTTCCAGCAAAGTGGTTCGACGACTTCCGCGTTCCATCGACCCCGGTCTGCACGGACTGCTCGTCGAGGCCATGATGGCCTATCGCAAAACCGGGCGCCTGGTTCAGCGCTGGCGTCAACGGTGGGATGTCGCTATCGACTCGACGAACTCCGCTTTGGAGCGAGAGTCACGGCAGGAGTATGTCGACGCTGTCGAACTTCACCGCGTCGCGCGCGACAACTATCTCGACATCAAACACCTTTATCTCAACGCCATACCCAAAGGTCGAGTCAATCCGCGGCTTCAAATTGTTCAGGAACTCTCAACATTCGTCGACTGATGAGTTTTCTTCAGAACTATCCCAAAAACGCATCCGACGCCCATATCCCGACCCCTTCCGGTACGGATATGGGCGTCGGCCCTTTGTGGTCGGCTTCTCGCAGTTCAGTGCGCGGCGCCCGTTGAATCCTTGGTCACTGGCAGCGCAAAATCCTTCGGAGCGAGCTCCGCTACTAGCCGCGGCAAGGGCAGAGATCGGCAGACTCGGGCGTATGCACGGGGTGATCGGGTGGACATGATGGCGTTGTATGCATCCAGAGGAGGTGTGGGTCATGCCAAATGCGAGGGATCTCGATGTGCTGTGCAGTCTGCGATGTCTCGAGGCGTGGAATTCGTCACCGTACTCCGATCACGGCTCCGAAATCTGGAGCGAACGGACGCGCAAGGGACGCTTCACGTCCAACTGTGTCACCTGTCGCGCATGCGGCATCGTCGTTCATCGTCCCGCTGATTGCGTCCTGCACGAATCGACGTGTCCCGATCGCCAGTGGCTCCTCGGTTTGAGCGCCCTGGACTTCACTGAGTTTGCCGGGCGGGAAGTTGGCTTCACGGATGAGGACTGGGAGGCGGCGGTCCTCATCGCTGAGCGGCATCCGCACTGGAACGGCGCGGAGATCGCCCTCGTCGTAATTGAAGAGCGCCTTTGAGTCCCGGCGTCGTGATTCCAACTCCACTTGCGTATAGGACTTCGGCAGTTTCCAACTCCTTGGGCGGCATGAAATGGTTGCGAGGTCTCGCTGTGAGGTTGCGGCCAGGGCGCACGATGCCAGAGCATTCACACCAACACAGCGGCAGTGCCGTACAAGCAATAGGTTCGTGTACAACGAATCTCGAAAGGACGATCAGTGTCAGTTGAGATTGATGGCAAGCAGGTACTCATCCGAGATCACGTCGTGACTGACGTCAACGTCGTGGCCGAATTTGCGGTCGCCGAAGATGCCGGCAAGACCCCGTCCGAGTTTTTGAATCAATTGCTGCACCTCGGCGCGCAAGTCGTGGCCCTGGGCTCGAGCACGGCCAACGCCGACAAGATCGAGTCATCGATCGGCAGCGCCCGAACCGCGATTCAGGAGGCGACCAAGGGGCTTGAGGATTCCATCGCAAAGCAAGTCGCCGGCTTCGTGGCGGACGACGGGAAGTTGGTCACCGGGATCAACTCGATCATGGACGACTTCCGCGGACAACTGGAGAGCTTGACGGCAGATGAGGACTCGCCTATTCGCGCGGCGGTGATCAAGTCACTCACTGAGGCGCGTCAAAAAATCGAGGCGGACATCACCAAGCAGGCCGAGCAGCAACGTCGGGAAATGGCGACGATGCTTGATCCGAAAGATCCGACCTCACCTTTGCGGTCCCTCTCCGACAAACTCGATCGGCTTAACGACGCCGTTGAGAAAGTGCGTGAGAGCCAAACCAAGGAGATTGCGGTCGCCGAGGCGCTGGAGACCGGAGTCTTCGGAGGCCTGGATTACGAAGACGCGGCGGTTCAAATGCTGCAGCGGGTCGCCGCGGCCGCGGGGGATGACTGCGAAGCCACGGGAGCGGTACCCGGACGCCTTCCGCGGAACAAGAAGGGCGACGCCATTGTCGATGTCAAGGTTGGTTCTTCGGTTCACTCACGAATGGTGATGGAGGCCAAGAACAAGAAACTCACCAAGGCCAACTGGGAAGATGAGCGCGACGGAAGCAAGGAGAACCGCGGCGCCGTAGGTTTCATTGGTCTCTGCAAGCACATTGAGGACATGCCCACGGGCGGCCGGATCATGTTGCTGGACTCAACATCGATCGTGCTGGCCTTCGATCCCGAATTCGATGATCTGCAGATTCTCTTCCTCGTCTACCACGTGGTGCGCCTGAATTGCCTCAGCGGCGCTGGACAGATTGACGAGCTCAACATCGCGGAGATCAACCGGAACCTTGAGGAAGCTACCCGCGCGCTGGGCAGTTTCGATTCGATCAAGAAGAACGCGACCAGCATTCGTAACGCCGCCGACAAGATTACGCGTGAAGCTGACGACATGGCTGAATCGATTCGTCGAAACCTTGACGCGGCTCGTTCCGCGATACTTAGCGGTCTCGAGGTCGAGCCGATCGGGCCACCAACAGTTCTTGAACTGTCTGATCCCAATTCAGACGGGTAGTACGTAGCGGTCGAAGAAGTACTGCTCGGTCTCGCGATCCCCTCCGTTGACAATTGGATACTTCAAAGTCCAGGTGACGCAGTCGTCGGCGACGGAAGCGACGATCTCGCGACCGTCAAGCTTCTCGAGCCATCGAGTGGGGATACGCTCCTCACCGTAGAGAGCACCCAGCAGATTGCCGCAGATCGATCCGGTGGAGTCCGTGTCGCCCGAGTGGTTCACTGCGGCGAGGACTCCGGTGGTGTAATCGGGAGCACCCACGGCGCACGCCACGGCGATGGCGAGCGCTTCGTCGCCGACCCAACCGCCACCAAGATGATTCTCGATCACCTCGGGTTCTGGCACTCCGGCTTCGCCCAGGCTCAGCGCCCTTCCAACGACTTCGCGCATTCGATCCGTTGTGAGGGGTGCCGCTTTCTTGTAGCTTTCGCGAAGCGAGTAACCCTGCATCACACCACTGATGAGCGCGGCGAACAGACCCGCCGAGTGGATCCCATCGGGATGGCCGTGCGTCACGGCCGCAGCGTCGCACCCCGACCGGTAGGCCATCTCTTGATCAGTGGCCATTGGGCCGACGAAGCCGGCGGGGGCCGCTCGCATGACTCCGCCGCAGCCCTTGGAGTGGTTGGGTGCTCGTCCGGTGGGGCTGAGATCTCCGCTCTGCAGAGCGCTCAGGCACGTTGCTCCCGGGGCTTCTTGACGATGCAACTTTGGCTCTTGGACGAGCCAACCGCCGGGTCGTTCCTCGCCTCGGCCAATCGTTAACCACTCGTAGCCCTGCGTCACGAGCCAGTGCAGATAGGAGAGGTGAAGAATCGACGGTGGGTGGATGATGCCGCGAGAGAGATAACGAAACTGCGCGTGGATCAGACCCTCGCAGGTGAAGAGTGTCATCTGGGTGTCGTCGGTGAAGCGCCCCGGTGGGAAAACGTCCGTCACTCCCGCGGGACCGAGCGCCTCCTGAATCTGGTCCCAGGTAGCGAACTCGTAGGGGGCACCGAGGGCGTCGCCAACCGCACCGCCGAGTAGGCAACCCCTGATCCGTTCAGGAAGTTCAAGGGTCATGAGCCCACGGTACTGATGAGGTGTGACTCTCGCCTGAGTGATGAGGAAAGGTGCGACAATCCGGGGCCTCGGGCTTGCTGAGGACACCTTCCCTGCGGGAGCGAAACTTCGGTGACAGAGCGCACCGTGGCTCAAGGGGCACCTTTTTGAACGCAAACCAGAAGAGAGAGGACTTAAGCGTTTGGGCCTCTCGGGTGGAAGTCATCGTCCAGCCAACGAACGAAGAAGCGTGATCGATCCACATAGGTACGGATGGAACTCTCCTTCAAGTTCGCCGATCGCAGTTCTTGTTCGAACTCGCCGAGCAGATCGTGGAGTTCCTGAACCGTCCAAGGACCCTGAGACTTTGGCATGTGACACTCTCCTTCGAGAATTACGTTGCTGGACTGATGAAGTGCGGCTCGTTCTGGAGCCTGCGACGGAACCGGTTCGGCGCGCGGAGTGTGGATGTGTGTAATTTGCGTGAAGCGCTTGAGTAGTGAACTCAGGAATATTGAGAGGCGGCCCGTGTGCTGAACCTAGTGGATCCCCAGGGAACGATTGTGCAGGGTGTGGCCCCGTTCACTTTCTTTGGAAATCGCGGAGTCGTTCACAAGGGGGATCGGATCGTCAAGGAATATCAAAACCTTGAGTGGATTTACTGTTCGACAAAGGGTTTGTCCACGCCCAAGGAGTTCATGCGAGAGGGGCTCTACACGGAGCTCTTCTTCTTGGACGAGGCCACAGCACTGGCAGCTGGTCACCGACCCTGCGGACGTTGCCAGTCGCATCGACTTACAGAGTTCGTGTCGGCTTGGCAAGGAGTAATTGATCCCGACGCGACGCTTGCAGAGATCGACACTTTGCTGCACAGCGTGCGAATTGACACCAGCGGGTCAAAATCGATTTATAGAGAAGATTCGTCGTCACTGCCTGACGGCGTGATGATCAAGGAACCCAATCACGGTCAGCCGCTGCTACTCACGAACGGTCACGTCTACCCGTGGACGCCGCAAGGCTACGGCGTGCGAATGCCTCGACCGTCCGGTGCGGTTGAGGTTCTGACGCCGGGACCAGTCGTCAAGATGATCCACGCTGGATTTGAAGTAGGAACCCTCAATCCGCTGTTGAGTTGGTAGCGAGGGCCTGCCCTTACTTTCGGCGGACAAAGGTTGTGCGCCTGCATACGTTGGCCTGCACTTCCAGCAATCCCGCAACAACCCCTACCTAACGACCCCACCTTCTGAGATAGTGGTTGGCGGGCGGTGGCGGGTTGCCGCCCAGGGTGGCACCAACGTGATCCACCTCGCGTCCGGTTTCCCACCTTCTAAGTCGATCGTTACCGCCGCATGGCCTTTCGAGGCCGCGTAAGCAAAAATTGAGCGCAGAGCGTCATCCTTGCGTAGTCTCGCGGTGTCGCCGAGGCACGAGTCCGGAGACGGCAGAGAGGATCTGGCCGATTCATGGACACCCAAGTGCGTACGCCACAGCTCGTTTTCATGCAGCCGCAGAGATTCATCGTTCCACTTTTCCAACGACCGTATGTCTGGAACGAGGAGAACCAGTGGGACCCGCTGTGGCAAGACGTAGTTCGCGTGGCGGAGAGGCTTCTGGCCGCACCCGCTTCGAGGCCTCAGCCACACTTTCTGGGAGCAGTTGTTCTTCAACAGATGACGAACTCGGTCGGAAGTCTCCAGACAAGGACGATCATCGATGGGCAGCAGCGCTTAACTACTCTGGAACTCCTGCTGAACGGTCTTTACGGCGAGCTTCTCGCTGTTGGGGCAGAGCAGGCTGCCATGCGCATCGAGGCACTTGTGGCAAATCCAAGGGCATTCTGCGAATTGGACGAGGATCGATTCAAAGTGTGGCCAACAAATCGGGACCGTGCAGCTTTCAATGATGTCATGGCCGCCGTGGCTCCCATCAACTATCAAACGCTGAAGTACGCCGGCTCGCGGCTCGCAGGCGCTCATCGATACTTTTCTGAGCAGGCAAGAGTCTGGCTCAATCTTGAGGGTGCCGATCAGGTATTGATAAGAGCCGAAAAATTGGAGTACACAGTTCGTGAGCTTCTGCAACTTGTGGTCATTGACCTTGATGCCGATGAAAATGCTCAGGAGATCTTTGAAACACTCAATGCTCGCGGTGCGCAATTGACGCCGGCCGATCTGATCAAGAACTTTGTCTTCCAGAAGATCACGGAGCAGGGGGGAGATGTTGAAGCCGCCTACGAGAAGCATTGGAAGGAATTCGAAACTGGTTTTTGGGAGGCAGAAGTAAGTTTTGGCCGTCTTAGGTATTCGCGTTCTTCGATCTTTTTGAACCATCTACTCATCGCGCGCACAGGTAAAGAGGTCGTTGCACGCGAGGTGTTTTCGCGCTTCAAATCTTTCGCGGAGTTTGAATCTGAAGTTCCAATGTCGAGCCTTCTTGAAGAGCTTGAGCGATCAAGTCGTGTATACAAGCGCTTCATAGACGGCGCTACAGCGTTGAATCCGATCGATCGTGTTCAACTCTTCGCGTACCGAACGAGCACGCTAGAGAGCGAGGTATTCAAGCCCGTAGTTCTTTGGTTGTTCGATCCTGAACAATCTGTAATTCCCGAGAACCAGTCCACGAAGGCACTCGAGGTAATTGAAAGTTGGCTAGTTCGACGGATGTTGGTTCGTGCAACCTCCAAGGCGTACAACCAGGTTGCTTCAGAGTTGATTGCGATGCTTCGGGTTAGCGAGAGAAGCATGTCGGGTGATTTGGCGGAGGAATTTTTCGCCAAGCAGAACACATCAAGTCGATACTGGCCAGATGACACTGAGGTCATTAGTGAGATTGTTGGACTCCTTGCCTACAAGCGGCTTCGACGCGCCAGGCTGAGGATGGTCTTGGAAGCAATTGAGGACTTTCTCCGGGGATGGAAAGGAGATGCCGAAGGCCTCGGGGGCGAACGGGTGCCTCGATCAAAGTATCAAATCGAACACATCATGCCTCGGAGTTGGGTTGAAAATTGGCCAGTTGGAGGTGCGTCGCCAGACGATCGCGACCGACTTATACATACCTTTGGCAACCTCACTCTCTTGACATCGAAGCTCAATGCGAAGGTCTCCAATTCGGCGTGGACTAAGAAGAAGTCTGCCCTAGATGAGCACAATGTCTTAAAGATGAATTCACGCTTGCTTGCGTCTGCGGGAGACACCTGGACAGATCAGAGCATCCGTGAAAGAACCGTTGAGATGGCGCGAGTCATTGTCGAAATTTGGAAGGTCCCTGTCGGCCATGTGTCCACCTTCAGTGACTCAACCGAGCGACAGAAGCGTCGCGTTACCATCTCGGATCTCATTGGTGCTGGACTAGTTGAAGTTGGCGCCACTCTTTACTCTCGGGGAGAGTACGACTTTCGAAGTGCAACAATTCTGTCGGACGGACGAATTGATCTCGATGGTGAGACCTACGACACTCCCTCTGGAGCTGCAAAGGCTGTAACAGGTCAGAGTCGCAACGGTTGGTGGTTCTGGCTTCTGGACCCTGAGAGCAAGCGTACTCTCACCGACATCTATCACCAGTACGTCGATCAGACGGATATCGACACCGATGAAGAAGTCCCTGATAATGACGACGAGGATGATCAGTAGCGGATTAAGTCGATGGCGACGCCCGGATGCGATCCGCCCGATCCGCAGTTGGTAGTTCACGTTACCTTTGACGTGTTCTAGGTAATGCGTCTGGCAGCCTTGAGGGCCCGCACACCGCCAAGTCTTAGTGGTGGCGGGGGCCATTTCCAGGTGGTGGCGAGAGCGGTGATTGGTACGGCAGACCGCTCTCGACTGCTGCCGCAAGTGCGTCGTATGCCTCGAGCACGAGGCGTCGAGTCCGCTCTTCACCGTGAACATCAATGTCATGCCGATTCATGATCGGAAATGTGCTGAGGATGTAGTCGACATCGCCTCGCTCATACCCATATAGGTGAAAGACGGCGGCATCCAGTTCAGCGCGCAATGCAGTTCGGCGGTCCGGAATCCATCGATATGGAGGGCCTTCAATTCCCATTGCGACTGCCCAGGCGTTCATGTCCCGTGCAGTATGCACCAGTTCGACGACGCGTTTCTCCATCCACGTCTTCAACGTTTCGTCAGACGACCAACCACATCGAGTGTCGAAGACTTCAGGGCTAGGTACTGCCAACTGCTCAACGATGAAAAAGGCCATGTTGGTGCCACCCAACTTCTGACGAACCAGGAAGTCAACCGCAAAGGTCGTCAGGAGTGTGCCAAGAATCTGAGGGTAGATGTCAGCGAAAAGCAAGGGCAAACTGTCGCCAGCCGCTGTTTTGGGGAACATGCCGGAGATCATCGTTCGCTCGTCTGTCGCGCGGGAAATTTTCCGAAATCCGAGCAGCCAGTCACCTTGCCACCGTGTGGAGAGTTTGTCTGCAATCTCGGCTTGGTCAATCCAATATCGAGGTAGTGACACAAGACGGGGATTGTCATGTTCGTCGAGAGTCAATTCGCTACTCGAACTTCCAGCACGGTATGTCGCCCATCGATGGTCAAAATGGTGAATCATCTTCCCTTCGTACAAGGGAAGCATCGCTCGGTCGCCTCGTCGGTAGACATTTCCTTCTAGAGCCCAACCTTCGAGTTCCAGGGACTCTTGCGAGTGGAATAGTCCCGAGTCGTTGGCCATGTCGAACATTCTCATGAAGCCGATTCCCCAGGGGTTTCGCGATTCCTCACCGAGACGGACAAGAACAGGGTGTCGGCGGTATGCCGCCAGCGTGAGCTCCGCATCGCGACGCGTTCGAAAAACGGGACAGGTACCGGTATTGGGATTAACGAGCATCAACTCCTCGGGCGGGAGTTCGAATCGCTTGGACGAGACTTCCGAGGGATCGTGCACGAAGAACGAGAAGGATGCTCGACCGACGGGAGCTTCAGTACCACTAAGTGTGAGCAAGACAAACTTGAATCGGCTGTCGACACCTTCGAACAGCGGTTGACGATTCTCGAAGTCGTAGAGAGATACGAGCGACTCGCTCTCGACCACGTCACGGAAGAAGTACTGCGTCGTAGCGTCGGTGGCGATGCCCGTGGGCACGATGATGCCAAGGCGGCCCCTCGGGGCAAGCACGTTGCGGAAGTGCTCAGCGAACACCGCATAAGTGTTGATGTCGCCTCGACCACAAAGGGGGTAGCGCCCGCTGTGGCGAATGAGGTGGCTTTCGCCTTCGGCTTGGCGCTTGGCCACGAGGTACTCGGTGAAGAGTTCGGGTCGAGTCTTCTCCAAAGCCTTGATGAGGCGCTTGCGAGCGGCAGCCGTCGGTGCCTCTGCGACTTCGGGGTCCCGAGCGGCGAAGAACTCCTGTTCTTGGAGCTTGATTCGCTCCCAAGGGGGATTGCCGATGACACAAGTGAAGCCACCCATCCCTCCAGGCTCCGAACCGTCTTCGCTGAAAGTGAAGATCTGGGGGAACTCCAGGTGCCAGTGGAACAGACGGAAGGACGCGGCGATCTCCTCGACTGCGGTGCGTGACCGGTCCGCGGCCGTGGTCTCAGTTGGACCATGGGCTTGCCACTGATGCAGGACGTCTTCGGTGATCTCAGGTTGGCCCGGAACCTTGGGGATGAGGAACGCCGCGCACCAGGCGTCAGCCAAGAATCGCGCGTGGCGAAGTCCAGGAGATGCATCAAGCTGCCGCTGCCGTTGGGCGGCGAGGTGCACATCGGCGAGCGAGAGCCCAGGAAGCTCGTCGATCTCCGAAGCTTCTCGAGCGATGCCGGAGGTGTCGACTCGTAGGCCGGCGAGAGCGAAGAACCCACCTTGACCAGCGCGCTCCCTTTGGTTGCGACGTTTGAGATCGGTTACGAGACGGCGGTCGTCACCCTCGATGGGCGTGAACGCGTCATCGGGTATGCCTTCGGCGAGCAGTGACGGTGTCGCACCGAGAAGTGAGTTGCCCACTTTGATGTGGCCATCGAGGTGACTGAGAGGTCGTCCGGGCTGGAGGGCCTCCAACCAGAGGCTCATCTTCGCCAGTTCTGCGGCCATGGGGCTGACGTCGACGCCGTAGATGCAGTGGGCAACGACGTCGTGCATCGCTACTTGACTGTCGATCACGCTGGGTTCGTCACCGTCAGCCCGCACGGCTGCGAGGCGACCGGCAATACGTCGGGCGGCAGCCACCAAGAAGTGGCCTGAGCCACAGGCCGGATCGCACACCGTGATCGCAAGAAGCGCCGCCTCGGGATCGGGTTCGGACTCAGCCTGATCGAGGAGGGGGTCGAGCGTGGAGTCGAGAAGGCAGTCGGTGAGCGACGAAGGCGTGTAGTACGCACCGGACGTGCGGCGCTCATTGCCAGCCAGATTCGAAAGTGAGAATGTCCTCGTGGCGGAATCCCAACGAGGGACAAACTCCAGCAACCCCTCGTAGATACCACCGAGCTCTTCGGCGCCAAGGTTGGCGTAGTCGATGGGTCGTCGCGTGCCACTTCGAGCGTCCGTGGTGTACGAGAGCTGTCGAATTGCCGCGAACAGCGAGCGGTTACTGAGTTCATAGTCCATGACCACGTCAGCGGGCCCCGATTCGAAGAGTCCCCCCAGGGCTGGTAGGGCTAGTTGGGGAAGACCTTCTTCGGAGCCCAGGCCATTGAGTACGAGTCGAAGCGCCTGCCACTGATCATGGTGTCGTCCACCCCGATTGCGGCGGGCCGTGCGGCGGAGACGTGTCGTGGAGAACCACTCGCGGTATCGGGCTCGGGCAGTCGCACGCTGTTGTCGGACGTCCTGATCGTCAGTGAGTTCATCGTGAAGCAGCAGCAGCCCGCGATCCTCGGCAACGAAGCAGAAGAGCAGCCGGTAGACGAGCCGGAGCAATGCACGGTGGTAGTCGTGCAGGTCCAGGCTGCGGTTCTCGATGTTCTCGTACAACTCGGCGTTGGCCGGGTGGTTTGCGAACCCTGAGCCCAGCGCCTCAATCGCACCTTGCACTCCCTCTCGAAGATCACCGAGGGCTCTGACACCTTCGGCGGCCACGGACGTTCTCCACCGCTCGAGCCAGCAATCGCCCTGGTTCTCGCTCGAAAGAGGCTCAAGGCGACTCTGGTGGCACAAGAGGAAGAGCAGAGCGAAGTCGGCGAACACCTCGCCGTCGAAGATTGCCTCGAGGTCGAACTCTACGTAGGACTGGCCGACCAGCGATGTCGAATCGCGCAGCAATCGAAGCTGGTTACCGTTGGTGAGGACGGCCCACGAAAAGGATTCGGAGCGGTTGAGGAGCTCTTGCACCATCGAGTGCGGCGCACGCCCGGCGGCGCCGGCCAGGCCTTTGGTTGCTCGGTCGAGTGGTACACGCCAGCCGAGCAAGTGCATGGGCACGGCGTTGTTCCAGCAATGACTCACGGGGAATGATCGGCCATCCGCGTCGAGCCCGCCCTTGACCAGAGTGACTCGTCCGTAGCCGAGCTCTCGCAGGAGGATCGCCTCCCATTTGTCTCGCGTCAGCGCCGTCGCGGGGTCGTTGTCGGCACGCTTGGCGACGGCGTCGCGAAAGTTCGTCCAAGCGCCGGACAGTACCGACCACGCGCGGTTGGCTGCTTCTCGGGGCGTGAGTCCGAGTTCTAAGTGGAAGTCGCCGCTGGTCATGCCCTCAAGGCCGGTACCGACGAGTACGCGGGTCAGGAGGTCTGCGGGAAGAATCGGCCCAACTATGCGCACCGAAGTCTGGCCGGCCGTTGTTGCCTCAAAGCTGGGAGTCATGAGGCCACCGCGGGGAGGTAGATGTAGATGCCGAGTACGTCTACGGGATGCTGGGCGTCCACGCTGAGCCCGCGTCGCGCTGCCCCCGAACCGGACCGCACGCGACGATGGGCGTCAAGTAGCTCGGCCGCGAGGGCATCGGCGTAGTCGTTGAGGCCCGTTTCAATTTGGTCCAAGGAATCCAGGATTCTACGGGCCTGTTCGGTTGCTTGATCGGCGCCCAGGTTGGCGTCCGCCTGGCAGCCGAGCAACGCTTCGGCGGCATCTTCACTCAACCACTCGGGTTGATCGGGCGACCCCTCGAAACCCAGAACTCGGGCTTCTTCTGCAACTTGTTGGCGCGTGCCCTGGTGAGAAGGAAGGCTCAGGTGGAATCGAAACCTCACGAGCAAAAGCGTCGTGCGCCGAGAAACCGCACTTGTTCGCACCACGCCGGCGCGAGCCGCAACGTTGCGATCGCCGAGGGGATCGAGGGCGGTGTCGAGTACCCAGTGGGCAATCGCGGCGACCGTACTGTCGGTCCGAGTGAGGATGGCACGGTCCATCGGGGCGGGCAGGTCGCGTTGCATGTCGAGTGAGTCGGCGAGCGGGCGAGGAAAGCTGTCGCGAAGCCCCTTCGGCAGGGCGGCCGTCGGCGTTGTCCATCCGCCAGCGATACTTTTTGGCGTCGCACCAAGGGCTCGCAGAGCGGCAATCGTGAATGATTCAATCTCTTCTGGCTGACCAATGGATCGTCGCGCGTCACCGACCTCGCGAGCCACTTCTTCGGGATGGATCGCCTGTTGGGCGTAGCGCGTCTGTGATCGGCGCTCTCGCTCCGCCGCCGACTCCCACTCCACGTGGAGTTGCTCGCGACGTTCGTCAAGGTTGAGGTCGAAGCGCAATTGGTCGGGACTTTCGCGGCCTCGAAGAATCAGTCCTTCGATAAGCGCCCCAACCACGTCGTCCGAACGGTCAGGAACCGGCACGGAGACGCCGGTGGCAGCACGGATAGCTTGGAACTTGCGCAGGAGCACGTCGAGGACGATGCCATCCACGGGGTTATCTCGGCCGTAAATCGTGACGGCGCGAACGATGTCGTGAGATTGGCCGAAGCGGTCAACGCGCCCTTCACGTTGCTCGTGGCGCGTTGGGTTCCAAGCGAGGTCGTAGTGGATGACTGCCGAGAAGTGATCTTGGAGGTTCACCCCTTCGGAGAGGCAGTCGGTTGCGACCAGCACGATGGGTCCATCGTTCGTCGCCAACTCCGCGATGCGCGCGCGTCGCATCTCAGGTGGGAGCGTGCCGGTGACCGGGGCGACACTTGCGCGAGATCCGAGGGCGTTCGCCAAGTGCTCGGCCACGTACTCGGCGGAGTCGATGAATCGGCAGAAGACAATCGGCGAGTCGCCACCGTCAATGAGTTCGCGCACCTGTGTAATGAGTACGGCCAACTTGAGGTCGCTGGCGGGACCAGCAAGCGATTCCGCGGCGTGAGCGAGATCGAGTAGTCGACGGCGGTCGGAGTTGGTCGGGCCGTCCGATTCATCCTCCGTTGCGAGGTCAGCACCTGGCGTGATGTCCATCGACTCGAGTGCCTCATCATCGGCGGTATCGAGAATCGTGGCCCTCCCCAGCGCATCTGCTTCTTCGATTGTTGTCGCCACTGCGGTCGCCGCTCGGGTACGCAGCGTGCTCGCCGCTGCGGCGGGTGAGGATGAGAGTGCGCGCAGGAGAGCCAAAGCAGACCACCATTGAACGCGCTGGCGAACGGTCGATACTCCAGGTCCGTCGCTCGTGGACACGCGCTCGCGGGCGTAGTCGAGGACGCGGTCAAAGAAGGCGCGATAGTCGGTGCCGAGTTCGTAGGGTGCTTCGCGACTGAGACGATCGGAGGGAAAGACCGTGTCTTCGCGCAGGTACGTTCGGATGTCGGCTCTCCGACGTTGCACGAAGTGGTGCGCTAGGCGCACGCGAGCCTGCGCATTATCGAGATCGAGACTGGTCAACTCAGGATCAAGAAGCCCGAGGAGATTGCGGAAGCCCTCCTCCTTGCCTGAGTGTGGCGTGGCCGTTACGAGTATCAAGTGGCGGCTGCGGTCGGCGGCTACCGACCGCATCAGGTCGTAACGCTGCGTACGGTTCCCGCTGGTTCCGGCGCCGTCGGCCACGGCGGTGTGGGCTTCGTCAACGATGATCAGTTCGGGGCAGTGGTTCAAGAACTCGTGGCGCCGTGTGGGGCTCTTGATGAAGTCGGTGGAGACGACCGTGTAGGGGTAACGTTCGAACAACGACTCGGTGAGCAAGAGTCCCCGAGTGAGCCGGCGTACCGTTGACGGCAACACGACTTCGGCCTCGATGCCGAACTTGTCACGAAGTTCGCTCTGCCACTGCTCGGCAAGAGCCGGTGAACAAAGGACGGTCATTCGTTTGACGTCACCTTGGGCGATCAACTCAGTTGCGATGAGCCCGGCTTCTACGGTCTTACCGATGCCGACGTCGTCGGCAATCAGCAAGCGCACTGTCTCCTGTCGAAGTCCGAGAAGGAGCGGCACGAACTGGTAGGCCCGCGGTGTTACCGACAAGCGAGCAAGTGATCGGAAGGGCCCACCGGACGATCGGAAGCCAATGCGCAGTGCTGCGCGAAGAAGCGCGGCGTCAGCCGTGTCTCCCAGGTCGTCAATCGATGGAGGTGCGAAGCGGGCCTCAGTGACTACTTCAAGAGCTGGGAGGACTGCTGCGGTGTCGTCTTCGTTTCCTCCCAGAGGTCGGAGCACTAAGAGATCGTCCGTGCTCGCCGGTAGCACGACCCACTCGCGGTCACGAGCGCGAACGAGGGTGCCAGGCGCGAAGGCCGGGTCGCTCACAGACCGCTCCTTGGGAATCCAAAGACGGTGGGGAACTTGTCGGTGATGGCGACCCAGTCGGCGTTATAAGGGAATCGCACGATTGTCCAGCCGAGATCGGCGAGACGCTCGTCGGCTGCTCGGTCTCGTTCGGCGTTCGTTGCGGAGTCGTGGTCTGGACCATCGACGAAGACCGCGACGTTACCGTTTGTGAGACGGTAGATGAAGTCCGGCTTCGCCCGTGCGTCGGTGACGTCAACCTGGGCATCGTCGGGGAGACGGTGTCCGCGCGAATCTAGGAAGTCGATGAAGCGACGTTCTAGGGACGAGTCTGTCAGCGAGGCCAACATGGCCCGGATCTCATCGCGGCTCTTTCCACCGGAACCGGCGACCGTGGTTGCCTTGGCGAGGGCCATGAGAATGTCGCGCACCTTGTGGCGATCGATCATGGAGTGATCGAGCTGGTTTCGATACGAGAGGAGACACTGGTAGCAACCCCTTTCGCACCGCTCGATGACGCCAAGAGGTGAACCTTGATCTTCGCCCGTGTCGGGATCGAAGTGACAGAGTTCGAGCGCTGTGCGCGCAACGGTGGCAAGAGCAGTCGGATCCTCGACGAGGCGGCGAAGTACCCCAGCTCCGCCTTCGGCTGATTCGGTCAGGATCAGCCGGCCCTGACCCTCAGAGTCGGGCAATGGGCTGCCATCGAGTTCGGAGTCCTCGAGTTGGAACGCTGCTTCAGTACCGCGTTCGAGGGCATACCGGACCGATGTCGCTGTTACCTCGTCGGCAAACTCATTGAGGCGTACGACCAGCACGTTGCGACGGTCCTCCACATATGGGATGACCTTGCGGCGCGTGGGTACGTCCGTCAGTGGCGCGAGTCCCTCGGCGTCGACGGGTGTGTCTTCAGCGGCGCTGTCCGAGAGCCACCGACCTTCGACGATGTCCAGCCAAAAGCCGCGATCGGCGCTGTCCGAGCGTCGACGTCGACCGACGTTGGCCAGACGTACTGTTGCCGCGTCGCCATAGGACAAATGGAGGATCGGCTCGTCCGTCGTCGAGGCCACCGCGTCAATCCTTCCGGTGCGCTCACCGTGGCTGGTGAAACAGTAAGAGATCTCGATCTCGAACCCGGAGCGCCGACGCTCTTCTTCGTCCGACGAGATGCGTTCACGTCGACGGGTGTGAACGGTCTGAAGCCGAAGCAGACCGTAGGTCTTGGCACCGAGCGGTGCTCCACAACCGTCGCAAATATCGGTTCCCACCTCGACGGGGTGGTGATACCCACAGGCCTCGCAGCGCCGGGCGTCTTCAGTGTCAAGACCACCCTCAGCCTCAGTGGAGCGCGGCAGTTGCACCCGAACCACTTCGTAGCGTGCCCCTTCGTGGTAAATGAGGGCACCAGGACCGAACTCCCGAATCGCGAGGAAACGGGAGCGCTGCAAGTAGTCGCCCTCTCGGTGCCCGCGGCCGGACCTACCGCCGGGGATGTAGGCGGCCAATGGAAGCCGGGGAAACGAGTACCCCGGCAAGAAACCCTCGGAGGCCAAATAGCGGTACGAGTAGAAGTCGGTCTGACCGATCTCGGCGTCTTCGTTCCGTAGGAGCTTCAGTCGGTCGCGGGCCTCGCGCTCGCGGTTAGCCGCCATTTCCCGAGAGCGACGTGGAGCGTCGTGGCGCACCGCCAGTCGCCCTTGCTCCTCGTATTCGTCAAGCGTTGCGAGGTATAGACCGCGCCACCGATCGAGGGACCTGTCGAGAGTGACTGGGGCTCGAACGACGGTGTCAGTAACCCACCCGTCGTACCACCACTCAACGGCGTCGCCGCTCGTCTCCCAGGTTCGGCGAAGCTCGCGCAGTACAGCCTCCGCTCGCTCGATTGCGCGAAGTCGAGCCGAGGAATCATCGAGGGCTCGCGCAACTTCGGGAAGAAGATCCAGTGTCAGCGGCTGTCCCGTCATGTCGACGATCTCAGTGAGTCGCGAACGCATCGACTGCCCCGTCTCGGACAACCAGATGGCGTGCACATGTGAGCGGATGAGCTCCTCGTTCGTCAGATCGAGCCGAGGCGGCTGAACCACTCCTGACACCATTTGGTCGGAGCGGGCGAACCAATAGCTGTCGTGTGCGTTACCACTGGCGCAGTACGTCATGACGAGGGCCGGTTGGCCCGACCGGCCGG
Source organism: uncultured Actinomycetes bacterium (assembly GCA_903873775.1). GTDB lineage: Bacteria > Actinomycetota > Acidimicrobiia > Acidimicrobiales > RAAP-2 > RAAP-2. The sequence continues at coordinate 39,101 of CAIQPR010000051.1, forward strand.
CTCGACCCGAGCGTTGCGCGTAGTTGGCCGGGGTTGGTGGAACGTTGCGAAGCCCGACGGCGTTGAGACTCGCGATATCAACGCCCAACTCCATGGTGGGCGAACAGAAGAGCAAGGGCAGACGTCCCTCACGGAAATCCTCCTCACGGATCTCGCGTTCGGCGGAAGGGACCTGAGCGGTGTGCTCGAGTGCGTGAAGGCCTACGAGGAACTTCCCGGTGCGCGCGTAGAGGTCCTTAAAGAAGGGGTTGACGCGCGGAGTGGTCGACTCGCCAAATTGCCGGCGCAACGGATCCTCCGTGCCTCGTGTCCCGTCACCAGCCACCCACAGGATTGCGGACGCCTTGAGTCGGTACCCCTTCACGCCGTTCTGGTCTTCGTCTACCGCGGTGAGCGTCCCCACACGCTCGAGACGATCAAGTAGTTCCCCGGCGATTGTCAGAGCACCAGCCGTGTCGAGCGGGCCGTCAACAATTGGAAGCACCCCGCTACGGCGTAGGTATTTACCAAAGGCGGAGCGTCCAGAAACATTGAGGTCCGATCGCGATCCTCCGCTTGTGCCCGAGCGTGCGTAGGCCCTGCCGATGATCTCTGGTCGTTCACCATCTCCTAGAGTCCACGGGTCGCGCAGGTGTTGGCGAGAATCACGTTGGATCTGCTCCCAACCCATCTGGGTCAGGCACTCGACGTCGATGGCGAGTACTCGGCGAAGTTCGTCGAGCAAAATCTGGATCACGACACGCCTCTGCTCCGGGGTCGCCTCGGCGAGAGCAGGGTGGGTTCCTGCCCAGGTCTCTTCGTCAGCCGCAATCTCTTCTAGGTCCTTGTAGAGAACGCGGAGAAGTCCTACCTGTTCGAGATTGGGCATCGTGACGCGCCAACCACGCTTCAGGTCGACGTAAAGCCGGTACTCGAGAATGGATCGCAACGTGCGGTCGGCGGCATCTCGAGCAGTGAACCTGGCCTCAGGGTTGGCCAAGTATTCGGCGGGTTGGAGGTCGAGCGCGGCGGCAACACGCTGGGCAACAACCTCATGGCTAAGGCCGTCGGGGACCGTGACGAGGGCACCGTACAAGGCGGATCGAAGCTGGGCCACTTGGGAGAAGTCGTTGAAGTGGCCAGCTTGAAGTGAGGCGTCTTGACGGTTGTCGACGAATGTGAGCATCTTGCGGGCGCGTCGGTCCAGTTGGTCCTGCGGGAACTCGCGAAGGGAGCGCACGACGCTCGCGGCCAGAATTGTCATGGCCGACGATCGACCTTCCTGATCAAGCGTGGCCAGCTTCGAAAAGTCGTTTCCTCGGACCTGCTCGTAGGAGACTCGACAGTTGAGACAGAAAGCGAATGGCGTTGAGATGAACCATGCCGTCAGGCCTTTGTCGTGGGGAGCGATTGATCCGTCGGGCGCAAGTGATACAGGTCGGGGAAGGTACTTGACCCGGTTGTCTGCAACATATTGCGTCCCGTCCCCGTCGTCGACCAGCCAGTGATCCGGGACTCGGCCGTCCGCGACAGGGTCGTCGGGCCAAGGATGAGCGGTCGACACGTAGAGGTACCCGGTCACCTTGTCACCCCCGGACGCGTCCTGATCAGATCGGGGCTCGAAGGAAATCTGGCCGTTGCGATCAGAGCGGGCGACGATGTAGTAATCCTGTCCGCACTCACGGCAGAAACCGAGCGGGAGCAGCGCTTTCTCTGGCGCGCCAGGAACTCGTAACTGGTAGTTGTCTGTGAGATAGCGCTCGTCTTCTGATTCCAGACTGGCGTAGACGGTGTCACCCTTGGAGAAGAACTGATGGAGGCGAAAAGCGAAGAGCGGCCGGCCATGTTCGGGGTGACGCGCTCTGCTGCCGGCCAACAGCACCTCGCGCAGCGCCGCGGCGCACTGTATGGGTTCGAGACCGGTTGTCTCGGCAAGATGATTCGCTTCGTCGGCGACTCGAGTCGGTGGTCGCCGAACCAGCGGGCCACCCTTAGACTCGGGCTCGATGCCGAATCGTCGCTCAACCCAGTTTGCGAGTGGATCCGCCGCCAGTTCTGCGTAGGTCGCGGAAGGTGCCGGTGATTGCGTGAAATGTCGAACACGCTCGGACAGCGACGAGGGGCTGTCGTCACTGTTCGTCGTCGCTGCCTGGAGCGTCTCGCCGATCACTCGATCGGGTGTCACCTCCGAACCGAAGAGACGGGTCGCAACTTCGGCAACGACTCGCTGACGGTCCGAGGTTGTGCCACCACTCGCCATGGTCGCAGAGGTCCCAATAACCTGAAGATATGGTCCCGCACAGAGGTCGCGCACTCGGCGAATCAGCATCGCGACGTCGGCGCCCTGACGCCCCCGGTACGTGTGGAGCTCGTCGAGTACGAGGAACTGCAGGCCCTTTGCCGCACTCACGAGGTGTTGACGTTCTTCTGGACGGGTGAGAACCAAGTCGAGCATCACGTAGTTCGTCAAAAGAATGTCCGGGGGCTGAGCCAGAATCCGGCGTCGCTCGTCAGCTGATTCCTGGCCGGTGTATCGAGCGAACGTCACTGGCCCCTCGCCGTTCGGAAAGCCGAACTTGAGGAACTTCTCCAGTTCGAGCATCTGGCTATTCGCTAGGGCGTTCATGGGGTATACGACGATGGCCTTCACCCCGCGTTGGCCGGGCTGTCGCAACACTCGGTCGACGATCGGCACCATATACGCGAGGGATTTGCCGGACCCGGTGCCGGTGGTGAGCACGAAAGAGTGGCGCGAAGCCGCAACTTCAATGGCGTCGCGCTGGTGTCGGTGGAACGTGATGGGGAGTTGACCAGGATCGTCCGGTCGGTCCTTGACACGGAATACGCGCACGCAGCCTTCATCCAAAATCCCCGCGTTCGCTAGTTCGTTCGGTGTTCCACCTGTTGCGTAGCTGGGGTTCAGTGAGAGCCATGGCTCGGGCCATTGGGATCCGGCGTCAAGGCGCTGAGTCAGGAATTCGGCGATGCGATCGTCAGCGGGTGTGACGAAAGCACCAGTGAACGAACGGTAGTCGTTGACGAGTTGCTCGCGAACTTCGAAGATGTCGCTTGTCACGTGCTCCGTTCCTAAAATCTAGATCGAATTGTCAGTAGACAAGTCGCTAGTAAAACCTACCGCGCGAGTGCCGTGATGCTCGTGAAGGGTGCATCGCGCGAAAGGGCGGGGCTGCTCAGGGATGATTGACATATATCGAGCATTAACCAAGTGAACTTGGCATATCGAGGTACTCATCGAAGTCAAGGCGACGAATCGCTTTGGAGTCGATGTTGGTCAGCCTCTGTACAACCTGGATGCTGTCCGACGACGGGTTCACTATGATCACATCCTCAAGGAGTTTTGTTTCGCCGGCGAAGGCGTCAAGAAATAGCTTCTTCGTGTTGAAATCCGTTGGGGGGAATGAGTACCCGACTATCACTAGGCGTCGACAAGACTCAAGAGAAGCCCTTGCCTGCGCCCAGACGAGGGGAAATGGTAGATCGTTGAACTGCTTTGAGAGGACTGGAGGCACGATCACCGGATCCTCGAACCATGCCCCAGAAGTTGGATGGCTACCGTTTAGCCACTTGATTTGGCTCGACACCGGTGCGCGCAACCCTGGACATTCGTTCTTGGCTTGACTCCCCAATGCGTTTGCGCGAGCTGCTTGAGGCGTCCACCAGTTGATTGAACCGTGAAGTTTCAAAACTCGCTTCGACTCGTACAGCTCATTGCCGGGTTTTGAGTAGAAGTCAGGGTCAGAATTGCCGAGCCCCATTCCAGTGGGCACGGACAAGCCCGAGAATTGAAAGCCCGAGGCCAACCAGATCTTCCAGGGCAGGCTGAATAATGTCTGAAGTCTTGATAGCGGCGACTCCGAGTCGAGGCGTTGAAGCGGTGATGGCAATGGAGAATGACTTGTTGAGCCGGATAGGCCCGAGGCCAATGCGATGGCGTCCTCAGCGATCGAGTCGTAGTTGAAGGTCAGTACGTCAGCACCTTCCTCCAACACTCGTAGTCCGAATCTGTAACCTCGCGGAAGCCCAGAACAAGCGATCGAGACGTCTGCTAGGTAGTCGGTGAGGAGCGTCCGAAGGGCGATGGATGACCGAAGCACGTCGAGCATCTCGTCACCATTGCCTGCATGGGCCGCCTGAAGGTCAAAAAGCGTTAGCGCCTCTTCGATGTCGAAGTCGAGATGTTTAAGCCCTTCCTCTTCTATGTGCCAATAGTGACGGATCCTGTCAAACAATTCGGTCAAGGAAACCGAGCCCGCAATTGCTCTGCGATGCCGAATGAAATGATCTGATGACACCACTAGCTTCATCAGGTTGGCAGAAGTTGGTGGCCATCGAGATTCTTCGGTGTTGTGGGTGACTGCGAGATTGAACCCCGCACCCAGCAGGTAGACAGTCTCAGGCACGACACGAAGTTAGAGGACTGGAGGTGGAGACGGATGAACCTAGCGTCTCTGGTTGTTTCGATCTGCGCATTAGTGGCCGTCATCGTTGTTGGATCATGGACAATTCGGCAGGGAGAACGCTCAGCGCGAGCTGCGGAAGAGTCTTCCGGAGCATCGTTGCGGTCCGCACTGGCATCGGAGAGAGCGGCACGGATAGCGGCATTGGACGCAAGAATCAGGAGGATCGAAGCTCTGATGGAAGTGGTGTTGGAAATGAGGGACCTCTTTAACCAACAACACGCTTCTCATGAAAGCATGTGGGTTCCCTCATACCAGTCTCCGGAGGCGTTGCAGCGACTCGCGCTGATGCGCGTACTCGAGACTCGGCTTGTACTTTTTGATGATCGATTTGGACCAAGCACGAATGTGGCCGTGCTGCTTCAGTCCTTCAACTGGTCAAACCACTATCTTGAAGGTGCGATCGAGGAAGTGAAACAAGAATTGACGCTAGACGCGATATTCCGCGCTGAGGTGATGCTGGTGCACACCGGCGACCCTGACTGAATCTGTGGGTTGATCTCGGCCCGCGCTGAGCTCGAGGTGAGGCGGCTCCGCTTGCGACGTCGTTCTACTTGCGAAAATGTGCTCGCAGATGACTCATCTGCGGAGATCCCTTTGAACTGAGCCACTGTGGCTCACCAAGAGGGGTCCCCGCACCGGTCCTTCACGAACTACCGAATCCGCGCGTTGCTCTACGCCGGCAAACCCAACTGGGATCTACTCGCGATGACCTGCCCCCGATTATGAATCCACGCTGAGTGGCAGTCGGGTTTGGTTTTCTCGCCACTTCTCGGCGAACTCGAGCGGTGTCAATTGCCCGAGAGACGAGTGTGGTCGATAACTGTTGTAGTCGATGCGGTAGTCGTGC
>CAIQPR010000052.1 GCA_903873775.1 uncultured Actinomycetes bacterium
CATGCACGTCACCGCATTCTTTCTTAATTTGCCCCTCGCCCTCTTGACCACATTGGTCTGGCTCACGTTGGCGTTCGTCACGAGCCGCGTCGTCGGACGACACGCCGTGGTCGACATTTTTTGGGGATCGGGGTTCTTGGTCGTCCTCGTCGAAAGCCTCATTGTCTCGCACGCCTGGTCGACAACGGCGTCGCACCCGTGGTTTCACGAGATGGCGAGCGTGCGGTGGCTGACACTGGCTCTCGTCGCCATCTGGAGTCTTCGTCTCTCCGGGTACTTAGTCCTGCGCCAGCGCGGAGCGGCCGAGGACAGTCGCTACGTCATGATCATGCGAGGTGCCAAGGGAAAAAACGAGACCCTGTACGCCTACCGGACCATCTACCTCTTGCAGGCGGGACTCATGTTCTTCGTCTCCCTGCCCCTCCAGTGGATCGCCTTCGCCTCTCACTTCTCGCAACCCGTCGTGATCGTCGGAGCCCTGGGTGTCCTCATCGGCGTGACCTTTGAATCCGTCGGCGACTTCCAGCTCCGTCGTTTCCTCGCTGATCCCGCGAATGCGGGCACGACGATGGACAAGGGGCTGTGGGGGTGGACCCGCCACCCGAATTACTTCGGCGATGCGGTCGTCTGGTGGGGTTTGTTCCTCGTCGCGGCAGCCTCGGGGTGGGGTGCGCTCACCGTTCTCTCCCCGCTCGTCATGACTCGACTTCTCACCTCGGTGTCGGGTAAGCCTCTCCTGGAATACAAGCTCAAGAAGACGCGTCAGGGCTACGAGGCGTACCTGGCCGAAGTCAGTGGCTTCGTCCCCCGCCCCCGTCGACGTGCGTCCTAAAGTGACGCCGAGGGAGGGCCCATGTTCGATCTGATTCCGAGAGCTCTTCACCGCGGTGAAGAAGAATTGCCGTTCGTGGACATTGGTGACGGTTCATCCATGCAGGTTCTCCACATTGACCTCGCCCGCGACCTCTGGGTGGTGCGCACCCGCTTCCAACCTGGATATTCCGTCCAAACGCACCGTCATACGGGCGATGTGTACGCCTTCACGCTGTGCGGCTCGTGGCACTACCTCGAGTACCCCGAGGTGAATCGAGCCGGCAGCTATCTCTATGAACCAGCCGGCTCGACCCACACATTGAATGTTCCCGCGACGAACACAGAGGTCACCGACGTGTTTTTCGCCATTTTTGGAAAGAACGAGAACCTGGACGCCGACGGCAACGTCGTGAGCGTCTGGGACGCCCAGTTCATAAACGACGTCTACCGGCTGCTCTGTGAAGCGCAGGGGTACCCCGCGCCGCAGATTGTCGGTGTGGAAATTGTGTAGTTCGTCTCGCTAGGCGGCGAGGAACGACGTGAACATCATTCGCAGGGCGATGTACCAGTCGTCGTCGGAAATCGGCGTGGCCGACACGTCATCAAGGGTGCGTCCGATGATGGCGGACAGCCCGAAGACTGCCAGCGTGTGAGCCGGCACATCGTTCCGTAGCCATCCGCGCACCTGTGCTTCGGCGCACAGTCCCGCCAAGACGGTTGTGACTTCGCTTTGAACCACCGAAATCCGCTGGCGCAGCTGTGGCCGCACCAATGCGGCGGCCACGATCCGAATGCGCATCTGGCGGCGGGCCTGGCGTTCTTCACCCTGCGCCTGGCTTTCGAAGAATCGCTCCATCGACGCGAGAAAGTCGGTGCGCGTTTTCGAGCCGGTCATCACGCGAGAAATGCCGTCAACATCGCTGTGGATGAGTTCCGAGAAGATTCTCTCCATGGCGGCGTCAATGACACCTTCGCGAGAACCGAAGTGGTGGTAGACGGACCCGTAGTTAACGCCGGTCGCGTCACAGATCTCCGGGATACGAATCTGCCCCTCATCCATCACCATCAACCTCTGGGCGACGGCGTCAATGACGGAGTTCATAACCGGTAATGAGCGTGCTTGTTTGTTCACTGTGATCAAGTATTACACCTCCCCGAATCCATTGCAATGAAAGGAAGTTAGGAGAATTATTATTGGAAAACTTTTTTGTACTATCTCTCTAATACTGCCGAGATATGTGGAACGACGTCCTACGAAGCGGGCGTGTGGACGATCACCCCTCCGGCCCCCCAGCGGTCATCGACCTGGAATACGGCAGGTAGGGTCGGGCGCACGGTATGACTTCCCCCACTTCTCACAGCATTATTCGCACCGAGGGATTGTCCAAGACGTACCCTGGTGCCGACGCCCCCGCGGTCAATTCCCTTGACCTCACTGTCGAACAAGGCGAAATCTTTGGACTTCTCGGGCCAAATGGCGCCGGGAAGACCACCACGGCGGGGATGCTGACGACGCGCGTCATACCCACATCTGGACGCGCCATCGTCGCCGGAGTGGATGTCGTCACGCACCCCGCAAAAGCGAAGCAGTCCATTGGCGTGGTGTCGCAGACCAATACTCTCGATCGTCAGCTGAACGTGTGGGAAAACCTCTACTTCCACGGTCGCCTCTTCGGCATGGGAGCTGCGGAGTCTCGGGCAACCGCGGACCAACTTCTCGAACAGTTTCAGCTAGCCAAGTGGGCCAAGGCGTCCGTCTACGCACTCTCGGGCGGAATGGCCCAACGGCTGATGGTCGCGCGATCCATCTTTCACCGCCCGGCGGTGTTATTCATGGACGAACCCACCGCAGGTCTCGACCCGCAGAGTCGCTTAGCGCTGTGGGACATTCTGCGCACCCTAAATGCGGCTGGACAGACCATCTTGCTCACTACGCATTACATGGAAGAAGCGGACCAACTTTGTCATCGCGTGGCAATCATGGACCACGGACGGATTCTCGCCCTCGACACCCCGGCGGGCCTCAAGAGATCCGTCGGAGCTGACTCGATCGTGCTGATCAAGGCGGAGGGAGATCACGACGCGCTCGCTGCCGCGCTGAGTGCCGCCTTGCCCGACGTCACGAAAATTCGCACGGTCGACCAAGGTCTTGAGATGCACGTGCGTGCCGCTGATCGCATTCTCGCCCGGGCGATTGCCGCGGCCGAAGCGGCGGGCTTTGACGTGGCGGACATTTCCCTGACCGAACCAACTCTCGAGACCGTCTTCATCAACCTCACTGGCAAGGAGTTGCGCGACTGATGTCAACGACTGACACGATCACCCTTCACCCGTCCCGGTCCACGTTCGCCGCGAGCCGTACCGCTCTGGGAGCGCTGCTCCTCCGTGACGTGGTCGTGTTGAGGAAGAATCTCGGCGAATTTGTAGTGCGCACCTTGATTCAACCGTTCCTGCTGTGTTTCGTCTTTCTCTTCGTGTTCCCGAAGATTGGACAATCCGTCGGCGGCGGGACGCACGCGGCGGCGAGTTCCGTGAACTTCGCCACCATCTTGGTGGCCGGTGTTGTCGGCATCTCCATCATGTTTCAGGGCGTCCAGTCCGTGGCTCTGCAAATGAGTCAGGAGTTCGGCTTCACCCGAGAGATCGAAGATCGTGTGCAAGCTCCGTGCCCCATTTGGCTCGTGGCCCTCTCGAAAGTCTTGGGTGGATGTCTTCAGGGCCTTATCTCCGCCGCCATCGTGCTCCCCATCGCGTCAGTAGTGCACGCCAAAGGGGTCGAGGCGGATTTGTCACTGCGGTGGCTCTTGATTCTTACTCTGGTGCCCCTCTCGTGCCTCGCGATGTCGTCCCTCGGCCTGGTACTGGGAACCAGTTTCGAACCCCGCAATATCGGTCTGATGTTTGGCTTCGTCGTCCTGCCAATCACGTTTCTCGGTGGGACGTACTACCAATGGACCCGGCTCGCCCCCGTGAAGGTGGGGGGCTTCCACTGGCTCCAGACCCTGGTGCTCATCAATCCGCTGATCTACGTCAACGAGGGGATGCGTGCGGCGTTCACGAGTGCTCCCCACATGCACCTCTACATCGTTTACCCGGTGCTTCTCGGGTTCTGTGCGGTGTTCTTGTCAATTGGCTTGCGTAATTTCCGCCGGCGCGTTCTTTCGTGAGCGATCGGAGCGCGTCCGCCAGTTTCACTAGCCTTGCACTGTGACTGACGACGTTTCCGGGGCGACCACCTCGATCGACCCCGCGTCCGCTCCTGCGGCGACCGCCCCTACAACGGCGTCTCGTCGCCGGCGTCAGATCGGCGAATGGTCCGCCATCCTCGTGGTGGCCCTTCTTCTCGCCTTCCTCTTTCGCGCCTACGTCGCCCAAACTTTCTATATTCCGTCAGATTCCATGAATCCCAATTTGATCGTGGGTGACCGCATTCTCGTGTCGAAATTGTCGGTCGAGTTCGGCACCATCCACCGGGGCGACATCGTCGTTTTTCGGGCGCCGTCAAATCTCGTCGACGCGTGTGGCACCACGCCGGAGACGTATCTCGTGAAGCGCGTTATTGGACTCCCCGGCGACCATCTCTACTCCCAGGGCAACACCATCTACGTGAATGGCCACGTGCTTGATCAGTCGTGGGCCCACATCGAACCGCTGGGCAGTCGAGCCATCACTCCCACGGTGGTCCCGCAAAATCGGTACTTCATGCTCGGTGACAATGAGCCGATTTCGTGCGACAGCCGCTACTGGGGCACCGTTCCTCGGTCCGCCATTACCGGCAAGGCGGTCTTTTTGATCTGGCCGCTCAATCGCCTGGGATTTCTCTAGGAATCGAATCCCAAACCGAGCGCATCCATCGTGCGCAGCCAAAGGTTGCGGCGACCCTGGTGACGGTCCGCGCGGGTGATGGACCACTGCGTGAGGCGAATGAAGATCCACCGCAACGGTTCGGGCGGGAACGGCAGAGGTTTTCGACGCACCATGGCTAGCGCCGTGCGTTCGGAATCCACGTCGTCGAGGAGGTCGAGCATGGTCGCGGCACCAAATCGCGTCGACGCCACGCCGAGCCCGGTGTATCCCATCACGTACGCGACTTTGCCTTTGTGGGCGGTGCCCCAGAAGGGAGAGAATCGAGTGCAGGTGTCAATGGCCCCACCCCACGCGTGGGTGAACTTGATTCCCGCGAGCTGGGGAAAGGTTTTGAGGAAATGTCCGGCCAGCGTGGCGTAGGTGTCGGCGTTGAATTCATATTCGCGTCGCACACGACCGCGAAAGTTGTAAATCGCGTCATAGCCACCCCACAGGATCGAGCCGTCGGTCGTGAGTCGGTAGTAGTGGAACTGATACCCCGCGTCGGACACGCCCTCTCGACCGGCCCACCCAATAGCGGCGCGCTGCTCGTCGCTCAGGGGTTCGGTGACGAGTTGGTAGTCGTAGACCGGCACAACGTACTTGCGAGCTTTGCGAACAAGTGAGGGAAAGACATTGGTCGCGAGTGCGACCTTGGCGGCGCTGACCACGCCGTAGGGCGTGTGGGCACGCATGCCGTCTTCGACGTCCTCGAGCCATTCCACCTTCGAGTTCTCGAAGATCTTGACGCCGAGGGATAAGCACGCTCTCTCGAGCCCCCAGACGAGGCGGGCGGGATCCACCAATGCGGTCCCGTCGGGGTCGAACAAGCCGCCGTGGTAGATCGGCGAATTGACGCGCGCCCGCACCGCGTCGCGGTCGAGAACCTCCACGTGGTCACCAAACTCATTACGCAGTCGCGCTTCTTCTTCGATGTCGGCCATCTGCCACTCTTCGAGCGCGACCCGCAATTCCCCCGTTCGCTCCCAGTCGCACTCGATCCCGTATTTCGCGATCGTCGCCTCAATCTCGTCGAGATTCTCCCGCCCGAGTCGTTCAATCGTCTTCATCTCATCGCGGAATCGGCGACGACCATTATTGAAGCCGTGCGTGAGAGACGAATTGCAAAATCCGCCGTTCCGTCCGGAGGCGCCGGCACCTGTTTCGTATTGTTCGACGATGACGACGTTGCGTTGGGGATCACGCTCTTTGGCGAGAAGAGCCGTCCATAAGCCGGTGTACCCGGCACCGATGATGCAGAGGTCCGCCGCGACCTCGCCCACCACGGCGGGATGAGAACTCGGCTCCAAAGGATCTGAATCAAGCCACCACAGGTCGGGCTGAACTTCAGCGAGATGACGCAGGACGAAGGGGTCCTTTTTTGGCATAACGTGATCGGCCGCAGCCGACATCACCCACTCTCAGCACTGTCCATTAACCCCACTGCAGCGGGGATTGTTCACGAATTCTACTGGCAATGAACAATCTCGCCGCGTATCGACTTCATTGGCCTTTCGGTATCAGGCCTGGACTAACTCCCACGCTGAATTTTGAAGAAACGTCGCCGCAAATAACGAGCATCTCGTGATGCAACGCCAGAATGGGGATATTGCGCTCCCACGAATCACCTGGCACAAGCGTCCAGATTTCGGTAAGGCAGCAAGCCCACTCCGTCGTACTAGGAGATCGCGAACCCGAGAACCTATCTACGAAAACGCGGCGTTGACGGACCTCTCAATAGCTTCAAGACGCTGGAGTATCTCGTCGAAGTTGGGTGGCTCGTCGTAGAACATGCGCGCCTTGATCATCTCGTCGTAGTCCTGAGCGAGACTCTGCGTCACCGCATCGTCGGCTGGAATGAGGCGGAGCTCTCCGGCGATACAAAGATCGTATTTGGCTGTACTTGAACGATAGAAGGCCTTCTTCACTCGCACGACGTCCTCCAGAAGCGCGCGATCGCCCAACGCCTTCTTACCGATGTCTCGTAGCGCGAGCTGATCAAGGTCGTACCAGTGACGAGACAATCGATCGACACGGGAGCGAAATTCG
>CAIQPR010000053.1 GCA_903873775.1 uncultured Actinomycetes bacterium
CAGATCTACGAAGGCACCAACCAGGTGCAGCGCGTCGTGATCTCAAAGCACCTGCTGAAGTAGTCCGTCGTCGCCCACGGCGCCGGACCTCCGTCGGCGATCGAGGGAGTTCTCTTGTGGGATCCTGATGCGAACGACGTGTGAGGCGCGGGCTCGCGCCGTGGGGGATTAATTCCCGCGCTGAACTCTGATCCCGCGATCTGTCTTCGGTGCCAGTCGGGCCAGAACTTCCGCGGGACCCCTCAGGATCCCCCGAATGCGCAAGGACTGCAGCACGTGATCGGCCAGCTCCGGATCCACGTCATCATCGATGCGTAGCGAGCCCAGAACGCTGAGCGATACGGGACCTTCCTGCGTTTCGAACCACGCCCGACTGCAATGTGCGTAACCCACGAACCACTTGTCGCGCGCGAGTACCGAGTCGATCACGTCGCCGTGCGCCTCGAGTTGCCGGCGCGTGGCGGTGCGGAAAAAGTCCGAACGGCTCGAATAGAGCCCCTGAGTCACAAGAAGGTCAATACGACCTAGATCGTGAGCCACAACGTTGAGCGTTAACTTTTCAGTGTCATCATGAACCATATTTAGATGGTATCTGGATGGTGAAAGGATGTCAAGTAGAAGTTACGAGGAATCTAGGCTTACCGAAGAATTCGTTTGCATACCTCATGATCAGGGTTTTTGTAGCCATATCGCCTAACACGACCTTCACTCTGCCGTGCGGCGGGGAAGTCGTATCGCAACGCTCGCGCCACCAGAGCTGCTGGATGAGAGTTGGACGTCTCCCTGATGGGCGGACGCAATCGAGGCAGTGATGGCGAGGCCGAGCCCGGCGCCACCACTGGTGGAGCGAGATTCGTCAAATTGACGAAACCTGTCGAAGGCCGTGTTGTCCTCAGTGGACGGAAAGCCCGGACCGTCGTCCTCGACGAAAATCCACACGTCGTGCGTGTCGCCGTCGATACGCACCTCGACTTTCGACGTCGCGTATCGCTGGGCATTAGCGAGAAGGTTGCGAACCGCGCGAGCAATCAAAGTGGCGTCTCCTGCGACGTGCGTGTCGCCACTGGTGGTGACGGTCACAGACTGGGAGACGACGAGTGTCTCCTCGCGGACCAATTCCGCGACATCCACGTCACTGATGCGTAGGGGTCGACCTTCTTCCAGCGTGGATAGAAGGAGGAGGTCGTCGACGAGTCGCGACAGGTGCGTGACCGCAGATTGGGTGCGCGAGAGAACCTCCGGGTCGACAGAACTCGAACGGGCCATGAGTTCCATCTCGCCTTGAATGACCATGAGTGGTGTGCGAAGTTCGTGGGCGGCGTCGGACGTGAATTGTCGCTGGGCGAGTCGGCCCGCCGCGATGCGCTCCAACATGAGATTGACCGTGCGGGCGAGCTCGTCAATCTCATCTCCGCTGTCGGTGCGAGGGACTCGAGTATCGATATCGGAGGGGCCGATGTTCCGCACGTGGTCCGTGATGTCACCGACGTGACGAAGGGCACGATGCACGGCGTAGCCGGCGAGGAGCGCGGAGAGAATTGCCGCGAGGGGTACGCCGATCCAGAGGGTCAAGTAGAGCGCGTGGAGATTGGCGGTCGTCGAGATATCCGATGCCGCCCCCTCCACCGCGTAGTGGACGCCGTGCACGGTGACGTGGTGGGTGATTTCGACTTCGTGGGGGAGCGGTCCAAGGGCGGGAATTGTCGGGCTCACGACCCACGCCACGACGCCGTCGGGCGTCGTGATCTGCACGACATGGTGCGCGGCGCTGAGTTGTGATGCGAGTTGCGAGACCATCGCGTTCACACGACTGACGACCGCGTTGTGGCCCGCGTGGGCCACGGCACGAAATCCAATGACGCCGAGAACCGAATAGAAACACGCCGTGACCACCAACACCGACGACGCCACCTGGGCGCGCAGACCACCGAAGAGTCGACTCACGCGGAGATCCGAAAGCCCACGCCTCTGATGTTTTCAATCACGCACGGGGCGATCTTCGCGCGCAATTTCCGCAGATAGACGTCGACAATGGTGGGGTCGACGTCGGCGTCTCCACCCCATACGTCACTCAAGAGTTCTTGGCGCGTCACGCACCCGTGCTCTTCAATAAAGAGTCGTCGCAGCAGTTGGTCCTCCCGGTGCGTGAGCGACACGGGTTGACCCTGGACGGTGCAGTGACGCCGCCGCAAGTCGTAGGTCAGATCTCCTCGACGCACGACGTTGTCGGCCGAAGACGACGCGCGTCGCAGAAGAACACGCAATCGCGCGGCGATGACCGCCAGGGACGCTGGCTTGGTCAAGAAATCGTCCGCACCCATATCCAGCAGATCGATTTCGTCGAGCTCTCCAGATTTGGCCGTTAAGACGAGGATCGGTGTGTCAAGGCCCTCGGCCCTGATCTGCTCACAGACCCAGTAGCCACTCTTTCCCGGCAGAAGAAGGTCGAGAACGATGGCTTGATAGACGCCGTCCAGTGCTCGCCAGAGGCCCTGCGGACCGTCGTCGGCCGTGTCCACTTCGAAACCCTCGCTGCGCAGCCCCCGTTCGAGCACACTACGAATTGCGGGGTCGTCTTCGATGACCAAGATGCGCACGAGCGGGACACTACTGGCGGGCCATCGGGCCCATCGGGACCGATATTCAGTTGACGTTTAGTTAGCGTCTGTTGGTATTTAGTCGTGCTCCAGCACTCTGGGTTGGCGCTCATCGAAGGTGAGTGCATACCAAGGAGAGAGATATGAAGAACATCAACATTGCGCGAGTGGCGGGATCGCTCGCGCTGGCCGCCTGCGCCGTCGTTGGCGGCGCGGCCATGACGGGTGCGGCGGGAGCGTCCGATTCGTCTCCGTCGACGGAAGGAGTCAGCGTGGTTGCGCCGTCTCCGTCGGGCGACGGCGTGATCGTCTGTTCGTTCTCGGTGGCGACGCCCTCGACGAGCGATTCTTCGCTCACCCCGGTTCCCGTGAATTCGTCGGGCACCGTGACGGTGATGTCGGGCACGTTGCCGACGTTGGATCCCTCCGTGAGTGGATCGACGCTGTCACCAGTGACGAGCGGCAGTGTGTCGGTGTCGAATGGCAATGTCACGACGGTCGGGTCCAACACGCCCGTACCGAGTACCGACGGCTCCACGTCCGATTCCGGCACGGTCGTCAATCCTTCCGCGGGCACCGCCGTGAGCGGCTCGGGAGGAACGACCACGGAGGTCAACTCCGGTGACAATGTCTCGACGCAGCTCGAGAACCCGAGTGCCGTGACGAGTGGTTCGAGCGACGCCTGCAACAGCGTGGCGTCGGGCACGTCGGTGGCGTCAGGAACCTCCAAGTAGGGAACTCTCGACGTCGACCACGAACTGCCCCGGTCTGGGCCGACGGGGCAGTTCGTGGTCGCACCCCTTATGTCGTGCAACTTCAAGCAGAAATAGCTTGTCGCTCGCGTGTTAGCGCGTGAATTCGCGCCGCAGTGATTCTCCGTGTTCATCGAGATCCGGAGCGGCCGCCCGGACGTTGGGGTCGGGGTACGAACTCATCTTGATGGGGGTGCCGGCCATTCGTACTCCTCCCGCCGAGATGATCATGTTGCGCGCCGCGGTCTGGGGGTGATGCACAGCCTCCGCCACACTCATGATGGGTCCGACGGGAACTCCTCCGTCGTGAATCGCTTCGAGCCAGTGCTCGGAGGTTCGCGTCATGAGCACTCGTTCCAACTCCTCCCGCAACTCTCTCTCGTACATTTCACGATGCTCGTTGTCCTGAAAACGAGGGTCGTGGGCGAGCTCGGGTCGCTCGAGGACGTCGCAGAGTCGTTGAAACAAATGGTTATTGCCGCAGCAAATGGTGACGTGCCCATTTGACGTTTCAAAGACATCGAAGGGCGCGATGAAAGGGTGGCGATTTCCCACGCGTACCGGGGTTCGACCGGTGCCCAAGTATTCAACGAGTCCCTGCTCAAGAAACGCGATGGTCGCGTCGTACATGGCGACATCGACGTGGGTGCCTTCTCCTGATCGTTCTCGTGCGTGCAGCGCGGTCGTTAGGGCGGCGTAAAAGAACACGCCACCGAGGAGGTCGGACAACGAGGTGCCGGTCCGGGTGGGAGGACCATCGGGCCATCCCGTCATGGTCATCAGACCCGACATGGCCTGGATGATGGAGTCGTACGCGGGAAACGTGCTCAAAGGACCGGTCTGTCCGAATCCTGACGACGACCCGTAGATCAAGCGCGGATTCCGAGCGTGGAGGTCGTCGTAGGAAAGTCCGAGGCGAGCCATGGTGCCCGGTCGGTAGTTCTCCGTGAGAATGTCCGCCTGGTCCACCATGGCGAGCAGAAGTGCGCGGTCGTCGTCGTTTTTCAAGTTGAGCACGATGGACTCTTTGCCGCGATTGATGGACTTGAAATACGTCCCGTTGGTGTCGCCGAGGGGCGCGAACGCTCGCGCGTCGTCACCCTCGGGCGGTTCAACCTTGATGACCCTCGCACCCTGGTCCGCGAACATCATGGTCGCGTAGGGTCCATTCAACACGTGGGTGAGGTCCACGATCAGGAGATCCGAAAAGGGTCCGGATCGCTCGGGGCGCAACTCGTCGCTCATGGGGTCCTTTCGCGTCACTTCGTGCGGTGACGTGTAGGAACCATTCAAACAAGTCCACGATGAACGCGCAGGGGGCCACTAGTCCCAAATGTGGGCTGTGGGAACCTCCGCCGCGGGGTCGGTGAACCTCCGGGCCCGGCGGGACTATCGCTTGATTTCGAGAATGAGCGTCGCGATCGACATGAGGAGGAAGAATGCCGCGGGTGCGAGGTCCTTGGCCGCGTCGTGGTGTCGAACGTGCGCACCCACTGCTCCCACGAAGTACAGCGTCAGACCGACGGCAGCGGCGATACCGAGAGGTGTGACCCAAATACCGACCAGAAGTCCGAGAGCACCCGCGATTTCGAGCAGGCCGAGGACGGGCACCACGTTGGCGGGAACGCCGAGTCCTCCGAGCTGAGCAATCAGCGACGGCTTCTTCGTCAGTTTGCCCATCGCCGAGCCCGTGACGCCAAGACCCAAAAAGCCGCCGAGAATGATGAGTGCGATGTTCATGAAGTTGTCCCCATTTCGTAGTGAATGACAATGCTAGGTCGCCATATTATGTGTTGCAACAGATGTTGTGACAACGTAGGATGAGAAAAACTGAGGGGGAAGCATGGCGAACATCGACGTTCCTGTCGTCATTGTGGGCGGTGGCGGCGCCGGACTCACTGCGTCGATGCTCCTGTCAGGTCTCGGCGTGGACTCCCTCTTGGTCAGCGCACTTCCGACGACCTCAGTACTTCCGAAGGCCCATCTCCTTAATCAGCGAACGATGGAAATCTTGGGTGACGCGGGCGTGGCCGACGCCATTTACGCCGTAGGGACCCCCCGGGCGGAAATGGCGAAGACTGCCTTCTACGCCGGATTCACGGGTTGGACCGACGCGGGTCGTTGCCTCGGGCAACTCGACGCGTGGGGTGGGGGTGGTACGGACCTTGAGTGGGAGTCCGCCAGTCCCCGCTGGTGCGCCAATTTGCCGCAGATCCGACTCGAGCCACTCATGAAGCAGCGCGCCGAGGAATTGGCTCCCGGTCGAGTGAGATTCGGACACGAGGTGGTGTCTCTCGACCACGATGATGACGGTGTCCGCATCACCGTGAGGGTTCGAGACAGCGGCGAGGAATACTCCGTCAGGTCCAAGTTCCTCATCGCGTGCGATGGTGGTCGCTTCGTCGGACCTCGTCTCGGAGTGGAGTACGAGGGACTTCGCGACGCGGGCAGCATGATCTCCATTCATATGACGGCGGACTTCTCGCCCTGGGCGCGCGACCCCGACGTGCTCATTCGGTGGACCTGGTTGCCCCACATGTCCAAAATGGCCACTTTGGTCCCGATGGGCCCGACGAGGTGGGGCCCCACGTCCGAGGAGTGGGTGTTCCATCTCAATTACTCGAATGATGATCCCCGGCGGTTGGATGGCGCGTTGGTTGAAGCGGACATGCGCGAAGCCCTCGGCATTGGTGACTGCGACGTCACGATTCACATGATCACGAGATGGGAATTGATGGGTGTTGTGGCCTCCAGCTTCCGTGTCGGCAACGTGTTCTTCGCGGGTGACGCCGCACACCGGCACCCGCCGACGGGAGGTCTTGGTCTCACCAGTGCGACCCAAGACGTCCACAACCTCTGCTGGAAACTGGCCTACGTGCTCGCAGGGGACGCTCGTCCTGGACTTCTTGATTCCTACGAGAGTGAACGTCGTAGCTCCATCCACGCCAACGTCGATAACTCATTGACGAGCGCGCTGAATCACATCGTTATTGGTGACACTTTGGGGCTCGTTGACCCCGAACAGACTGCCGAGGCCGGTTGGGCGAAGGTGGCCAAGGTGTGGGGCGACGATCCGGCGGACGAGGAGTATCGCGAACGAGTTCGCCTGGCGATCGCCAGCCAAACCCAAGAATTTCGAAAGCTCAACGTCGAGTACGGCTACCGCTACAGCTCGGGCGCCATTCTTCCCGACGGCACGCCCGAACCTGTGTCGCCCGATCCCACGCGTGTCTACCGTCCGTCCACGCGTCCGGGAAGTCCACTCCCGCACGCGTGGGTGACGACGCGAGGCGGCGAACGGATCTCGACGCTCGATGCGGTCCGACCCGGACGGTTTGTCCTGATTGCGGGGAGTGACGGTGCAGCGTGGGTGGACGCGGCGCGAGAGATTGCGTCGGCTTCGCAATTCCCGCTCGACGCATACACCCTCGGACACCTGGCGGGCGACCTGCTCGATCTCGAGTGTTCGTGGCTACGTCATCGTGAGTTCGCCGAGGATGGAGCGATTCTCGTGCGGCCCGACCGCTTCATCGCTTGGAGATCCCTGTCCTCTTCTTCCTCACCACAAGAAGATCTTCGAGACGCGCTCGCGTCTATCTTGGCGACGACGCTGTAGGTGCGGGCACTCGGCGCGGGGAAAAGGACATCCATGGAGAACGAACGCGAGGACCGAAGAGACCGGCTGGGTCGGGAAGCCTTTGTGACCTTGTACGTCGTGGGAACGCGATTCGAGGAGCAACTCGACGAAATTTGTCGCGACGAGGGAATCTCCCACCCGCAATATTCCGTGCTCTGGGTTGTGTGCCTCACCGACGAGGACACCGGTGTGCCGATGCGCGCCCTGGCCGACGGCCTCCTTCATCGTGCCGCTGACGCGACGCGCCTCGTGGATCGACTCGTGGTGAACGGTCTCGTGACTCGATCACCCTCGGCGGACGATCGTCGTGTCGTCCTCGTGCAACCAACGGCCCGAGGTCGAGAGGTGTTTGAAGTCACCACGCAGCGCATCAAGGACTTACACCGTCAGCAATTTGGGCACTTGACATTGGCGGAGATGCAGGAGATTACGCGACTTCTCAACAAGGCGTTCTGGTCCAGTGTTCCCGCGGACGCGTCCGGACCCACACTGTCACTTTCGACGCGCAATGTCACCCTCGAACCGTAAGGACACACCATGACCGACACACCATTTCGCATCGACGTCCACCATCACCAAATACCGGACGTGTACCGAGATGCTTTGACGCACCAGAGCATCGGCTCGGCCGGGGGTCGTGACCTACCTCTGTGGTCGCCGTCGCTGTCTCTCGGCGTCATGGACACCTACGGCATCGCCACCTCGGTGTTGTCGATTTCGACGCCCGGTACGCACTTCGGTGATGACGTCGCGGCGAGAGACCTCGCCCGGCGGTGCAATGAGGCGTCGGCCGAACTCGTCGCCGCACACCCGTCCCGATTCGGCTTCTTCGCGACGGCGCCGCTGCCGGATCTCGCCGGCGCCACTGCGGAAGCGATCTACGCGCTGGATGACTTGGGTGCGGATGGCGTGGTCTTGCTCTCGTCCCAGAGTGACGGCAGTTATCTCGGGGATCCGAAGTACGACGAACTCATGGCCGAATTGAACAGTCGCTCGGCCGTTGTATTTATCCATCCGGCCGAGCCCGTCTTCGCGCCGGACATCCAAGTGGACATTCCGATCTTCGCCATGGAATTCACTTTCGACACCACGCGAGCGGCGTTCAACCTCGCGTACACCGGCGCGGCGGAGAAGTATCCCAATATTCGCTTCATCCTGTCCCACGCGGGTGGCACCGTGCCCTACCTCGTGGCTCGATTCGATTTGCTCTGGTTCACCGATGACGATCTCGCGGCCCGAGCACCTCGGGGCGGATCGGCCTATCTTCGCGACATGTACTACGACACGGCCCTGTCGGCGAATCCCCACGCGTTCTCCGCACTGCGCGAACTCGTCGGCGCGGACCACGTGGTGTTCGGTAGCGACTACCCCTTCGCTCCCGACGTCGTGACGGGCCTCACGGTCGATGGACTCGCGCGCGCTCCGTTCACCGACAGCGAACGACACGCCGTGGAGCGCGACAACGCTCTGTCCTTACTACCCACTCTCGCCCGGCGTCTCGCCACAAGCTCCTCGGAGGCCTGATTCCATGTTTCGACTGATCAATGTTCATGACCGTGCCGCTCTCCACGTCGACGGTGTCGTTGTCGACCTCGCGGAGCTGTCTGGTGATCCGGCACTCGCGGATCCCATGGTGGCGGTGTCGCGGTATCGCGAACTTCACGAATTTGCGTCTCGAGCAGCCGGGCAGACGTCGGGTGTCCGCGTCGCCGACGTCGTTCTCGGGGCGCCCGTGCCCACGCCGCGACAGGTTTTCGCCATCGGCCTGAATTACCGCGAGCACGCGGGAGAGAGCGGCATGGACGTGCCTCCCGCTCCGCTCACCTTCGCGAAATTCCCGAGTTGTATTGCGGGACCCACCGCAGACGTGCCGCTGAGCGGTGGCGCCGTGGACTGGGAAGTCGAGATCGTCGTCGTGATTGGACGCGAGTGCTCGTACGTGAATGCCGAGGACGCCTGGGACGTCGTGGCTGGTCTGACCTTGGGACAAGACATTTCTGATCGCGTCGTTCAGTTCACCGGCGCACCGCCACAGTTCGGACTCGGCAAGAGTTTTCCCGCCTTCGGACCCATTGGACCCGCGCTCGTGTCACTCGACGCGTTTGAGGACCTTGACCGCATCGCGTTGTGGTGTGATGTCTCGGGGGAGCGCATGCAAGAAGCCACGACGGCCGATCTCATCTTTTCCATCCCGGTCCTCGTGGCCTACCTGTCATCGGTCTGCACCCTGTATCCCGGTGATCTCATCTTTTCGGGCACTCCGTCAGGTATTGGTGCGGCGCGCGGCCGCTTCTTGGTCGAGGGCGACGTCATCTCTTCGGGTGCCGACGTCATTGGGGAACTTCGCAATCGCTGTGTTCCCGGGCGCGGATCGGCGGCCACCACACCCGCGTGAAGGCACGTCACGAGAGATCACGCACAGACGAGGAGAGACATGACGCATCAAATTGAATTCGGATACATCGAGTTCCAGGTCACCGACCCTGACGCTCTGGCGTCGGTGGTGACGCAGGTTGCCGGCTTGGTGCCGGGCGACACTCTCGACGACGGCACGCGTACCTTTCGCAATGACGCCGCGCTCCGCCGCGTCTTCGTGTCCGAAGGTGCGCGCAACGACTGTTCTGTCCTCGGCTTCGAGGCAGTTGACGAGGAAGCGTTCGAGGACGTGTCCGTGCGTCTCGCGGCCGCGGGATATCCGGTCGTCGACGCCGACGAAAGCAACGCGCAGCGGCGCGGCGCGCAACGCCTGCGCTGTGGCGACACGCCCTGGAACGTGCGTTTCGAGTTGGCTCTCGGGCTCGCCCGTGGCCCCGAGATTGAGACGCCCCTGGTGCGGGGAGGCTTTCAGACCGACGGCGTTGGCGTGGGGCATACGGCCCTCGCGGTTCTGGACTACGCGGAGTCTGAACAGTTTCTTCTGAACGGCCTCGGCATGGTGCAGTCGGACTGGATCGAAACAGAGCTGATGGCGGGCGTTGATCTGGAAGTTCGCTTCTACCATTGCAACTCGCGCCACCATTCGATCGCGCTTGCCAAGGTGCCGTTCGATCTCGGAAAGACCCTGCACCACTTCCAAGTGGAAGTCAATGAGCGAGACGACGTGGGTGCGGCGTTTGATCGGGCGTGGGACGCCGGACTCGAGTTTGCCAACGGGATTGGCGTGCACGACAACGAGGACGCCTTTAGTTTCTATGTCACGTCACCGGCGGGTTTCTTGATTGAAGTCGGACACGGAACGAAAAAGGTCTACGACCCCTGGGACGGCAATCGTCGCTACGACGCCATCAGCCGGTGGGGTCACCAACCGATTCCTCGGGGATAAATTCGGCCGCACGGCGCCGAGAAGTTGCGTCTGCGTCACGTACGTCACGACGTCGTTACGTGCGCCACGGAGATCGCGGACATATCCGCGGCCCCACGTCACCGTGGTCATAATCTCGGGTCATTGCACGTGACAGCGAGCACCCGAGGTCCGCAGAGTGTCGTTCATGATCGACGCGCCGCAGGAGACCCGTTGACTGCAGTCACCCTCCTCGCGCGACGGATGGACAGTGAAGCGAGCCTCGCACCCATCGTGACGGCGCGCTGTTCGACCGCGCGGCCCCGGACAGTGATCGAGCTCGACCAACTCTCGCGGCGCGTCGTCGCGCCGGTACCAAGGTCGTCGTCGTATGCAAAGAAGGGAGTCCCGGTGACATCACCGTCCACTCGAGCCACGCGCAGGCGTCGCGTCACTGACAGAGGATCGTGGCCACGTCGTCCCGTCGTGCCCACGTCGTCGCTCAAAGTCGTACGAGCGAGTCGCGGCCCGCGCGCCCATCGTCGCGGCGCTCGTAGCGCCGGGCGTCTTCGCGCGTAAACATCCGCGCGGCGTGGTTCACTGTCGCCGCCTCGGCTGACTAGCGTGGCACGGGACAAGGAGACGCCATGAGCGAGAACGAACACCTGGGCGACGCCCTACTCGTGCGCAGGGCCCTGTTGGCCGCGCCCGCATCAAGCATTTTGGACTTTGTGGACCGGCTCAACCTCCAGCCGAACTCCCGGGTGGATGTTGTGATCCTGGCCCCTCTACGAAACTTGAAGAAGACCCGTAACGTCTCCGGTTTCGCGAGCAACGCACCCATGTCCGCCGTGCGTTTCATCGTTGACAGTCTCACGAATGCCACGCTCGAGCGCGTGGTCGAGATCCTGGGCGACGCAGCCGAGGATCCGACGTACGAGCAACTCGCCAGCGCCGTGGACCAGCTCACCGACGAGGGCGTCGCGCCACTCGACATCGCGGGAATGCTCGCCGCGGCTGCGGCATCGGGAGTGCCCGCGACGCCGCACTGTCGTCGACTTCTCGCGGAGCGCGAAGAATTGGCGCTGCCGGAACTCGAGGTGGCGACGCCCGCTCCGATTCTGGCCGAGGTCAAGGTCGTGTCACCGGAGATCAAGGAACAGCGCAAAAAGCGACGTGAGGAGCAGAAGCGCGCTCGCCAGAAGGCGCAAAGTCGACCGGCCGTGAAGCCGGGCCGACCCAAGCCCGTGACGTCGGACGCCCAGCGCCCAGCGCTACCAACATCGTCGACGCCAGTGTCGACGCCCACTTCGGCACCGACACCGGAGAGTCGCCGTCGCGACATTCTTCTTACACCTGCCGAAAGCGCCCTGTTCGACGCGGGACACCCGCTCGCGGGATTCGTCGTCGAACTGGACGTGGCCTTTGATGAAGGAAGTCGTGACGAATTGGCCATGGTCGCCAAACAGCGACCGGTCGTTGTTCTCGCGGGCAAGGGGAACGAACTCCTGGTACGGCCGATCTCGTCCAAGGACGCTCCCGATCGCGTCGTGCTCGGAGCCTGGAAGCGGCTCGGCCTCGCCAAACCGTCCTACGTCAGCACCGAAAGGGTGCGCGTCAGCCTCGAGGAGTCGGAGGTCGGCGTGAGAAAGTTCGGTCGTCTGAACGACGACGAGTGGAACGCACTGTTCTAAGCGGAACACCCTCGAACAAGCCATTCGAGGTAGAAGCCCGGCGTGTGGAGCGCACGCACAGGGTGAAAGCACGCGGCCGAAAAAGCGCGCTGCAAGGGATCTCCGAGCGCGGGCCAGTCATCGGTGCGGACGTAGAGAACCCGGTCGTGTGAACGCATCGCGGCGACGGCTCTCACGGGGTTGTACCCGCCTTCGATTGTCGTGCCGGGCATGATCTCTACATTGGGGTTGTCACTGAGCGGAGCGAAACCGGTGTTGTACTGGTTCGAGAACACCAGCCGCACGTCGCGCACTTCGTAGTAGGTCCACGGCCACCGCGCCGTACCCTCGACGAGAACACCTCCACCCGCACGGAGCTCCCGTGTCGCGGCACGCGCCACCGAATCAATGGATCCGCCAGGGTACGTCGGTCGGTGCGCACCGAGGTCGAGAGCTCCAACGGTGACGACGGCCAGCACGGCGGCGATCGCTACGCGAGAGAGGGTCACGGAGTGTTGCCGCAAGGCCGCCGTCGTGGTGCTGATGCCGCCGACTACCAGTATCGCGAGAGCGGGGTAGAGGTACGCGTCCGTGCGACCAGTCCCTAATGGCACCAGGTGTATCGCCGCGCCGAGGACCGCTCCAGCGACGCCCGCGAGGGCGAAAAGATTGCGGTGGTAATCAACGGCGCCGACGACCGCCAGTATCACGACCACCACCACGAGCCCCTTGGCGTACACGGGTAGATGTGCGTGGGGCGTGGTGTCGACGAAGCCACTCACGAGACCCGACGTCACCGTCCACACGGAGTGCGCGAGCGCGTGCAGCGACGACCAGTGAATGAAATTGGGCGCCCACGACTCTCGCAAGCGGGGCGAGATGCCCCGCCGCACAGCGAGATATAACGCACCAAAAGGAAGAACAAGACCCAGTCCCGGGGCGATGAGACGGTGGACACTGTGGTGGCGGAATGCGAGGACGACCATGGCGAGCCCGACACCAACGACGAGTGGCAGTGTGTCAAACGCCGTCGCGAGACACGCCAGAGTGAGGAACGACCACGGCCACGCGGAGTGTCCCCGTCGCCACCATTCCGCGCTCGCCAGGATGATCGTGGTGGCGAAAATGTCATGCGCATAGGGCTTGAGGTGTGTTGCGTAGGTGACCGCCACGGGGCTGATCGAAATGAGGAGCGCTACCACGAGCGCGGCCCGACGTGAGTATCCCCACCACAGCGTGACGAGGGCGATCATCACGATGCCGACGAGAGACACCAACAAAGTGGGGACCTGCGCCCACCACGTGGACGGTGCGGTCAGTGTCACCCATACTTTTTCGGCGAGGACGAATCCGGGTGCGGTCCCGACCATGTGCCAGGCCTCGCTCCACGGGACCCGATGCGTGAGAGCAACCCACGCGTCGTCGCGGTACAAAGAGCCGCGGGACAGCCCGTGCAGACGCAGCCACAGTCCATACAGCGTGACAAAGCCCACGCCGACAACAAATGTTCCGAGTGAGATATCTCGACGCGCGTCGTGCCGATCCGGGAACGGCGAAGTCATTAGTTCAGTTTGGCACGTGCGTTCGCCGTTGCCGCGCGACGCCAACCAGCACCATCACACCAATGAGCGCCAAGACAATGCCCGCTATCTGCACCCCAATGGATCCGGACGCCGACTCTTGGCCGAGGAAGAGTTTCTCGTCGGTGGAGCGAACGATGCCCCACACCACGAGTCCGACGCCGGTCACGAGTCCTCGCGGGAGGCGACCCTGGCGTCGATGCTCGATGTAGATAAGTGCGAGCCACAGGGCCCCGTCTTCAAGCCCTTGCAACAGT
Source organism: uncultured Actinomycetes bacterium (assembly GCA_903873775.1). Classification (GTDB taxonomy): domain Bacteria; phylum Actinomycetota; class Acidimicrobiia; order Acidimicrobiales; family RAAP-2; genus RAAP-2. Next base: position 13,777 of record CAIQPR010000053.1, read on the forward strand.
GGGACAGGGATACGTTTGCCGACCTGCCCGGCGTAGCGCAGACCGAACCATTGGTGGGTTAAATGGCCTCCACCGCCCACCATGAACTGCGGTCCCAAGAAGCGCCCGAGAGACCATCCAAGTAGCAGGGCGGGAATAAGGGCATCGGTGAACGCGAGAAGGGGGGTATCGGGCCACCACCGACGCGCGAGTAGGTACCCGACGGGAACCGCGAGGGCAAGGCCGCCGAAGCTCGAGAGACCACCCTGCCAGACGGCCACGAGATCGGCCGGGTGACTTTGGTAGTACGCCCAGTTTGTGGCGACGTGCGCAATACGCGCACCGAGTAGCCCGAGGACGATGACCGTGAGAGTGAACCACCCAAACTTCTCGACGGACAGTCCCCGCTTGGCAAATCGGTACTCGGCGTAGCGGTAGGCGACGTAGAAGGCGATCGCCAGTCCGAATCCGTATGTGTGGAACGTGAAAGGTCCCAGGTGAAACGACGTCGGGACTGGTTCCACGGATTAGAGGCGTGGTCGTCCGGCGCCCGCGAAGCCGTACCCCAGTCGGACCGGGGTGATGTGCACGGTGTACCCCGTTTCAGGGGCTTCGATCATCTCGCCGTGTCCGATGTACATCGTCACGTGCTCGTCTCCGTTGTAGCCGTAGAACAAGAGGTCTCCCGGTCGGAGGTCCCACAGCGGCACGCGAACGGTGTCCGCAAATTGGGCCCCCGAGTAGTGGGGAAGGCTCACACCGGCGGCATCCCAGGCCAACATCACCAGGCCGGAACAGTCGACGCCGCTGCGTGAGGCACCGCCCCACACGTAAGGAACCCCGAGGTAGCTATAGGCGGCACGCACGGCGACATTGGCGCGAGAATTGGCCGGCGGCGGCGGGTAGCCGTCGTAGTAGTTCTTGTACTTCTTGCCCTTGTGGTGCTTGACCTTGTGGGTCTTGTTCCATTGAGCGGCGGCTTTCGCGGCGGCCGCCTCTTCGGCAGCCACTAAGTACTGGTGAATTTCGGAGGACACGCCAGCCAACGTGTGGGACAAGTTCTGCTGGATCGCTCGCGCCTCGTGCAGCGCCTTCGACGCCGCGCGAGATTGGCGCGCCGCGAGGGCAATTTCTCCACGTAAGACATACCGCTGCTGTGTCAATTGGATGCTGGAGAGTTTGAGGGACGCAACGGAGTCGTCGAGATTGCCTTCGGCGAGAGAGCTGTAGACATTGGTCGCACCCAGTTGAGCTTCGGATTCGCTGCTCGCAAACAAGGGATTTTGGGAATTGGCGGCACCGTTGTTGACGTAGTAATTGATCGCCGCCTCGCGCAACTGGTCCTCATCAGACTTCACCTGGCGGGTGGCGGCCGCGACGATGTCGCGGGAGTGAGTAATGAGCGCTTCGAGGTTGCCGAGCTTGTACTGGGCCTCGTCGTACTTCTGTCCGAGCAGAGAGATGCGAGCGTCCGCGGCACGAATTTGAGCGTAGAGAACTGCCGCTTCGGCGCGTGCCGACTTCAACGACTGGGCGTCGGCGGGACGTGACGAAATGGTCACAGTGCAGAAACACACTGCGACGACGGCCAAAATGGGAAAAACCCACCGGGAGTGCCTAAGCCCCCGAACCGGCCGCGGCGTCGAAGGGCGCACAAGGCGCTCGACGTCGGTCACGAAAAGAAATTCTAGCGGCGGCGCAAAGGCGTCACGGTCACTTTCGCATAAGTTAATCGTAAAATACCTGATCAGAGGTACTGAAATTCTGACCGCCCGAATTGTCCCGTCACGAGACGACAATTGAGAGAGTGTCGCTATTGCGACAAGTTCGCGTTAGTGTCAAGGTCATGACCGTTCTTCAGACATCTCCGCGTCTTCGACACCGCATTCGGGCTTCGTTCTCCCCGTCGGAGTGGCGTCGCCTCTACGGGATGTTTGGTTTCATCGTCTTCTTGCACATCGTCGGGTTCGGGATCTTGTTCTACGCCTCAAGCCGCCACTTCACTCTCGACAAGAACAGCACTCTCGGCATCGGCACGGGCGTCTTGGCGTACACCTTGGGCATGCGTCACGCCTTTGACGCGGACCACATTGCCGCGATTGACAACACCACGCGAAAGTTCATGAGCGAGGGCAAGCGCCCGATGTCCACGGGCTTCTTCTTCTCACTCGGTCACTCCTCGGTCGTCTTTGTTATGACGGTGCTGTTGGGTCTCGGCGTGCGAGCTCTCGGTGGTCAGGTGAAGAATTCGAACTCTTCGCTGCACCACTACGGAACGCTCATCGGCACAACGGTGTCGGGAACCTTCTTGTACCTCATCGGCATCTTGAATCTCATCGTTCTCGTGGGGATTGTGAAGGTCTTTATCGAAATGCGACGAGGTCGCTACGACGATTCCGAGCTCGAGAAGCACCTTGATTCTCGGGGCTTCATGATGCGATTCTTCGGCAAGCTGACGCGGTCGATCGACACGCCGTGGAAGATGTACCCGGTGGGCTTCCTGTTCGGACTTGGTTTCGACACCTTTACCGAAGTCGCCTTCCTGGTGCTGGCCGGCAGTGCGGTGGCGTCCGGACTGCCCTTCTGGGCGATTCTGTGCCTGCCCGTGCTGTTCGCTGCGGGTATGTGCTTGCTGGACACCATTGATGGTTCGTTCATGAACTTCGCGTACGGATGGGCTTTTTCTAAGCCCTTGCGCAAGGTGTACTACAACATCACCATCACGGGCTTGTCGGTGTTCGTCGCTCTGTGGATCGGCACCCTCGAGCTCCTGCAAGTCCTCTCGACACAGCTGAACCTTTCCGGAGGGGTGTGGGACAGGATCAACGGATTCAATCTCAACTCGGCCGGATTCATCATCGTCGGACTCTTCGTTTTCGTCTGGGCGGCAGCGTTGTCGTTTTGGAAATGGGGTCACGTTGAGGAGCGCTGGCAGAACGCCGCGCTCGCCGCTCAAATTGCCCGTGGCGAACGTCCCGACTTGCACTCGGCGGGAATCACGCTCGGTGACGTCCACGCCCCCTTCACCATTGACGAATAGGGGCGAAGCCCGCGCCACCCGGCGCAGGCGAGGAACTATTTAGCCACGCTGGTCGAGCAGACGGCGAGCAATCACCTTCAAGCACAGCGTCTCGTCGGCGCCTTCGAAAATGGACAGCACGCGCGCGTCGACAAAGAGTCGACTGACCGCGTATTCCTCGGCGTAGCCCATACCGCCGTGGATCTGCATCGCTTCGCGCGTCACCCACTCGGCCGCGCGGCACACGTAGGCCTTGGCCATCGAGGCCTCGAGAGTTCCTTCGCCCTTGGCCATGAGTTTCGCCACGGCCAAAGAAAACTGGCGAGCGGACTGAATAATCGCCGCCATGGTCCCGAGCTTCACGCGCGTCAGTTCGTAGTTGATGATCGGCTCGCCAAAGACCACACGGTTCTTCGCGTACTCGAGGGCCGTTTCGTAGGCGGCTTGCATCACGCCAATAGCGCGCGCGGCGGTCTGGATGCGTCCGTTCTCGAATCCGGCCATCTGGAAGTAGAAACCCTTACCGAGTCCAGCCTCTCCGCCGACCAGGTGGTCGTCGGCCACAAACCAATTGTCGAAGCTCAGCTCGTAGGAGTGCATGCCGCGGTACCCGAGGGTGTCGATGGGGCGTCCTTCCAGTCGCCCGTTGGCGTCACGACGACCCTCCGATGACGCGTCTTGAGTGAAAAGGAATCCGTGGCCGTCGCCGATCGGCTTTTCGACGAGGAACAGCGAGAGCCCTCGGTGCGTGCGCGACCGGTCGGGATCGGTGCGAGCGAGCAGCATCAACACGTTGGCGCGCGCGGCGAAGGTGCACCACGTCTTCGTTCCGTTGATCAGCCAGCCACCATCCGTCTTGGTCGCGGTCGTCGTCAGTTGCGCGACGTCGGAACCGAAGTCCGGCTCCGTCACGGCGACGGCGGCCAAGACTTCAGCGGTCGCGAGACGGGGGAGCCAGTACTCCTTCTGCTCGGTCGTGCCGCCGTGTACGAGAGCTCGCGTGAGAATTTCCGGACGAGTGATGAGGGAACCACCGATCCCGAGTCCACCCCAGGTCAATTCCTCGGTCGCCACCACCATGCCGATGTAGTCCGATTCTCCGCCCGTGGCGAAGCCACCAAACTCCTCGGGGACCGAGAGACCGAAACCACCGAGCGCGGCCAGGCCGCTGATGATCGATTCCGGGATGTCGCCATTCGTGCGGTGCACGTGCTCCGCGTGGGGACGCACTTCCACTTCGGCGAAACGATGGAAGGTGTCACCGACCATCGCGAATTCTTCATCGAGGTGGCGCGGCCCGGGCTCTTCGGCGAGCGACGCCAAGAAGGCGGGCGCGCGGTAGAGAGATACGAACTCGGCGAACGGCGCAAACCAGTCCGCGCTGACACCCCACGCCGACTCGCGTCCGACGACGCGGGTATTCAAGTCGCTCAGTGCTTGCGCCAAGAACGCTGCGGTGAGACGCGCTTCAACGTCGCCACGGGCACCGTAATCAATGGTCGCGCGGGCCGTCGCGATGGCGCTCGCGGCGTGCGCGATGTCGTAGGCGAGTGCTTGATTGGTGTCGGCACCGCCGAGCGCCGCTAATGAATCGACGGCGGCGTCGATGATGCCTTGCGCGCGCGCGATCAGGGACGCGGCGTGGGTGAGGTCGGGTGAGGTGGTCGACATATCGCCAAAACTAATAGGAAATGGCGTCGCTTCTCACGGCTTCTAGTCTGGGGGGCGTGCAGGTACAAATGCTTCTCGCAGACTCGGCGCAAGTTGCCGACGGCAAACTCTTCATCCTGGGGGGTGGATGGTCCCTTATTGGGCCCGATCCGACCCCGACGGCGGTGGCGGTGAAGCTCACGATCGACCGTCACGAAGTCGGCCGCAGCCATCACTGGTACCTCGTTCTCGAAGACGCTGACGGTCGTCCCGTCTATGTCGGTGACACGATGCAGGCGATCGAGGTGAATGGCGAATTCCAAATTGGTCAGCCGGTGGGCGTGCCTGACGGCGTGCCGGTGGATTTTCCCATGGCGATCAATTTCCCCCCACTGCCCATTGCCCCTGGAGCGCGTTATCAATGGCGCCTCATTATCAATGGCGAGACGCTTCCCGGAGCCAGCGTCGCCTTCAGCACTCGTCCCCAACCCGACGTCGACGCCTAAGAGAGGATGCCCATGACCACCTATGACCGCCCTTTTGGTCGCTACTTCGAAGACTTCGAACCCGGCGATGTGTTCAAGCACTGGCCCGGTAAGACCATTACCGAAGCCGACGACCACCTGTTCTGCATGATCACTATGAACCACCACCCGTTGCACACGAATGCCTGGTTCGCCGAGCACGAGAGCGTGCAGAAGCGCAATGTCGTGGTCGGCAACCTCGTGTACTCGTTGATTCTCGGCATGAGCGTTCCCGACGTGTCGGGCGCCGCCATCGCGAACCTCGAGATCGAATCGCTCCTCCACAAGAACCCCACGTTTCACGGCGACACCATTTACGCCGAGACGCACGTCCTCGAGCGCACCGAGTCCACGTCCCGTAACGACCGCGGCATCGTGAAGGTCGAGACCAAGGGGTTCAATCAAGACGGACTCGAAGTGTGTTATTTCCGCCGCAAGGTGATGGTGTGGAAGCGTGAGTTCGCCCCGCAGCGACGTCGCCCCTACGCCGACGACGTCTGGGACAACTAACTATTCGGCGCTGCGGCGTCGAATAGTACGGGTCTCGACCTCTCACCCGAGAGATCTGCCCTGGGTGAACCACGCGGATCCGTGGGCCATCTACGTCAGTGAAGTGATGCTGCAGCAGACCTCGGTGGATCGCGTGCGTGAACCGTGGCGACGCTTCCTCGACGAATATCCGTCGCCGCACGCGTGCGCGAACGCCACTCTTGCGGATGTCCTGAATCTCTGGAGTGGCCTTGGGTATCCCCGCCGTGCCCGCAATCTTCACGCGGCGGCGCAGATGATGGTTCGCGACTTCGACGGCCGCGTGCCGTCGGCCGTGGCGGACTTACGACGATTGCCCGGCGTGGGTCCCTATACGGCCCACGCCGTGGCGTCCTTCGCCTTTGGCGCACGCGTGGGGGTTCTCGACACCAATGTCGGACGCGTCCTCGCGCGGTGTGTTGCGAATAACACTCTGTCGACGGCGGACGCCCAGGGCCTCGCGAACGCCCTCGTCGGGCGTGCGGCGAGCGCACCGGTGAATCAGGGGCTCATCGACGTGGGGGCACAATTCTGCCGTTCGACGCCGCGGTGCGGTGATTGTCCTTTACGTGACGTGTGTCGATGGCGCCAGGATGGGGGGCCCGACCCCGCGATTCGCAGCGCGGGCGTCTCTCGACCGCAGCCTCGATTCGAGGGATCGGTCCGCCAAGCGCGGGGTCGATTGCTCGCCGCACTGCGGGACGGACCACTGAGCGTTGTGGCCGCTCGTCGCGTCCTGAACGCCGAGGATCCCGAGATGTCGACGCGCGTCCTCCGCGATCTCCAGCGCGAGGGACTCGTGAGCCAGCACGGACGCCGCGTGCACCTCGGCAGCTAGGCGCCGAGCCACTCCACGATGAGTGCGTTGACCTCCGAGGGTTTTTCCAGGTGGAGGAAGTGTCCCGCTCCCTCCACGTACTCCTCACGGGATCCTGGTGCGAGCAGTGACGTGGCGCCCGCCGCGGTGGAGGGAAGGATGCATCCGTCGTTGGCACCGTGGAGGTACAACGTGGGCACGGGAGTCACCGCGAAACTGGCGTCGCGCAACGCGTTGTGCTCGGGGTTCTTCACACCCGGGTCGTCAATGGACCGGTAGAAGGAGAGGGCCGCAACAAGGCGCTCGGGTGCCCCCAGCGCCTCCTTCACCCGCGCCGCATCCTCTCGGGAGTCAAATCCGGGTGACCAGTCGGCCCAAAGACGATCGATGAAGGCGTAGTCGTCCATGGGAACGACGAGTTCGCTGAGGGCGTTGCGAAAGAAATACATGTACCAGCTGGCGCGTAGCTGGTCGTACGTCGTGAACGCTTGCATCATGAGCAAGAGTGGCGGTACCGCCATCGTGACGGCTTTGCGCCACGCATCCGGTGCGACGCCCAGAGCGCTGTAGGCCGCTGCCGCTCCCCAGTCGTGGCCGATCAGGACAGACCGCTCATCGCCACCGAGAGCGTCACGTAGTCGCAGAGCGTCGTGAGCGGTCGCCACGATTTGATAATTGTCGTCTTTCGCGAGCGACGAGGGTGCGTACCCGCGGAGGGACGGTGTTGCGACGCGATAGCCCGCACGCTGCAATTCCGGGGCGAGGTGTCGAAAGGTCGCGGGTGTGTCCGGAAATCCGTGGAGCAGGATCGCGAGGGGCGCACCTTCATCGCCCGTGACCTCTGCGTGGATCGTGACGTCACCGAAATCAAAGAATTGAGCGGTCATGTTTTCACCGTACTCAAGGCCGCCCGGTAGTGTCGGCGAGATGCCCGCTCTCGACGTCGCCCGCTTTCGTGAAGTGGTCGGTCACTTCGCCACGGGCGTCGTTGTGATCACCGGGGTGGAGAACGCCCAGCCCGTGGGATTTACGTGTCAGACCTTCGGTTCGTTGTCCATCGACCCCATCCTCGTGTCCTTTGCGGCGCGCACGGCGTCGACATCGTGGCCGCGGCTGCGACCCGCCAGGGTGGTGGCGATCAACGTGCTCTCGTCGCACCAGGAGGCTCTGGCGCGCGTGTTTGCCACGTCGGGCAACGACAAGTTTGACGGCGTTGCGTGGACGTCAGGCGCCCAGGGTGCCCCACTTCTCGGTGGCGCCCTCGCCAGCCTCGAGGGTCGCATTGTCGACGTGACGTCCTACGGCGACCACGACATTGCGGTGGTGGCCGTCGACCACGTGGCGTCGCACGATGGTCACCCCCTGATCTACTACCGGGGCGGTTTTGGCTCGTTTTCCGCGTAAGCAACTGCCGTTCGGTACGCTCGACTTGATGGCCTGGACGCACTTTCGCCCGCGACGAGTGAACGTCCCATGTCGATAGTCCGGTTCATCGCCATCTCTCTGTTAGTCGTGATCGCGCTGGCGGTCGTAGGTGTTGCCCTGCTGCGGTACCGAAAGCTGCGTCGTGACGAGATGCGCGCTCTCGAAAAGCGTCCGGTGTCGTCGTTGGCCCCGCCGCCGTCGCCCTATCAGCCGTCGCGGGGCGTGAAGATCATTGATGGGGGCGTTACCCCGACGCCGCGTGGAGCTCCCGAACGGCCGCGACTCGACCCGGATCGCACCTACGTGTTTTCTGATCTCACCCCGAGCGAGCGTGAGGCCCTCGCAACCCCACGTAGTCGCCATGACGCCCAGTGGGCGCTCGAGCGCTCGAGTCACGGCACTCGTTTGTCGCCAGGATCCGCGCGCATTCTGATCGGCGTTCTCGGGGCCATGGTGCTACTTATCATCGCGGGCGCCTTGATTCGCCATTCGTCCCACGCGGGTGCGCACGCCAGCACGACGAGTAGTTCGACCAGCACGACCACCACCACGGCCGCGCCCTCCGGCACGTGGCCGACCACACTGACCGCGTCCAGCTACGCCAATGGCGTCGCGACCTACGCGATGGCGTCGAACTCGTACACGGTGTCGGTGACGGGAAGGTCCGGGCCGGTGTGGGTGGTCATGAACATGGGTCCCCACAACACGCTCGAATACCAGGGCAAAGTGAACGCCGGTTCGACCTACACCTTGACATTGACCGGACACGGCACGGTGTCCCTCGGTTCACCGAAGAACGCCACCGTGAGCATCAACACCCACGCTGTGGTGTTCCCGAGTGCGCCGAGCGCCCCACTTATTCTTTCGTTGACTGTTCCGACGTCGGGCTGATTTCACTCACGAGGAAGGCCAGGATCTGCGCCTGGTCATGCCACGTGTCGTAGCGCCCGGACGGTCCCGCGTGACCCGCGCCCAGCTCGGTCTTGAGATAGACCACGTTGTCCGGGTTCACGTCGCGGAGCTTCAGTACCCACTTCGCGGGCTCCCAAAATCCCACTCGGGAGTCGTTGAGGCCACCGTTGGCGTAGACGTGGGGATACACCCGCACCGAACCGTCGTCGTTCGTGCCTCGCACGTTGTCGTACGGCGAATACGACAGCATCGTTCGGTACGCCGTTGCGCTGGCGTCGGGATTTCCCCATTCTTCCCACTCACCCACGGTGAGAGGGAGGGAGGCGTCCAGCATGGTCGTCACCACATCCACGAACGGTACTTCGGCGACCACGGCGTGAAACAACGAGGGATCGAGATTCATCACCGCGCCCATCAGGAGTCCTCCCGCGGATCCGCCGCGTGCGGCGAAGTGGGCGGGGTCGGTCCATCCCAAGTCCACGAGCGCGCGACCCACGCGCACGAAGTCGCTGAACGTCGTGGGCTTTTGTGCCAGTTTGCCGCTTTCGTACCACGAGCGACCCATCTCACCACCGCCACGAACGTGGGCGATGGCGAAGATGATGCCGCGATCCAGCAGCGAGAGTCGGAAGGCGGAGAACGTGGGGTCCACCGAATGCTCGTAGCTGCCGTATCCGTACAGGACGCACGGACGCGGGCGTTCCGGCGTAACGGTTCCGTCGTCGCTCACGCGCACGGTGTCCCGGCGGGCCACGAGCGACACGGGGATGCGCACGCCGTCACTGGCGCTCACCCATTCGCGCCACGTGACGTACTGCGCGGGGTCGTACTGGCCGAGAACGACCTGTTGCTTGCGCACACGCACCTCTCCCGACGCGAGGTCCACGTCGACGACGAGGGTCGGCGTGACCATGGATGTCATCACCACCCGGACTTGGGGTGTGTCGTAGTCGAGGGTGGCGCCGAGCCCCACCGTTGACAGGGCGTCCGGTCCCTCGACGAGTCGCGATGTGGCCAACACGTCGCCCGCAAAAGGATCTCCCTCCGCGCGCAGCGGCACAAGTCGCACCGCGGCGGCGCCGTCGAGACGCTCCGAGAGAGCGAGAACGCCCCGAAAGGCGTCCACACCATCAAGGCGCGTGCCCGGACGATGCGCAATGATGTCGCGCCACTCACCACCGTCGCGCTCGCGCGCCTGCAACTTGAAATCGGGCGCATCCTCATTGGTGACCTTCAACCAGTACGCCCGTCCGTCATGAGCTGTGTAGTGCTCGACGGTGTATTCAATGCCGTGGCGACGGGCATCGATGACGCGCGGGTCTCCGGTGGGGGCGTGAGCGTCAATCACGTGGACTTCATTGGTCATTGACGACTCGGCAAAAATCAGAATCACGGCGTCGTCGCGGCTGCGTCCGACCGTGACGTTGTATTGCGCGTCGGTTTCTTCGAAGACCAGAACATCGTCACTCGCTGACGTGCCGACTTCGTGGCGCCACACTTGCCAGGGTCGCATCGCGTCATCGACGCGCGTGTAGAAGAAGTGGCGCGAGTCCGCCGCCCACGCGAACCCGTAATAGGCATCCTCGATGGTGTCGTCCACCGGAGGCTGCCCATTTAGAGGACGGACCGTCAAGGTGTGTCGTTCGGCACCTTCGAAGTCTGTGCCCACCACGACCCACGTGTCGTCCGGGCTCACGGACAAAACGCCGACGGAAAGGAAGTCGCTCTCGCCAGCTTCGAGGTTTTCGTCGAGGATGACTTGTTCCTCGGGTAGGGCGGTGTCGGGATCGATGACGGGAGGGGTAAGGCCGTCGCCCCTCACCCGAGCGCGTGCGCTGATCGGATAGTTGAGGCCTTCCTTGGTCCGCTCGAAGTACCACCAGCCATTCGATCGCACCGGCACGGACGTGTCCGTCTCCACAATGCGCGACTTGAATTCCTTGAAGATCGCGTCCTCGAGGGGGCGCAACGGGGCGAGAGATTCCTCGAGAAAGGCGTTCTCGGCACGCAAGTGCTCGAGCACCTCCGGATTGTCGCGGTCCATCAACCAGTAGTACGGATCGATGCGCGTATCTCCGTGACGCGTGATGGAGTGAGGTCGTTGAGCAGCACGAGGCGGGTTAGTCACCATGCCACTCTGCCAGCGTTGGGCGTCACGTCGGACACAGGCCTTGTTACTATCGAGATAGGAAAAACTTGTCCGGGAGCCGACATGACCATTGACAATCTCGATTTCAGCCGGTACCAGCTCGGTTGGAGCGACGAACTCGCGCCCGTGTTCAAGCCCAAGAAGGGGCTGAATGAGGCCATCGTCCGCGAGATGAGTGACATCAAGAGCGAGCCGGCGTGGATGCGAGATTTCCGGCTGAACTCCCTCAAGCGATTCGAAAAGAAGCCGATGCTCCCGTGGTTCGCCGACCGCATGCCGGACCTCGACTTTGACGACATCTACTACTACATCAAGCCCACCGAGAATCAGGTAGAGCGGTGGGAAGATCTCCCCGACGCGATCAAGAACACGTACGAGAAGCTCGGCATTCCCGAAGCCGAGCGTAAGTACCTCGCGGGTGTGACCGCCCAGTACGAGTCGGAAGTGGTGTTCCACCGTAATCGCGAGGACCTCGAGGGCCTCGGCGTGCTGTTCTGCGACATGGACACGGCCGTGCGGGAATACCCCGAGCTCGTCCAGAAGTACTTCGGCAGCGTCATTCCGCCGAATGACAACAAGTTCGCGGCGCTGAACTCGGCCGTCTGGTCCGGTGGATCCTTCATCTACGTGCCGCCGGGTGTTGTCGTCGACCAGCCGTTGCAGGCGTATTTCCGCATCAACACCGAGAACATGGGCCAGTTCGAGCGCACGCTGATCATTGCCGACGAGGGTTCTCAGGTCCACTACGTCGAGGGGTGCTCCGCACCGGTGTACTCCACCGACTCCCTCCACTCGGCGGTGGTGGAGCTCGTGGCACTTCCGGGCTCGCGCATCACCTACACGACAATCCAGAATTGGTCGAACAACGTCTACAACTTGGTTACCAAGCGGGCACGCGCCGAGGCGGAGGCACACGTCGAGTGGATCGACGGAAACATCGGATCACGACTCACCATGAAGTACCCGTCGGTGTACCTGATGGGCCCGAAGGCGTCCGGAGAAGTTCTCTCCGTGGCCTACGCCGGACCCGGACAGTGCCAGGACGCCGGCGCCAAGATGGTCCACTGCGCGCCGGAGACGACGTCCACCATCGTGTCGAAGTCCATTTCCAAAGACGGTGGCCAGACCACGTACCGTGGGCTCGTCAAGGTGGAAGAGGGTGCTCGCGGCAGCAAGTCCTTCGTCCGCTGTGACGCGCTGCTGCTCGATGAGCAGTCGATCTCGGAGACCAAGCCCTACATGGAAGTCGGCGAGCAGGACGCGTCTATCGGTCACGAGGCCACCGTGTCGAAGATTGGCGACGACCAACTCTTCTACCTGATGAGTCGCGGTCTCACGGAATCTCAGGCCATGGGCATGATCGTGAACGGCTTCATCGAGCCGGTAACCCGCACCTTGCCGATGGAGTACGCGGTGGAGTGGAGCCGCTTGATTGAGCTTCAGATGGAAGGCTCGATCGGTTAGTCATCGTCCCGCGATCGCACGTGGCTCCTAGAGCCACCCCGGTCGGAAGATGGCGATGACGAGCAGTGCTGCCGAGACGAACAATATGAAGGTCAAGGTCCAAAACCAGACCTCAATTCCCCGTAGTCGCGTCATGCGGGCCAGAAGTCGGTCCGTGATTTCCCGACGACCGCCCTGTTGTTCAAGTTCCCTCGCGAGCGACGAGCGATAGTCGCGCCAGTGCGTGCCGTGGACGTGTGAGCGCTGGTGTTCTCGTTCGTACTCGTGAATGAGACGGGCGTCGGCGAGTTCATTCGTGCGGTGCATCGCCAGAGTGTGCAGGCTCGCCCACGAGACGAGAAACGCGAGGAGCGACGCGATCACCCGGGCCAAATGGGAGATGCCGTTTCCGAGGCTGATGGAAAACAAGAACGCCTCGCCCGTGAGGGCCAACGTCGGCGTCTGCCACACGAGCGCATCCCACTGGAGACGACGGTTCACCAGGTGGGTGTATTGCGCGTGGTCCTCCGGCGGAGGAGGGCTGACCGGCGTATCGTCGACGGGACTCATCTCTCGCACGGTACCGAGGATCATCCCTCGGCGACTAGGGACCTTCGACACAAGTCGCGCGTGTCACCGAAGGCGCCGGGCGTGTCCTACTTTGCGGGACGCCACATTGTGTACAGGGGCGGACCGCCGGTGACCGGCGTGAGCGTGTCACGGTGCTCGTACCCGAAGCGTCGGTAGTACGCGATGTTGTCGAGTTTCTGGGTCTCGAGGTAGCTGCCGACGCCTTGCTCGTCGACTGTCGGCAAGATCTCTTGCATGATCATTGCGCCGACACCGCGACGTTGCGTTTCGGGGTCGGCGACCAGGAGGTACAAGTACCAGTGCGGCTCTTTCGGGTGCGCCTTAGCGATGGCTTGCAGGTACGTGTTTCCGTCAACCAACGCGCGGGGTCGTCGGGCCAGCGTGCGGAACGTACCGGGAATTTGGGCGAGTTGCGTGGGGATGGGTTGGGGGTAGCCACCCGGTGGCAGCCACGCGGACACGCCGACGATCCGGTCTCTGTCGTCGCGCACGGTGAGGATCTGTCCTTGGGGACCCAAGTGGATCATGGCCGTGCGGAAAAAGAGCGACAGGGCATTGTTCCGTTGACGGGACTTCGGCGACAGGAACTCAAAGAACGGATCGGTGTAGAAACCCCGCGCAGCCGTCACACTCGCCGCGTCCATATCGGCGCGAGAGAGCGCCCGCCGGTCGATGTGAAAGTGTGAATCCGTCATTTTGTGAGCGTATCGCGGGCGCTCGCGTGGCACGATGGAGGGGTGGCCATGCGTGAAGAATGCAAACATTTCCAAAGCCGCACCTACGCGTCAGGTGAAGTCGCCCGCTTCTGCGTTCTCGGCAATGCCCCGGACCAACCGTGGGCCTGTCCCGACAATTGCTTGACGTACGAGCCGCGTCTCGCGGACGTGGGCTGGTCGCACGGCACGCTGGTGGAAAAGCCCGTGGAACCTATGCCGGACGGTCCAGCCGACTTGCGCCGCGAGATACTTGATTCGGCTGAAGAGATTGTGAACGCCGTGGCTCCGGAACTCTTCGAGCAACGTCGAGCAGAACTCGAGGAACAGCAGCGTCGCGAGAATCGCCGCGGCTGGAAGTTCTGGCGCCGCTAGTCGCCGAGGAAGTTCGGGGTCCGTCGCTCGAGAAACGCGACCATCGCCTCCGTAAGGTCATTGCTCTGGAGGTACGCGACGTTCCAGCGTGCGACAAAGTCGAGGCCCTGGTCGACCGTGGCCCCGTCGTTGGCCGCAAGGACCGCCTTGGTTCCCTGCACCGCGAGGGGTGAGTTCGCGGCGATCTCACGCGCGAGTTCGCGCGCGGCGGCCACCACCTCGTCCACCGATCCGTCCACGACCTCATTGACCAAATTGATCTGGGCCGCTCGGGCGGCCGAGATGTCTTTTCCGGTGTAGGCGAGCTCCGCCACGTGGCCGGCCGAAACGATCTTGGGGAGGCGTTGCAGTGTTCCGAGGTCCGCGACAATGGCGACCTTGGCCTCGCGAACGGAGAACACCGCGTCGCTCGACGCGAGTCGAATGTCCGCCGCGCAAATCAGATCAACGCCACCGCCGATGCAGTATCCGTGCACGGCCGCGATGACGGGCATGGGGAGGGCGGCGAGTGACGTCACGGCGTCCTGCATCCGGCGAATCATCTTGTACGACGTGGCGTTACGAGTGGCGGGGCTCTTTCGTTCGCCCCCCGCGTCGCCGCCCGCCAGGGAGGCGCCCATTTCCTTGAGGTCGAGTCCGACGGTGAAGTGGGGACCGCGCGCGGCGAGCACCACTACGCGAATGTCGCTGTTCGACGCGAGAGCCTCGGCGGCACGGGGTAGATCTTCGAAGACGGCTCGGCCGAGCGCGTTGCGCGCCTCGGGGCGATCGAGCCACAGCGTCGCGACGTGACCATCAATTTCAATTTCGAGCACTTCCGAGCTAAACGACATAACCCCTCCACTGTTGGAGGCGAGCCTAGGGGAGAGGCGGTCGGTCCTTGTGGTGTCCCCGTTACACTGCCACTGGCCCATGCCTCCTATGACGACTTTCCTCGACGCCGCGTCTCAACGCATCTCCACCCACTCCTCTGACGGTGATCGACAGGCCTTTTTCGACGCCTTTACCTCCGTGGGACTCCCGACAACGTCGGATGAAGTGTGGCGTTACGCCCCGCTGCATGACTTTCAGCTCGACACCTTCGTGGACCGCCCCGCTGACGCTGCGCTGGCGCCCGACGCCGCCGAGGATGTGGTCCGTCGGGACGCCGCCGTAGTCCTGACCGTCGTCGATGGCGTACTGACGGACGTGTCCGGCGAGGTCGCCGGTGTGACCGTCTCCACGCGAGCGCCGGGGGCGGATCTCGGAGATCGGTCGTACGTGGAGCGTTATCGCGCGGACGCGTTCGCGCTCCTCAATGCCGCTCTCTGCCCGGCCACCATTGTTCTGACGATCGACGCGCACACGCAGGTCGAAAAGCCCATCGTGATCATTCACCGCACGTCGGCGGCGTCGTCGTTCGCCAACGTTCGAATTGACCTCGGTTCGTCGTCGTCGGCCACGGTGGTGGAGTGTTGGTTCGGCGGCAGTGATGCTCTCGTTGTGCCGGTGAGCGAATACACGCTCGGTGCGAACGCGAACCTGCAACTCTCCACGTACCAGAGACTCTCGACGACGGCGTGGCATGTGGCGCGCACCACCGCCCTGATTGAGCGTGACGCGCGCGTGCAGCAGAGCGTGATCGGTCTCGGCGGTCACTACGATCGCGCACGAAACGACGCTGAGTTCGTCGGGACCGGAGCGACGAACGAACTTCACACCACGTTCCTCGGCTCGGGTACGCAGGTTCACGATTTCCGCACCCACCAGTTTCACCGGGTTGGACGAACGAACTCCCAGTTGCTCTCCAAGGGCGCGGTGGCCGACGAGTCGCGCTCGGTCTACACCGGATTGATTGAGATTGAGAACGGGGCTCGCCGCACCGACGCGCGCCAGACGAATCACAATCTCCTGCTCTCACCCCACGCGCACGCGGACACGGTGCCCAATCTCGATATTCGTGAGAACGATGTCGTGTGCGCCCACGCCTCCAGCGTCGGACCATTGGACGCAATGCAACGGTGGTACTTGGAATCTCGCGGCGTTTCGCGAGATGACGCCGAGCGACTCATGGTGCAAGGTTTCTTCAACGAAATGACCGCCGTCATGCCGCCGAGCATCGCCGCCCTGGTCGACCGCGATGTCGCCGATGCGCTGGCGCGCACGACGGGTCGAACATCGTGAGCCGGGTCGACGTGGGTCTACTCAGCGACTTCGCCGAGGGCGTTCCGCACGCATGCACCGTGGACGGACGTCGTCTTGTTCTGGTGCGTATCGAGAACGACGTGTACGTGCTCGATGATCGTTGCTCGCACGAAGATTTTCCCCTATCGGCGGGTGACGTCGATACCTCAACGGGCGAGATCGAATGTGAGCGCCACGGGGCGATGTTCGCTCTCTCCACGGGCGCACCGATGTCATTGCCGGCAACCCGGCCGGTTGCCACCTACGAGGTGAGTCTGGTCGAGGGACGAGTATGGGTGGAGTTGCCATGAGCGAACTACGTATCGAAGGACTTCGCGTCACGGTGGGCGACACCGAGATTCTCAAGGGAATTGACCTCGTTGTTCCTGCCGGTGAGGTGCACGTCATCATGGGCCCGAATGGCTCGGGAAAGTCGACGCTGGCCCACGCGTTGACCGGCCGACCGGGCTATCACGTGACGTCCGGCACGGCAACCATCGACGGGGTTGATCTGCTGACCCTTGAACCGTCCGAACGGGCGCGACACGGTCTCTTACTGGCCCTGCAGCAACCGTTGGAAGTGGCGGGCGTGCGACCGGTGGACATGCTGGTGGCCGCGGGGGCGGACGCGACGACCGTCGCCGAACGGGTGGACGCCGAGTGCGAGCGTGTCGGGTTGCGCCCGGAGCTGCTGCACCGGTTCTTGAACGTCGATCTCTCGGGTGGCGAACGCAAGCGCGCGGAGATCGTGCAGATGTCGGTGCTTCAACCTCGCTTTGTAGTGCTTGACGAAATCGACTCTGGTCTCGACGTCGACGCCCTTGGTGCCGTTGCGCGCCGACTTCAGGACGCGACCCAGGAATGGGGTTGTGGGGTGCTCGCGATCACGCACTTCCGACGTTTGCTGCAAGAACTCGTGCCCACCGCGATTCACGTCGTGAGTGATGGTCGCGTCGTGGCGAGTGGTGGTCCCGAACTCGCGGCCACTCTCGAAGAACACGGCTACGAACCCTTTCGTCGCACGGCCTAGTCGGCCCTGAACACGTATTTCACGCGTCGCTCGGTAGACTCGACTTCATGCCTGAAGGACGTCATAGCGCCCCGAAGGGTAGGTCTCCCCGCGAATCGGGAACGTCGCGGCGCTCACTTCCCAACGAAAGTGGCTTGATCGCACTCGGAGAGCAGGTGGATCGACGATCGGGACCCGTGCGTCGCCCCAAGAAAAAGCGACGTCGTCGCGCCCTGGGCATTGTCGCCCTCGTGCTCGTTCTGATCATCGGCGCCACCGTGGGTGGGCTCTACGCGTACAGCCGGTACGTCTTCGACAAGATTCCGAAGCAGTCGTACAAGGGTGAGTTGGGGACCCCTCCGTCCGGCATCATCAATATCTTGGAGATCGGATCCGACTCGAGAGCCGGCCTCACGGGTGCGATCGGCAAGGCGGTGGGCGCCGGTTCGGTGACGGGCGCCCGCAGCGACTCCCTCAAGATCATCCACATCGACCCCATCACCAACACGGTGGAAACAGTGTCGATCCCGCGCGACACGATGATCCACGTGCCCCAGAATCTGAACCTCGGTGTGGGGACCTACAACCGGATTAACGCGGTCTACGGCGGCGGCGCGAACGCACTGATCACGACCATCGAGCAGAACTTCGGCATTCCGATCAACTACGTGATCCAAGTGAGTTTTGGTGGGCTCATCGGGGCTGCCGACGCTCTCGGTGGCGTGTGGCTCGACTTTCCGTACCAAACGCGTGACCAGTACTCCGGACTCCGTGTGCTGCATCCCGGGTGCACGAATATTCAGGGATTCCAAGCCCTCGCCTTCGTGCGCAGTCGTCACTACCAGTACCGCACCGCGGACGGCGTGTGGCACTACGACGGTCTCAGTGACTGGAGTCGCATCCAGCGCCAGGACGGCTTCGTGAAGGCTCTGATGCAGGCCGGTGAGCGTGCGTACAACCCCCTCTCGATCGTGAGCGTGCTCAACGCCATTCCCGACGGGCTCGTATTGGACTCCAAGATGACCGAGTCTCAGCTCGAAGGTCTCGCGTGGCATTTCCGCCACTTCAACGCCGCGGATCTCAAGCCGTACACGGTGCCCGACTATCCGCACCAGCTCACGGGTTTCGGTGACGTCCTCACCGTGGAGCAGCCGCAGACGCAACAGATGCTCGTGTCCATCTTCGGCACGTCCCTGCTTCCGGTGTCGGTCGAGAATTCGCCCCCGAACGAGAACTTGGTGCCGAATCCGCCGCCGTACGTGCCGGTGGGATCAGTGCAGCCCGCGGACACCACCACCACAACAACGACCAAGACCACGGGAACCACGACGCCCACGACGGTGCCGGTGACCAAAGTGACGGTTCCCCAAGAGACGCAGGTGTATCAGGAGAACTTCAACCCGGTGCCCTGTGCGCCGAAATAAGTCGGTCGGCGGCTAATTCGAAAGTTCGTCGAGGCCCTGGGCGAGAGTGTTCCAGGCGAGAGTGGCGCACTTGATGCGCACCGGGAACTTGACGACCCCCTGGAGCGCGGCTAATTCGCCGAGCGCCCGCAGATCAACCGGCTCGGGTTCCTGCTCGTCATCGAGGTTGCTCTCGTGCACGGTCATGAGTCGCTTGAACGTGTCGATTGTGGCCCGCACGTCGGCAATCGGCTTGCCCTTCACGGCGGCGGACATGAGTGACGCGGACGACTGTGAGATCGAGCACCCGTGGCCGGAAATCTTGATGTCGCTCAGGGTTGCGCCATCAGCCGCCACGTACACGGTGATCTCGTCACCGCACAGCGGATTGAATCCCTCGATGCGGTGGGCGGGTGGACACTCCAACTCACCGCGATTACGTGGCGAGCGGTAGTGGTCGAGAATGATTTCTCGGTAGAGGTCCTCGAGGTTCGACATAGTTACCCGAACAACTCTATGACGTGGTCCAGGCCATCCAGCAGAACGTCAGTGTCCTCACGCAGGGAATACGCCCCGAAGGACGCACGAGCGGTGGCCGGAAGTGAAAAGCGACGCATGAGGGGCTTGGCGCAGTGGTGGCCCGGGCGAACGCACACACCGTGTTGGTCGAGCACCTGCGCCACGTCGTGCGGGTGGATGCCGTCAACATCTAACGACAAGACGCCTCCGCGATCATGCACGTCCGAAGGACCAATGACGCGAACACGTCCCGCGAAACGCTCGCGGAGTCGCCCGAGGGCATCGGCGGTGAGCGCCCGTTCGTGTTCCGCAATAGCCGCGAGGCCGAGATTTTCGATGTAGCGCACGGCGGCGTGCATGCCAACGGCTTCGGCAATCATGGGCGTGCCCGCTTCGAAGCGCTCCACGCCTTTCGCGGGCGTGTAGCCGTCCAGGCGTACGTCGGCGATCATGCCGCCACCCCCGAGGAAGGGAGGCATGTCGGCGAGCAGCGCTCGCTTCGCGTAGAACGCGCCGATGCCGGTCGGCCCCATCATCTTGTGGGCCCCGAAACTCATGAAGTCCACGTCAGAGGACTGCACGTCGGTCACGGAGTGCGCCACCGATTGCGCGGCGTCGACGGCGACGAGCGCGCCCGCCGCGTGTCCGGCGGCGGCGATGCGTTCGACAGGATTCTTCGTGCCGAGGACATTGGACATGGCGCTGAATGACACGATGCTGGCCCCGTCGAGAAGAGCGTCCAGGTTGCTCAGGTCAAGGCGGAAATCATCGCCGACCGGAATGTACCGAATTTCGAATCCCACTTCTTCGCGCAATTGGAACCAGGGCACCAAATTGGCGTGGTGCTCCATTTCGGTGAGAACGACAACACTGTCCGACCGCAAATTGGCCCGACCCCACGACTTCACCAGCAGATTGAACCCCTCGGTCGTGTTCTTCGTGAACACAATTTCCTCACTGGGATGGGCCGCGTGAATGAACTCGCCCACAGCCACGCGAGCGCCTTCGTAGGCCGCGGTTGCTTCTTCGGCCGTCGTATAGACCCCGCGGTGGACATTGGCGTGGCGCAACTCGTAGTAACGACTCATGGCCTCGATCACGGGACGGGGCGTCAATGACGAGGACGCCGAGTCGAGGTACGTGATGGGATGTCCGTCGATCACCCGACGCAGGAGCGGGACGTCCGCGCGCACGCGGTGGGGATCGTAACTACTCACGCGGCGCCAACGCGGAAGTGTTCGTACCCCTCGCGCTCAATGGTTTCGGCAACCTCCGCGCCTCCCGAGTGGACAATGCGACCGTCGACAAGGACGTGGACGTGGTCGGGCGCTAATTCTTCGAGCAATTTCACGTAGTGGGTCACGATGACGACCCCCATGTGGGGCCGGGCCTCGCGCACGGTACGCACGCCGCGCGCAACGACGCGCAGCGCGTCGATGTCCAGTCCAGAATCGGTTTCGTCGAGCAGAGCGACTTCGGGGTCGAGCAGGGCCATCTGCAGCACTTCGTTGCGCTTGCGCTCGCCGCCGGAGAATCCTTCGTTGAGGTGGCGTTCCGCGAACGCGGGATCCATGCCGAGGCGGTCCATCCACTCGCCGAGGTCGAGACGTACTTCGAGGACGCTCAACTCCTCCAAGTTCTTGCGGGCCGCAATAGCTTGGCGAAGGAACTGGATCACCGAGACGCCACTGATGGATTCGGGGTACTGAAAGGCGAGAAAGATGCCCGCACGGGCTCGTTCGTCGGGAGACCAGGTAGCAATGTCCTCGCCTCGCAGCAAGATCTGCCCCGCGGTGACGGTGTAACCGGGGTGGCCCATCACGACACTCGCCAAGGTGGATTTGCCCGCACCGTTCGGACCCATCAGAGCGTGGATTTCGCCCTCTTCGATCACGAGGTCCACGCCGTTGAGGATGGGCTGATCGTCGGCGGTGGCGTGGACGCCGCGGAGTTCTAAGAGGGGTGCAGTCACAAGGGGGAGCCTACCGGCGCCTAGGAAAAACCCCTCCGCCTACCAGCCCCGATCGACCCACTCGTCAAGGTGGGGCGACTCGGCCCCGATCGTTGACGGCGCCCCGTGTCCCGGCCAAATCAGCGTCTCGGGTCCGAAGGGACGGAATAGCCGCGTCTCGATTGAACGGATAATGGTCGGAAAGTCCCCACCTTCGAAGGTGGCATTACCGGGACCGCCCGGGAACAACGTGTCCCCCGTGAACACCAGTGGCGTGTCCACAAGCGCAAAACATATCGAACCCGGGGTGTGGCCGGGGGTGTGAATGGTGCGGAGACGAAGTGTCCCAACGGAGAGGACGTCATCGTCCTCTAGAAGATGGTCGTAGCTCGGAAGCATGCCCTTGTCTTCTTCGCGCACCCAGACGTCGATGCCGGCGTCGCGGACCTGTTCGACGGCCTGAATGTGGTCCCAATGCCCGTGGGTTTCCAGCACCATGGTGACGCCGAGCTGACGGGCGACGGCCAGAAGCCGGTCGTGCTCATTGGCCGCATCGATCAAGACGGCCTCGCCGCTCTGTCGGCAGCGGGCGACGTAGACGTTGTTTTCCACGGGCCCGACCACGAATCGATGCACCTCACAGGCCGCATTGGACCAAATCAACTCAACGTTCAGGTCTGCGGTCACCCCTCCAGATTGCCACGAAGAGGGCCCCAGCGGAATTGGCTATTCTCAACTACGGACTTCCGTGCCCGCGAGGGACAGGGAATAAGGGGAGAGGTATCCAGATGAACTTTGGTTTCAGCGAAGAACAAGAAGAACTCCGCAAGATGGTCAAGCGCTTCTTGGACGACAAGTCGCCCGAGACTGAAGTCCGTCGTCTGATGGCCACGACCGAGGGATACGACCCCGCCGTGTGGAACCAGATGGCCGAAGAACTGGGCCTCCAGGGTCTGGGCATTCCCGAAGAGTTCGGTGGTCAGGGCTTCGGCCCCGTCGAGCTCTACGTGGTGTTCGAAGAAATGGGTGCCGCGCTGCTGTGTGCGCCGTACTTCTCCACGGTTGCTCTCGCCGCGAACGCACTGCTCAACAGTGGTGACGACGCCGCCAAGTCCGCCTACCTCCCGGGCATCGCGTCCGGCGAGACGATTGCCACTCTCGCGCTCAACGACGACGCTGGTTCCTGGGACCTCGAGAGCACGGGCGTCACGGCGACCGGCACCGGGAGTGACGTCACGCTCAGTGGTGTGAAGAACTACGTGCTCGACGGCAACACGGCGAACCTGATTCTGGTGACCGCGACGAGCGCTCAGGGCCTCTCGCTGTACGCGGTGGACGCCGCTGCGGCCGGCCTCACGCGCACGGCACTGCCGACAATGGACCAGACGCGCAAGCAGAGTCGCCTCGAATTCTCCAACACGCCCGCGACTCTGATCGGCACCGACGGCGGCGCCCTGGCGGGTCTTGAGCGCACGCTGCAGATGGCCGCCGCCGCGCTCGCCGCCGAGCAGGTGGGAGGCGCCCAGCGCGTTCTCAACAACGCCGTGGACTACGCGAAGAACCGCGTCCAGTTCGGACGCCCCATTGGATCGTTCCAGGCCATCAAGCACAAGTGCGCCGACATGCTGCTCGACGTCGAGTCGGCCAAGTCTGCGGCGTACTACGCGGCGTGGGCTGCGCAGGAAGACAGCGACGAGTTGCCGATTGCGGCGAGCTTGGCCAAGTCGTTCTGCTCCGAGGCCTACTTCCACTGCGCGGCGGAGAACATCCAGATCCACGGTGGTATCGGTTTCACCTGGGAGCACCACGCGCACCTGTACTTCAAGCGCGCGAAGAGCACGGAGCTGCTGTTGGGCGACCCCGCGTACCACCGCGAATTGCTGGCGCAGCGACTGGGCATCTAGTCCGCCGTGCTCGTTAACGAGCAGTTGACGAGCGGGCCCTCCACTCTCGACCTCCGTATCGCGACGACCGCGACGCGGCCCGTGACAGATCACGTCCTCGTTCTCCTTCACGGACTCCCGCGCGCCTACGGCATGGGACGGCGCGCGGCCGGGCAACTACCCGAATTGGCCGAGCACCTCGCGAATGAGTCTGGCTGGGTGGTCGCCACCGGCACGCTGTCCGGCGTGGGCAATAGCAGCGGCACTTTTTCCATGTCGCAGTGGCGAGAAGACTTAACCTGCATTCTCGACCGTCTCGATGACGGCGTGCGCCGCATATCCCTCGCCGGATTCGGCATTGGGGGCGCGCTCGCACTAGCCCTTGCGACCAGCGACGAACGCATCCGCGGAGTCGCCACCTTCGCCACACCGGCCAATCTCCGTCGTTGGAGTGTTGATCCGGACGTCCTCCACGCGGTCGTTCGAGAGGCGGGTGTGGTCGATCCTGAGGTGCCCCTCTTAGAGCCCCGGGCGCTCTTCGACGACGTGAACGCGGTTGATCCCGTGGCGTGTGCGGCCGCTCTGCCGCCCCGGCGATTCTTGATCGGCCACGGGTCTGATGATCAAGAAGTTCCCCTGAGTGAAGCCCGGGAACTCCTCGCGGCCGCCGAGGGACGCGCGGAGTTACGCGTCATTCAAGGTGCGGGCCACTGGCTGCGGGCTGATCCGCGCATGGTGGCCACACTGCTCGGTTGGCTGGACCGACACCGCTAGGCGAGGGCGCTGTCGATCGCCTCACGGAGGCGAAAGGCGGCGTCGCGCGGGTGCGCGGACGTCGTGAGATAGCGCACGACGACGAAATGTCGCACCCCGGCCGCAGCCAGGAGCGGCACGGTCTCGGGGGTCACACCGCCCGTGACGAAGACCGGTGACGTCGAGATGTTCTGCGCGTACGTCGCGTACTCGACGCCCGTTCCCGCCCGCCCCGGCTTGGTCGGCGTTGCGTTGACCGGACCGGCGCTGAGATACGTCACGTTTTCTTGACGCGCGGCGCGCACTTCCTTCTCGGCGTGCGTTGACAAACCGACAATGGCCTCGGGGCCGAGAAGGCGACGACACAGCGAGACGGGGGCGTCGTCCTGACCTACGTGAACACCGTCCGCGCCCACCTCCAGCGCGAGATCGGGGCGGTCGTTCAAGATAAAAGGCACATCGTGGTCGTGGCAGAGAGTGACGAGGTTGCGCGCCGCCGCGAGAATGTCGCGGGCGTCCGCGTCTTTGTCGCGCAACTGCACGATGTCGACGCCACCTTCGATGACGTCCCGCGTGAAGTCGAGGAGATCGTCGCGTAGCGGTGTGCACACGTAGAGGCGTCGTGTGGAGAGGTCGAACACGGAGGTCACCCTACGGGACGTCGCAGGGCGGGGACGTCGATGATGATCAACACATCGCCCAACGAACTCGGGCAGAATGGCCACGTGCAGATTCCCGCCAAGGCTGATTACGCCATTCGCGCCCTTCTGACGCTTGCGAGCTCGACGGAGTCCGTGAGCGCCGAGAACCTGGCGCACGAACAAGGGCTCCCTCCGAAATTTCTTGGCGCGATCTTGTCGGATCTTCGACGTGGGGGCATTGTGACCTCTCAGCGAGGTGCCGAGGGCGGATTCCGTCTGGCCAAAGACCCCAACGAAATCGCGATCGCCGACGTCCTGCGCGTTCTGGGCGGTCCCATGGCCGGGGTTCGCGGGATGCGACCCGAGACTCTCGAATACAACGGGGCCGCGACGCATTTGCGCGACGTGTGGGTGGCGGTGCGCGCCAGTTTGCGCAATGTCTTAGAGCACGTGTCCTTGGCCGACATTGTCTCGGGGGACTTGCCCGACAGCGTCACCAAGTTGACCAGTGACCCTGACGCCTGGCACACCCGTACGTGAGTCGCCGTATCCATACCGACGGCGCGTGCCGCGGTAATCCGGGGCCTGGTGGATGGGCGTGGGCGGCCGACGAGACTCATTTTGGGAGCGGACCGGCCGCCTCGACCACGAATCAACGCATGGAATTGCTCGCCGTCATTGAAGCCCTACGGAGCAATCCCGAGGGCGACATCGAGATCGTGAGCGATTCGACCTACGTCGTGAACTGTTTCAAAGACCGGTGGCACGCGGGCTGGCTGCGTCGAGGGTGGAAGAACTCGCAGGGTCAACCCGTCGCGAATCGGGATCTCTGGGAAGATCTGTTCGCTCTGGCCCTGCATGTTGACCGCACGATTCATTTCACGTGGGTCAAGGGACACTCGGGCGATCGCATGAATGATTTCGTCGACGCGCTCGCGACGGCGGCGGCGGATACCCAACGAGGGCGCTCCTCCACCGGAGACTGATTCGAGGCTCCGCGTAGTCGGTAGGATTTACGGCGTTCTCCGTTCCAGTGAAAGGACGCACAGTGGCCTCCGAAGTACAGTCGTTCGACGTCGTAGTCATCGGGGGAGGCCCCGGCGGGTACGCCACTGCGCTCTATGGAGCCTCCGCGGGATTGAATATCGCCGTTATTGAGCGTGACAAGGTCGGTGGCACGTGCTTGCACCGCGGTTGTGTTCCCGCCAAGGAGTTCTTGGAGACCGCGCACGTGCGACGCACGATCGCGCATTCGTCCGACTTTGGTCTGTCCGTCAGCGACGTGAAGGTTGACTTCTCCGTTAGCCAGGATCGAAAGAATGAGGTTGTTGACACTCTCTTTAAGGGTGTGTCCGGTCTCCTCAAGGGTCGCAAGGTCACCGTTCTCGCGGGCACCGCGCAAGTGCAGGCCGACGGGACCGTGACGGTGCTCGATGGCGAGGACGCCGGTGCCGTCTTGAAGGGCACGCACGTGGTCCTCGCGTCGGGATCCGTACCTCGCACGATTCCCGGTTTTGAGATCGACGGTTCGTTGATCGTGACGTCGGATGAGTTCTTGGATCTTCGATCGCTTCCGGCCTCGGCCGTCGTGATTGGCGGCGGTGCGATTGGTTGCGAATTCGCATCGATGTTGAGCGACATGGGAACCAGCGTCACGATTCTCGAAGGCCTGCCCGCAATTTTGACGGGTTGCGACACAGAAGTGGCCGGCGTGGTGCAGCGCGCATTCAAGAAGCGGGGCATCGATATCCGCACCAATGCCTCCGTCACCGGTCACACCCCCGCATCTGATGGGAGTAAGACCACGGTGCACGTGGAGGGCGGCGAGGACGTCGAGGTCGAACTCGTCGTGGTCTCGGTGGGGCGTCGACCCCGTACGGAAGGTCTTCTCGCCGACGGCACGGGCGTGGAGATCAACGAGCGCGGCTTTGTGGTCACTGACGAACTCATGCGCACCGCGAATCCCGCCATTTTCGCCGTGGGAGACGTCGTGGCCAACACGCCGCAGTTGGCGCACGTCGCGTTCGCGGAGGCCATTGTCATCATCAAGTCCATTCTCGGCGAATCGCCGCTGCCGGTGGACTACGACCGAGTGCCGTGGGCCATTTACTCGAATCCCGAAGTCGCCTTCTGCGGACTCACCGAAGCGGCGGCCAAGGAGCGCGGCTACGACGTGATCGTAAAGAAGGACCCCTTCGGCGGTAATTCTCGCGCGCGCATCATTGGGGAGACCGACGGCGTCGTCAAGATCATTGCCGAAAAGCGCGCCGACGGCACGGCCGGGCAGATTCTTGGTGTCCACATGGCGGGTCCGTGGGTCACAGAGCAGCTCGGTGCGGGCTACTACGCGGTGAACTGGGAAGCCACGGCGGACGAAGCAGCGATGCTGATTCAGCCGCACCCGTCACTGTCCGAAACCTTCGGCGAGACCCTGCTCGCCCTCGCTGGTCGGGGGCTCCACGTTGGCTGACGTTCTCCTTCCGTCGCTGGGTGAATCGGTCACCGAAGGCATTGTCATCCGCTGGATGAAGAATGTCGGTGACCGCGTCGAGCGCGACGAGCCCATCTGCGAAATCTCGACCGACAAGGTTGACTCGGAGATGCCCTCGCCGAGTGCCGGTGTGTTGCTCGAGATCATCGCGCAGGAAGGCGACACCGTCGAAGTCGGCGCTCGCTTGGCCGTCATTGGTGACGGCGATGGTGCGAGCGCGCCGGCCACCACACCCTCCGAAGAGCCAAAGACCCCGTCAGCCACCGTCGCGCCTGCTGCGACCGCGGCGCCCTCGCGTTCATCCGAGGTGCGCACGGGACCTGGCGTTCTCTCATCGCCGGTCGTCCGGCGCATTCTGGCCGATGGTGGTGTTGACCCGCGCACCGTCACGGGATCGGGCCCCGGTGGCGCGATTACGCGACGCGACGCCGAACGCGCCGTCGCCAATGGGCCCACCGATGACGTGTCCGTGCCTCTGTCCAATGGTCAGCGACGCATGGCCGCACACATGGCGGTCTCCGCTCAGTCCACGCCCCACGGTTTCGTCGCGGTCGAAGTTGACGCGACGGTATTTGACGCAGTCGACGCCGCGGGCCGGGTGACACGAGATGGTGCTCCGTTGGGTGATGAGGTCCTGGTCGCTCTGGCGGCGGCGCGCGCTCTCGGAGAGTTCCCGAGCCTCAACGCCACTTTCGCGGGCGACGAAATCGTCGAGCACCGCACGATCAATCTTGGCTTTGCACGTAGCGAGGACCGTGACGGCATGCTCGTGCCCGTGGTCCACGCGGCCGCCGGCCTCACCGTGCGGGCCCTGGCCCGCCGCCTCGCGGACCTCGAAGAGCGTGTCGCGTCACGCCAACTGACCACCGACGACTTGTTGGGCGGTACCTTCACCCTCGTTCCGGCCCCGAGCATCCACACGCTGTTCGTCGAGCCGATCATCATTCAACCCGAGGTGGCCGCCCTGTCCGTGGGTGCCGTGCGCGACGTAGCGGTGGTGGTGGACCACGATGGCGTCCGGTCCGTGGTGCCCGGTCGACGACTTGTGCTGGGTCTGTCCTTCGACCACCGCGTCTGCGATCCGACGATGGCGAGCCAGTACCTCGAAAGAGTCGGCGAGTTACTGTCGTCCATCGACGTTGAGGTGGAGCGATAGGTGCTCCGGCGCCGTCACCTCGGTCGGGTCAGCTTCGCCGAGGCGAATGACCTTCAGCACGCCCTGCTGCGTGCGAACGATGACTATCTGCTGATTCTCGAGCACCCACCGACGTATACGCGTGGGGTGCGCGCGAAGGACGAGCATTTTCTCGTTGACTTCGGGGCACTGGACGCCGATGTGTGTGACGCCGATCGCGGCGGGGACGTGACCTATCACGGGCCGGGTCAAATTGTCGCGTGGCCGATTGTCACGGTGGATGATGACCCGAGCGCGGGTCCCCGACACGTGCACCTGCTCGAAGAGGCGGTCGCCGCCACGGTTGCCGCCGTCGATCCCGACGGACGACTGGGCCGAGTCGGACAACTCGAGGGGTATCCCGGTGTGTGGGCCGACCTCGACCGCACACCGCACAAGATTGCGGCGGTGGGCGTGCGCACGGAACGTGACGACCGCGGTCGTCGCCGCACGTTGCACGGCGTGGCCCTCAATGTGGACGTCGACCTCGCCGCCTTCGCGAAGATCGTTCCCTGCGGTATCGCGGACCGGCCCGTGGGGTCCTTGCGAAGCCTCGGACTGGACGTCTCGATGAACGAGGTGGAAGAAATTCTCGGCGCCGAACTTTCCCGTCGTCTGGGGGACGTGGAGACGGTGGCGCGTGTCGACCGTGCGGCCGCCACGATCAGTGAGGAGCGACCGCTCATTCGCCGCTTGCGTCGTGCGGGGGTCAATCCCGACGAGGCTCTCGATCTACGGGCCCGTAAGCCGGAGTGGCTGCGTATCCCCGCGCACATGGGGACCGAATTTCAGTCACTTCGAACGCTGACCGAAGACCTTCGTCTCGTGACCGTGTGCGAGGAAGCGGGTTGCCCCAACATTTTTGAATGCTGGGAGAGCGGCACCGCGACCTTCATGGTGAATGGTGAACGGTGCACGCGTGCCTGCGGATTCTGTCTCGTTGATACCCGCAAACCGATGCCTCTGGACCCCACGGAACCCGCACGGGTCGCCGAGGCGGTGCGACGTTTGAACTTGCACCACGCAGTGGTGACCTGTGTGGCCCGCGACGATCTCGCCGACGGTGGGGCCGGGGCGATTGCGGACACGATTCGCGCGATTCGCGTGGCTCGTCCCGAGACAGACGTCGAAGTGCTGATCAGCGACGTGCGGGGAGACCAGGCGTCCCTCGATCTCATTCTTGACGCGCGACCGGACGTGCTGAACCACAACATTGAAACGGTGGCTCGCCTTCAGCGCGCCGTGCGACCCAGTGCCGGTTACGCCCGGTCACTCACGACGTTGGCGCGCGCGGTGCGCGCCGGATTGACCGTGAAGTCTGGGCTGATGGTGGGCTTGGGTGAAGAACGTGACGAGGTCATCGAGACTCTCGCGGATCTGGCGTCCGTCGGTGTCTCGATTGCGACCATTGGTCAGTATTTGCGTCCCACCGCGCAGCACCTCCCCGTGGCACGGTGGTGGACGCCGGAAGAGTTTGACGAACTGGCCGACATTGGCCGGTCTTTCGGACTCGCGCACGTGCAGTCCTCGCCGCTGACCCGATCGAGTTACCACGCTCGGGATGCTCTGGGTGCCGCGACGCCCGTGCAGCTGGGCGCGCGACCTCGCGCGGCGGGAGTGTCTGCTTAGTTGCTCAACGAGGTGGGGAACGTATAGATCGTTCCGCTGGTCCCGTTGATGTCGTGATCGACCACGAGGCGCGTGTACCGGTCGTCCGTCAACCCGGCCAACGTCACCGCCACATCCTTGGTCACTGTGGTGTGAACGGACACGCAGTCGGGAGAACAGTCATTCACGCTGAGCGTGCCGTGAGCGTCCGCGACGGACATCCCCCAGTGGTTCCAGGTGAGATTGGTCAAGGTGACGCCCGCGTCGGCGCAGGTGAGGTCGAGGGCCGCCGGTCCCGACGTGGCCGAACCCAGAACCTGTCCGCAATTGATCACTCGCGCGTGTGTCGAGGGCTGCGCTTGGCTGACAGACAACACCACGGCACCGAGGGCCAAGAGGGACATGACGGACAAAAGTATGTAAGGAAGACGACGTCGCACGAGGTCAGTCTATGAGGCGTTACGCGACGAAATACTTGGCTTGAGGGTGGTGACAGATGATCGCATCCGTCGTCTGCTCGGGGTGCAGCTGGAAGCCCTCAGAGACCTCGACGCCGATGCGCCCGGCTCCCAAAAGTTCGGCGACTTTCGCGTTATCGGTCAAGTCGGGGCACGCGGGATATCCCCACGAGTAGCGACCGCCGCGGTACTGCTGGCGGAAGAGGCCGGTGAGGGTCGGACCATCCTCATCCGCGTACCCGAGCTCTTCGCGGATGCGACGGTGCCACAGTTCGGCGAGCGCTTCGGCCATTTCCACACCGAGCCCGTGGAGCAACAAGTAGTCGGTGTAGCGGTTGTCGGCGAAGAGCTGCTGGGTTCGTTCGCTGACGGCGCGTCCCATGGTCACGAGCATGAAGCTGGCGTAATCCTTGTCGCCGCTGTCGACACTTCGGAAGAAGTCCGCAATGCAGAGGAACGGGTCTTGGTGCTGGCGGGGGAAATGGAAACGGGTTGCTTCGGTGGTGCGGTCATCGTCGGTGTAGACGATGAGGTCGCCATTGTCGCTATTGACGGGGAAGTGTCCCCATACGACTTGGGGCGTCAGGAGATTCTCTTCTTTCGCGATGGCCAACTGATCGCGCAGAATCGCCCGCACCCGCTCCTTGAACGCCGGGTCGTCTTCGCCCTCGTTGGGGCGATATCCCCACTGATTGCGAAAGAGCGCGGTGAGATTGAGGTAGTCGGCGATGTCGTCAAGCGGCACACCCTTGGCCACGCGGGACCCGAGGAAGGGCGGGGGGAACAGCGGATTGTCGTCGACGACCGACGGGCTCCGATCGGGTAATCCGTCGGGGACGGGGGCCGATCCGTCCTTGATGCGTCGGTGCACCTTGCGCTCGGAGATTTCGCGGCCGAAGAGCGGGTCGTCTTCGCCACCCTTACGGATTTCGCCGAGGCGATCGAGGACGCGGAGTCCCTCGAAGGCGTCCTTGCCGTAGAAGACACGGCCGTTGTACACCTCGCGCAGGTCACGCTCGACATACGTGCGCGTCAAGGCGGCCCCACCCAAAAGGACGGGGACGTGGCTGTACCCGCGGTCATTCATCACTTCCAAGTTCTCGCGCATGATCAACGTGGACTTGACAAGAAGTCCACTCATCCCGAGAGCGTCCGCCTGGTGCTCGTCGACCGCGGTGAGCATTTCGTTGACGCCCACTTTGATCCCGAGGTTCACGACGTCGTAGCCGTTATTGGTGAGGATGATGTCCACCAGGTTCTTGCCGATGTCGTGCACGTCGCCCTTGACGGTCGCGAGCACGACGGTGCCTCGACCACCCTGGTCAACTTTTTCCATATGTGGTTCGAGGAACGCGACGGCCGTCTTCATCGTTTCGGCGCTCTGCAGAACAAAGGGGAGCTGCATTTCTCCGGTCGCGAAGAGATCGCCAACTTCTCGCATGCCGTCTAACAGGATCTCGTTAACGATGTCGAGCGGCGTGATGGGTTCCTCGAGAGCGGCGTTGAGGTCGTCTTCGAGGCCCACGCGCACACCGTCGATAATGCGACGGCGGAGTCGGTCCCGCAAGGGAAGCGCACTGAGATCGCTCGACGCGGTGGAGGTGGCGGAGACGCCTTCGAAGAGTCGAAGGAGTTCCGCGAGAGGGTCGTAATCATCCCGACGGCGGTCGTAGATCAGGTCGAGACATACTTCGCGAACCTCGTCATCGATCCGGGCGAGCGGCAGAATCTTGGACGCGTGAACGATGGCGGCGTCGAGGCCCGCCTCGACGCACTCGTGCAAGAAGATGCTGTTGAGCGCTTGGCGCGCCGCCGCGTTGAGGCCGAAGGAGACATTCGAGAGGCCCAGAATCGTGTGGACCCCCGGGAGCTCCGCTTTGATCCGTCGAATTGCTTCGATCGTCTCAATGCCGTCGCGCCGAGACTCCGCCATACCGGTGGAGAGGGGGAGCGCGAGGGGGTCAATGAAGATGTCGGTGGGGTCAAGGCCGTAACGCTCCACCGCGAGGTCGGTAATGGCGCGCGCGGCGCGTACCTTCCAGTCCGCGGTTCGCGCTTGACCTTCCTCGTCGATGCACGTGGCCACCACCGCGGCGCCGAATTCGGCGGCGAGTGACAAGAAACCGTCGAGACGCGTGCCGGGTCCGTCGCCTTCTTCGAGGTTGACGGAATTCAAGATGGCCTTGCCGCCCAACCACGTGAGCGCGGCGCGCGCCACGGCCGTTTCCGTCGTGTCCACCATGATCGGCACGGACGACTGGGTCGCCAGTCGACTCATCACGTCATTCATGTCGCTCACGCCATCGGCGCCGGTGTAGTCCACGCACACGTCAAGAACGTGCGCGCCTTCTTTGATCTGGTCGCGGGCCATCGCCACGCACGTGTCCCAGTCCGCCTCGAGCATCGCTTCTCGGAACTTCTTCGATCCGTTGGCGTTCGTTCGTTCACCCACGAGAAGCGCGGAGCGATCTTGGTGGTAGGGAGTGGCGGAGTAGATCGAGGCCACGGCCGGATCCAGCTGTGGCGATCGTGGGGCCGGAGTCAGAGGTCGGACGGTCTCGACCACGCGCGCGAGGTGGGCGGGCGATGTGCCGCAGCAACCGCCCACAGCACGTACGCCGTACTCTTCGACGAATCGTCCGAGGTGCTCGGCGAGTTGGTCGGGCGTGAGGTCGTAGTGCATTGCTCCGTCGACCACGCTCGGAAGTCCGGCGTTCGGGAGGCACGAGAGGAACATGGGTGCCGAGTCGGCCAGCTGACGAAGCGGTTCGTACATTTCCACTGGTCCCGTGGCGCAATTCAGGCCCATCACGTCGACACCCAGGGTCGACAAGGTGGTGATGGCGGCGCCAATTTCTGTGCCCGGCAGCATGCGACCGGTCAACTCAATCGTCACTTGGGCCTGCACCGGCACGACGCGTCCGTGGCGGGTCATGGCGCGGTGGCACGCGTTGATGGCGGCTTTGGCCGACAGGAGGTCGTAGACCGTTTCCACGAGGAGGAGATCGACGCCGCCCTCGAGTAGTCCGTACGCCAGCTCCTCGTAGCTGGCGCTCAGGTCGTCGTAGGTGATCTGCCCGAGCGAGGGGAACTTGGTCCCTGGTCCCATCGAGCCCGCCACGAATCGCGGCGAGCCGGGTGAGGCGTATTCGTCGGCCACTTCCCGCGCCAGGGTCGCCGAGGCCAGCGCCAGTTCGAAGGCGCGATCGGCAATGCCGTATTCCTGGAGAACCACCGAGAACGAGCCGAATGAGTCCGTCTCGATCGCGTCCACGCCGACATCGAGGAAAGAACGATGCAGATTCCGGATGATCTCCGGACGGGTGACCGTGAGAATTTCGTTACATCCTTCGAGCACCGAACTCCCGAAGTCGTCGACGGAAAGGTCGAGTACCTGCAGGTTCGTTCCGGTGGCGCCGTCGAAGATCACGGCCCCACGGCTCAGGGCCGCGAGGTAGTCGTCGTCGGCCTTCGGGCGATGACGTCGAAGGTTCGGCGCGTGCTCCATGAGTCCTCAAGGCTAGTGGTTTCCCAGAAATACCTTCATCGTCGCGGAAGGGTGAGGAGGGTGACCAGTACGCTGCCAACGTGAAGATCTATACGCGTGATGGCGACGAAGGAACCACCGGACTGTACTTCGGTGGCCGAGTGCCAAAGAGTTCCGATCCCATTGAGGTGAACGGCGCAGTGGATGAAGCACAAGCCGCCCTCGGCTGGGCGCGTTCACTCACGGAGCCCGGAGCGCGCCTCAACGAATTGCTCATTTCTCTCGAACGCGACCTGTGGGTTCTGATGGCCGAGGTAGCGACTCTGCCCGAGAATCGCCACAAGCTCAAGCCCGGACTCTCTATGGTCACCCAGGAGATGATTGATCACCTCGAAGAGGAAATCGACGCATTGTCGACGGAGATCGAGATGCCGAAGGAATTCGTGGTGCCGGGCGAAAATCAGTCGTCGGCCGCTCTCGACGTCGCCCGCACGGTGATTCGTCGCGCCGAGCGGGTCGCGGTGGGGTACCCGATCGAGGGTTCACTGGTTGTTCCCTACCTCAATCGGCTGAGTGATTTAGCGTGGACGATGGCTCGGTGGGCCGAGGGCCCACATCACCGAACAGCTCGACACTCCGCGTAGGACGCGGACACAACGGAGGACAACATGCAGCGCACGGCTCGATTGGGAACCCCCAGTGATCTGGAGACAGTGACGGTGGTCGCGGTCATTGCTCGAGGAGATGACGACGCGTTCCGCGTGGCCGAAGCCGTCCCCGCGAGAGTGGGCGACGTCGAGATCCCGACGTCGGTCAGCACCGCGTGGGCGACGCGTCAGGGCCTCACGAGTTCGGTGGGCTCCTCGACCATTTTGCGGTCGATTGGCGGCACCGACGTCGTCCTCGTCTCGGGCGGATCAGAGTCGCTCAACGACCTCGACGAATGGCGCCGTATTGGCGCCGCCGTCCACAAGGCGGCGGGGGACCAGAATGTGGCGCTCCTGCTGGCGCTCGACGACGTCACCGAACCAGCGCGCGTCGCGCAGGCACTCGTCGAAGGAGCACTCCTCGCCTCCTATCGCTACCGCGACGACCGTGACGACGCCAGCGAGTTGGTCGTCATCCCGGTGGGTGCGCTGCCGACGGTTGAATTCCATGACGCTCTCGCCCGGGGTGTCGACACCGGTGAGGTCGTCGCCAATGCGGTGAATTGGGCCAAACGGCTCATCGACACGCCGGCCGGCGATCTGACGCCGAAGGAGCTGGCCAAGCGTGCGGTGCAACGGATCGAACACTTGCCGCACGTCTCGGTGACGTCGTGGGCGGAATCAAAGATTGAAGACGAGCGACTGGGTGGACTCCTCGGCGTTAGTCAAGGCTCCGCGCAGCCTCCGCGGCTGGTGTACGCAACTTACGACCCCTCTCCCGAGGCCAACCTTCCCCACGTTGTTCTCGTGGGCAAGGGCGTCACCTTCGACTCCGGCGGTCTGTCTCTTAAGTCGGGCGAAGGCATGATGACGATGAAGACGGACATGACCGGCGCCGCCGTCGTGCTCAGCGTGTTGTCGGCCGTGGCCGAATTGCAGCTGACCGTCAAGGTGACCGCCATCGCGCCGATGACGGAAAACTTGCCCAGCCACCGCGCGGTGAAGCCGGGCGACGTGCTCACTATTCGCAACGGGATGACCATTGAGGTTCTCAACACCGACGCCGAAGGTCGCTTGATTTTGGCGGACGGTCTTTCACTCGCGGCGGAACTGGAACCCGACGCCATCGTCGACGTGGCGACGTTGACCGGAGCGCAAGCGGTGGCTCTCGGTGACGAGATTGGCGCCCTGTACGCATCGGATGACGACCTCGCCGAGAAGTTCCTTCTGGCGAGCGCGGCGTCGGGCGAGCCGCTGTGTCGCCTCCCCCTGTTCGACAACTACGAGTCCCACATCGAGTCCGATGTCGCGGACATGAAGAACATCGGCAAGGCGGGTCGCGCGGGTTCGATCTCGGCCGCGTTGTTGCTGCGCCGTTTTACCAACTCGCTGCCGTGGGTGCACCTCGACATTGCGGGTCCCGGTCGCGCGGATGCCGCACGCGGGTATCAGACCAAGGGTGCGACGGCCTTCACGGCGCGCACGATCGTCGAATACATCGCCAATCTGTCACAGGACGCGTAACACGCGGTCGCGTCGCGACGGCAGATCGCGGTCCAGTGACGCGGATCGATGATCGCGACCGTCAGCGTGACCAATGATCACCGACCCGAACAAGCTCCAGGTAGACGGTGCGCCGGCCCAGGCGAGCACGTCACGGTCGTGTCGAAAATTCCCCCACAACGTCGCCTGAAGTCCCGCGTCCTCGAGGAGTAGGAGAAGGGACATGGTCGCCATGGCGGCGTCCGTGTGCCAATACGGGACGGGCCACGCGGCCAATGACCCGAGGCCGGAATTTGCCTTGTCCGGCTCTTGGTAGCGCGCCACGTACGCCTCGGGGACCGAGGCCGCGAGGACGACGGCGCCGGCCCGTGACAAACCGGGGAAGCGCGCGGATCGCGCTCGCCACTCGGGGTCGGTGGCGACATCGAAATACTCGCTCACTCGTTCGTGCCCCACGGTCAGGAATCGGACGCCGCCCGTGTTGCCGGCCGTTGGACTGCGGAGCGCCTCGACGCAGAGATCGTCAATCAGGTCCGCATCGACCGCGGTGCCATCGAAGCTACGACTCATGCGTCGACGGGAGAGGGCGTCACGTAGTTCCACTCTCGAGGTTTAGCAAAAGGAGCGTGCATCAATTCCTGACCAAACTGGTAACATTTAGGTCCCGCAGGTCTAGGAGGCTCATGTGGCGACACCTCGAGAACTACTGAACGCAGCCAAGGCGGAGATCCGCGAAATCGACGGCCCCGACGTGGCCGCGCGGCTCGACCACTACCAACTGCTCGATGTTCGCGAACCAGATGAATACGAACAGGGCGCTCTCCCCGGTGCCGTTCACGTGCCGCGGGGACAGTTGGAGTTTTCGGTCGAGAGTCGTCTGACGGACAAGAACGCACCCGTCGCGGTGTATTGCGCCGGTGGCGTGCGCTCCGCGTTCGCCGCGCGCACGCTGCAGGAACTCGGCTACACCGACGTGGTCTCGGTGATTGGCGGATTCAACAAGTGGAAAGACGACGGGTTGCCCTGGACGACGCCGCGCACCCTCACCTCGGACCAGCGCAATCGCTACCAGCGTCACCTCCTGCTGCCTGAAGTCGGGGAGAAGGGTCAGCAGGCGCTTCTCGACGCCAAGGTCTTGCTACTCGGCGCGGGCGGACTCGGATCACCTGCCGCGCTGTACCTCGCGGCCGCCGGAGTGGGCACGCTCGGCATCATCGATATGGATGTCGTCGATGCGTCGAATCTCCAGCGTCAGATCCTGCACAACATGGACCGTATTGGCGAGCGCAAGGTCGATTCCGCGAAGAAGACGTTGACGGCGATGAACCCCGACATCAACGTCATCACCTACGACACACGACTCGGTGCAGACAACATTCTGTCGATCATCGACGGCTACGACGTGATTGTCGACGGCACGGATAACTTCCCCACGCGCTACCTCGTCAATGACGCGGCTCTGCTCAAGCGCATCCCGGTCGTCCACGGATCCATCTTCCGCTTTGAGGGTCAGGTCACGGTCTTTGATCCCTACGTCGGACCCTGCTACCGCTGCATGATTCCGGAGCCGCCGCCGGCGGAACTGGCTCCGAGTTGCGCCGAGGCCGGCGTGCTCGGGGTGCTGCCCGGCATTGTGGGTTCGATTCAGGCTCTCGAAACCATCAAGATGCTGCTGAAGCTGGGCGACCCCCTCGTGGGGCGTTTGTTGAGCTTCGATGCTCTGGACGAAAGTTTCCGCACGTTCAAGGTGCGACGGGATCCGTCGTGCCCGGCGTGCAGTGACAATGCGGGCGAGATCGTTATCGCCGAGTACGACGAATACTGCATGCCGCACGCCGTGCTCAAGGCCTAGTTACTGCGCGACGAGGACCACGGTGCGCGCGACCATGTCGTGGAGCGTTTGCTTGCGTTGCGTCCACAGCGGGCTGAGGTAATCCGCGGCCAAATACACGAAGAGCAGTCCGAATCCCGCCACGGCGTCGTAGTACTCGCCACGCACGGTGGTGGGCCACTTCGACAACGGTGGTGCCGTCCCGTTCGTTGACGCGGCCTTGAGATAGGACTGCACATCGAGAAATTTGGACCCGACGAGCGCGACCACGAGCAGCATTGGGATACCGACGAAGGCCCACCGCAGCAGTGCGGCGGTGACTTGAACGGGATGTCCGTCATCGGCGCGAACAACTCGGGTGCCGCTCAACATGTTGCCGACTGTTTGTCCACGCGCTGACGTGATGAGGAGAATCTGATAGCCGCCGCCGATGAGTGACGACAACATCAGCGAAATGGTGGTGTTGGTCACGTACGCACTCAACACAAAGGTCGGGATCAGGAGTACGAGATTGTCGATGACGGTGGCGCTCACTCGCCGCCACCACGTGGCCAGAGGGACGCGCATGACGGGATCGACGCCTCCCCGCCCTCGGGAACGCGGCGGGGTGGCGAAAAGTCCTAGCGGTGCACCGCACGACGTGCAGACGGCGGCGTCGCCGACGTCGTGTCCACAGTGCCAACAGTTCACGTCATGTCTCCTCTACGCCGAAGGAAGGTCTCGGGATCGTCGCACCAATCTCTCACGTCGGTGTGCGACGTTCTGTCACCTGGACCCACACCTGTCGGCGTAGAGCTGCTCGTAGGCGGTGAGGACGACGGGAAGCTCGTGGAGAGCCAGAATCTCACGCGTGGTATCTACGTTCGTGGGACGGGACGTGGGATCTTTGCACCACTCGACGATCGTGTCGGCGAGGCCCGCCGCACCGCTCACGCGACGTCCGTTGACACCGTCGAGAACAAGATCTTCGACGCCGCTCTCGGTGGAGGTGACGACACTCAATCCGGCCGCGAGGGCTTCGAGAACAACGAGAGGCTGACCTTCCCAGCGAGAGGGCAGGATAAAGAAATCACAGCCGCCGAACCAGTGACTGGCGTCGGCCACGTACGGGCGGTAGTCGAGCAATGGTCGGTCTCCGGGTACGCGAGCGGCCGCGCATATCTCCGCGACCAACGGGCCGTCGCCGAAGCAGAGAACGTCGGGGGCGCGGTCACCAAGTTCGTGGCGAACGGCGCGCAGCGCCGAGAGAAGCAGGTGGTGGTTCTTCTGTTCAGAAAAGCGTGCGGGCAAAATAGCAATGGGGCGGGTGCCGTCGAGCTCGAATCGGCGACAGAGCTCGTCGCGCGTGCTCCACGTCGCCGGAGTAGCCACCGCATTATTGATGACGTGGGCGGTCACCCCGTGGCGCGCCATGACGCGACGTGGACCTTCGCCGCACGCCACAGCGAAGACGCCACTGAGGCGCACGGCCTCCAGTGTGCGCCGCGCGCGATCGGGGTCGATGCCGTGGCAGGACACAATCGGGTGCGGCGCACGGGCGAGGCGTAACAGGG
Source organism: uncultured Actinomycetes bacterium (assembly GCA_903873775.1). Lineage (GTDB taxonomy): Bacteria > Actinomycetota > Acidimicrobiia > Acidimicrobiales > RAAP-2 > RAAP-2. The sequence goes on from CAIQPR010000053.1 coordinate 52,976, forward strand.
GGGCCAGGCGAAGGCCGTGGCCGTGGGTGACGTCGGGACGCACGACGCGCAGTACGCGGCGTAATTCGCGCAAAAAGCGCCACGGCCGCCGAGGGGAGAAGGCCGGAAGTTGGACGAGCATCGTTCCCGGGACGGGAGCAAAGTCGCCGGGGCCTACGGCGATGGTCACTTCGTGACCGCGCTCGGCGAGTCCTCCGGCGATCAGTCGAACCTGCGACTGCATCCCGCCACGGCCACCATTGGCGAGGACGAAGAGGAGGCGCCGGTGCGGGTCGGACATGGTGCCATGGTGCCACGTTTGGTGCCCATCTGGGGCAAAACGCCTATCCTTTCGAGGCGTGAGTAACTCTGAGGAACGCGCCACGGACTCCGGCATTGTGATCAAGCCGGTCTACGACTCTTCCGACTTGTCGGACTTCGATCCGACGGGACAATTGGGGGCGCCGGGGGAGTATCCCTACACCCGCGGCGTGCACCCGACGATGTATCGCGGACGCCTGTGGACCATGCGGCAGTACGCCGGTTTTGGCACCGCCGAGGCCACGAACGAGCGATTCAAGTTTCTGTTGAACGCGGGCCAGACGGGTCTCAGTTGCGCCTTCGACCTGCCGACGCAGATGGGGTATGACGCCGACCACGCGCGGGCCGAAGGCGAAGTGGGCAAAGTGGGTGTGGCGATTTCGTCCCTCGACGACATGCGTCTTCTCCTGAACGAGTTGCCCCTGGACACGGTGACGACCTCCATGACCATCAACGCCACGGCCTCCACGCTCCTGCTGTTGTACCAGTTGGTCGGAGAAGAACAAGGCGTGCGGGGCGACCAGTTGCGCGGCACTATCCAAAACGACATTCTCAAGGAGTACGTGGCGCGTGGGACCTACATCTACCCGCCTCGCCCCTCGATGCGCTTGATTGTCGACACGTTCGCGTACTGCGCGAAGGAGATGCCGAACTGGAACACGATTTCGATCTCCGGCTACCACATTCGCGAGGCCGGGTCGACGGCCGTCCAAGAGATTGCGTTCACGTTGGCCAATGGCGTCGCGTATGTTGAAGCCGCGCTCGCCGCGGGGCTCTCACTCGACCAATTCGCCCCCCGCTTGAGCTTCTTCTTCAACGCGCACAACAACCTGTTTGAAGAAGTGGCGAAGTATCGCGCGGCTCGCCGCCTATGGGCGTCGATCATGCGGGACCGATTTGGCGCCACGGACGAACGCAGCATGATGCTGCGTTTCCACACGCAAACTGGCGGTTCGACGTTGACGGCGCAACAGCCCGTCAACAACGTTGTGCGCGTGACGGTCCAGGCGCTCGCCGCCGCTCTCGGTGGCACACAGTCGTTGCACACGAATGGATTCGACGAAGCTCTCGGTCTTCCCACCGAGCAGGCCGCCAAGCTGGCCCTGCGCACGCAACAAATTGTGGGCTACGAATCCGGGGTCGCGGACACGGTCGATCCCTTGGCCGGTTCCTACTTCGTGGAATCTCTGACCGACGAGGTCGAGGCCAAGGCGCGCGAGTACATCGCCGCGATCGATGCCCAGGGTGGAGCCGTCGCGGCCATTGAGGCGCGCTACATGCAGGACGAGATCGAGTCCGCGGCCTACGAGTTCGCGCGCGCGGTTGACCGTGGCGACAAGATTGTGGTCGGCGTCAATCGCTTCACGGAAACCGAGTCGACGAAAACTGACGTCTTCCCGGTGGACGTCGAGCAACAGCGCGCACAGGTGGCACGCGTCAAGGACCTGAAGGTCCGACGAGATCAGTCGGCGGTGACGGCCGCCCTCGAGGACCTGGCGACCGCGGCGCGGGGAACGTCCAATGTCCTCTATCCCATGAAAGTGGCGCTCAAGAACATGGCGACACTCGGAGAAGTGGCCGACGTCTTGCGGGCGGAGTTCGGCGTCTACCAGCCCAATTGATGCGCTGCGCCTAGGCGCGCGCGATGGGGGCGTCGAAGTGCGTCACCGTGGGCGTTTCCACGTAGAAATGATGGGTTAGCGCCCGCCATTGTTCAAAAGCTGGTGAGGTGCGGAACCCTTCCATGTGCGCTGCCACGCTCTCCCACTGCACGAGCAAGATGAAACGTTGAGGATTCTCAACTTGGCGTCGCACCTCAGCGCCGTGGCATCCCGGGGCACTCTCGATAATCGGTAGGGCCTCGCGCATGGCCGCCATGAAGTCCTCTTCGCGACCGGCCTCGACGAGCAGCCACGCGTGTTCAATGATCACGCCCGCGCCTCCATAAGTCGTTGCCGCAAGGGCTCATCTAGTGCTGCGTCGATCGCCGTGCGCGCGAGTGCGCGGGCCCCGTCGACAATGGCGACATCGGCCGACGGCGTCACGCACGCCGCGGTGAACTCGGGCTGGTGGTTGACGGCGCCGTTCGTCTCGATGCGCAGGAGCGGGTGAATGGAGGGCACCACCAACGAGACATTGGCCATATCGGTCGAGATGGTGGGCAGCGGCGCGCCGGCGTCATCGAGGTCAAAGGAGCGACCCAATGCTTCGGCTTCGCGACGGTAGTGGGCGAGAAGACCCGTGTCGGACACCATGTGGGAGAACTGGTGACCGAGTTCTTCGATCCGCACGTCGCAACCCGTCGCCAGTGCGGCCGCGTCAAAACACTTGTTGACCCGTACGCGCAAGGCGGCGAGGCGCTCGGAGGTCACGGACCGGCACATGAACCGCACGACGGTCGAGGCGGGAATGATGTTCGCCGCGGAGCCGCCTTCGGCGAGGATGCCGTGGAATTGGTCTCCGGGCGGCAGCTGCTGGCGGAGAAGGGCCAGCGCCACGTTGGCGATGGTGAAGGCGTCGAGGGCGTTGCGCCCCTCCCACGGAGCGGCCGACGCGTGGGCGTCTTTGCCGGTGAAGATCACGTCGAAGTGATCGACCGCGAGGCACGCGGCCTCGAGGCGTTCGGTCGGCCAGGGGTGGATCATCATCGCCGCGTGCACGTCATCGAAATAGCCGGCGTTGATGAGATCAATCTTGCCGCCACCACCTTCTTCCGACGGCGTGCCGAGCAGGACCACCCGGGCGTCGATCTCGTTCGCCACTGCGGCGAGCCCGATGGCGGCACCGACGGATGAGGCCGCGATGATGTTGTGGCCACACGCGTGGCCGACGTCGGGCAGGGCATCAAATTCCGCGCAGAACGCAATGGTGAAACGTCCCGAGCCCGCGGTCGCGCGGAACGCCGTCGCGAGTCCGGCCGCCTCACGTTCGACGGTGAAACCCGCGTTTTCTGCCGCATCCGCCGTCGCGGCAGAGGAGATGAACTCTTCGTAGCCCAACTCCGGATTCGCGTGAATCGTGCGACTCAGTGCCAACAGCGCGTCGCGCGAGGCGTCAATCGCGGCGTCGGCGCGCTCGTGGGCACTCACTCGATGACCACAACGATGTCGCCGGCGCTCACCGAGTCGCCGGGGGCGACCTTCACGTCGGTCACCGTGCCCGTCTTGTCCGCGTTGACGGAATTCTCCATCTTCATCGCCTCGAGGATGACGACCGCCGTCCCCGCTTCCACGGTGTCGCCCACGCTGACCATGACCTTGACAATGGTTCCCTGCATCGGGACGGTCACGGAACCGGATCCAGTGGCCGCCGCACCACTTTGTGATCCCCGCTTGGCGGCCTTTTTCGGAGCCCCGCTGGCGGCTGCCGCGACTGCTGATCCCTCGGGCAGGTACAACGTGACGTTGACGCGGCGACCATTGACTTCGGCGGTGACGTCGCGGCGCACGCGCTCGTCGTCCGTGACCGCACCCGCGGTGGCGCTGACGCTCAAGGCGGAGAGGTCGAGGCGTTCTTCGACCCACTTGGTGGAATGGGTGCCATTGACAAAATCTTCGGACGTCAAGATCGCCACGTCCGCCGGCAGCGTCGTGGCGACACCTTCGATGACCGTTTCTTCGATCGCGCGCAGCATGCGACGACGCGCCTTCTCGCGCGTGTCACCCCAGACCACCAACTTGGCAATCAGGTTGTCGTAGTACTGCGACACGGTGTCGCCGGCGGCGTAGCCCGCGTCCAAACGCACGCCCGGACCAGACGGTTGGTCAAAGCGGGTGATCGCGCCGGGTGACGGCGTAAAGCGACCGCCCGAGGGGTCTTCGGCGTTGATGCGCACTTCGATTGCGTGGCCGTTGTGGGCGATGGTGTCTTGTGTCAGCGTGAGTTCTTCGCCCGCCGCAATACGCAGCTGCCATTCCACGAGGTCGAGGCCGGTGACGTATTCCGTCACCGGGTGTTCGACCTGCAAACGAGTATTCATCTCGAGGAAGTAGAACTCGCCATCCTGGTAGAGAAATTCCACCGTTCCGGCGTTCACATAGCCGCAGGCGCGTGAGACCTTGACGGCAGCCTCACCCATGGCGCGGCGAATGTCGTCCGGAAAATTCGCCGCGGGGGACTCTTCAATCAGCTTCTGGTGCCGGCGCTGGGCGGAGCAGTCGCGCTCGCCGAGCCACAGCGTGTTGCCGTGGGTGTCCGCGAGGATTTGCATTTCGATGTGGCGCGGCCAGGTGAGGTAGCGCTCGACGTAGCACTCGGAGCGACCGAAGTAGCTCAGGGCCTCGCGCTGCGCGCTCTCGAGAAGCTCCGCGGCCTCGTCGGGGCCGTTCACGACCTTCATGCCACGACCGCCGCCACCATAGGCAGCCTTAATCGCGAGCGGCCAGCCCACTTCTTCACCGAAGGCGACGATCTCGTCGGCGCTCTCAAGGGTCTGACTACGCCCGGGCACGCCCGAGACGCCCGCGGCTTCCGCGGCCAGGCGCGAGGAGATCTTGTCACCCATGACTTCAATTGCTTCGGGCGGCGGTCCAATGAAAGTGACCCCGCGTGACGTAATCGCTCGTGCGAAGTCGGTGTTCTCGGAGAAAAAGCCGTAACCCGGGTGGACGGCGTCCGCGCCCGATCGTTCAATGACATCGAGGATGGCATCAGTATTGAGGTAGCTCTCGGCGGCTGTCTGACCGCCCAAGGCGTAGGCCTCGTCCGCTAGGCGAACGTGCAGCGCGTCGCGGTCCAGCTCGGAGTAGACGGCCACGGTGGCAATACCCATTTCCCGGCACGTGCGGATGACGCGGACGGCGATCTCGCCCCGGTTCGCAATAAGGACTTTCTTCAGCACGATTCCTCCGCCTTCGATGACCTTCTTTTCTACCACCGTCGTCAGAACTCTAAGGTTTAGCCCGTGGAACCCATTCGCTGGCAGGTTCAAGAATTCGAGAGTCTCGACTCCACGAACACGTGGCTCGTCGATCAAGCACGGGCGGGTGCCGCCGAGGGATTGGTAGCGAGGGCCGATTTCCAGACATCCGGCCGAGGCCGTCTGGATCGTCGCTGGGAGGCGCCCGCGCGCTCCGCGCTGCTCACCTCCATTCTGTTGCGTCCCACTCTTGATGAATCTGATCGTTTTCTCGTGACCGCCATCGTGGCCTTGAGTGCGCGCGCGGCTCTGGTCCGCCTGTGCGGCGTGCGTCCTGACGTCAAGTGGCCCAATGACTTGATCGTGCGCGAGCAAAAACTGGGCGGCATTCTGGCGGAGTTCGTGCCGGCGACCTCCGGACCTCCCGCCGTCGTTGTTGGCATCGGACTGAATCTCTCGAGTCATCCGGCTCAGGTGGCATCAACTGACATCGTAGAGATTTCGGGACTGCGCCTCGACCCCGTGACGGTCCTTGACATCTTGTTGGAGGAACTCGAGATTCGGCGCGCTCTATTGGACTCGTCGGAAGGTCGTTCGGAGATTCGACGCGAACTTCGGCGGTCACTGGTGACGCTGGGACGAGCTGTGCGCGTCGAGCGTGTCACCGACGTCGTCGAAGGCGTCGCGGTTGACGTTGACGACGCGGGTCGCATTCTCTTGGAGAACGACGACGGCGTTGTCGCCATTCCCGTCGGTGACGTTGTGCACCTGCGTACTCTGGCCCTGCACGCCGTCGAGGATGCCTCATGAGCACGCGCGTTCTCGTGACAGGCGCCGCCGGCCAAGTGGGCGTCGATCTCGTTGACGTGTTGAGCGGACGTGTTCCTCCCGGGGGCGATCCCTCCTGGCTGCCGGACGGACGAGTGGTGGCGTCGGACGAATTCGAAGTGGTCGGCGTCACGCACCACGAGCTGGATATCGCCGATAGCACCGCCGTCGAGAAGGCGTTCGACATGGTGCGACCTGATGCGGTGGTCAACCTCGCCGCCTACACCGCAGTCGACCGTGCGGAGAGCGATCGCGAGACGTGCTTTGCCATCAACGATGAAGGAACGGGTCACCTGTCTCGCTCGGCCGAGCGCGTCGGCGCCCACTTCATCACCGTGTCCACGGACTACGTCTTCGACGGTCTCAAGGGTGCCGCCTACGAGGTGGACGATACGAAACATCCGCAAAGTGTGTACGGCGCATCGAAGGCGGCCGGGGAGGACCGGTGTCGCCCCGACGACACCATCGTGCGCACATCGTGGGTCATGGGGGTACGCGGGAGGAACATCGCGCACGTCGTCGCTGCGCGCGCGACCGCGGGTGAGACGTTGCGTTTCGTGAACGATCAACGAGGAACGGTGACCGCGGCCGCCGACCTCGCGCGCGCTCTCGCGACATTCGTCCGCGAACGTCCGGGCGGGATCTGGCACGTCGCCAATACTGGTGACGCCACGTGGTTCGAAGTGGCGTCCTTCGTTGCGGAAAAATCTTCCGGGCGTCGCGACGCGGTCGTTTCGATTGCCACCTCGGAGCTGTCGCCGGCGCCGGCCGCCGTGCGTCCTCCGCGAAGCGACCTGTCGCTGCGAAAGTGGCTCGCGGCCGGCTACGGCGCCCCGCCGACGTGGCAAGAGGCTCTCGAGAGGCTTCTGTCCAACGGCTAGTTTTGGGGGTCATGGCACGCCCCGGTGAACACGAAGGCGCAGTACAGACCCCGCGACGCGTCGCGGTGATTGGAGCCGGCTACGTCGGTATTCCGACCGCGGTGCTCCTCGCGCACTTCGGACACACGGTGGTGATCGCGGAGCGCGATGAATACCGCCGCTCGATGCTCCAAAAGGGCCTGTCGCCAATTCTGGAAGAAGACCTTGAAGGTCTTCTGGCGGCCTGTGTGTCGAGCGGGCGCTTGACCATCGTGGAAGATGCCGCGATCGCCGTCAGCGACGCGGAATTCGTCTTCCTCTGTGTCAACACGCCCATGGGTATCGACGGGCACGCGGACCTCAGTTATGTCGATGCCGTGTGCACGCAGATTCACGCGGCCCTGCCGCACGGCGCAATCGTGATCAATAAGTCGACCGTGCCGGTCGGCACGAGTCGCCGCGTGGCGGATCTCTTGGGCCGTCCCGACGTACCCGTCGTGTCGAATCCCGAATTCCTCCGTGAAGGAACGGCCGTACGCGACTCCTTTGCGCCCGACCGCACCGTTGTGGGTGGTGACAACCAGGAAGCTGCGGCGGCCGTGGGCAGTTTGTTCGCACTCACCGGGGCGCCGCTCGTGGTCACGGACGCACCCACCGCCGAATTGATCAAGTACGCGGCGAACACGTTCTTGACGACGAAGTTGTCGTTCATCAACGCCATGTCGCAACTTTGCGATGCGCTCGGCGCGAATGCCGTCGATCTCGTGAAGGGGATTGGCTACGACCCTCGTATCGGATTTTCGTTCTTGAATCCCGGTCCGGGTTGGGGAGGGCCTTGCCTGCCCAAGGACTCCCACGCGCTTCTCGCGATCGCGGGCACCGTGGACGAAGAGATCCCCTTGATCGCGGCGGCGATCGAGACCAATGATCGACAGCAGCGCCACATCGTGTCGAGAATCCAGGAATTGGCCGGCGGATCACTTTCCGGAGTGCGCGTCGGTGTGCTGGGCCTGACGTTTAAGGCCAACACCGGTGATCGTCGAGACTCGCCGGCTCTTGTCATTACCTCTCTCCTGCGTTCCGCGGGAGCAGAGGTGGTCGCCTACGACCCCACCGTGCCATCAAGTGAGACGTCTGACGATCTCGAGGGGCTCGTCATCGTGGAGACGGCGGAAGAGGCCGCGCGCGGGGCCAAGGTCCTCGTTCTTCTTACCGAATGGGCCGAGTTCACGACGTTGGACTTCGGTGCGTTGGGTGACGTCATGGAGCAACGTGCATTCTTTGACGGTCGCAACATTGTGAACCTCGATGAGGCGCGCGCCCATGGTTTCACGGCATGGGGTATTGGTCGCTCGTAATTCGTTCGTCGCACGGCGTGCGAGACTGGGTCCATGGTGAGCGCTTCTGATCGCGTGGTGGCGGTCATTGTGGACTACCACGCCGGTGATGCACTGACCGCGTGCGTCGCGTCGTTGCAACGTACGGGACTTCGGGACATCGTTGTTGTCAACAACGGCACCCCCGGCTCGTCGCTCGTGTCCTCATCAGAGGTAACCGTGGTGGAGCCTCGTGTCAACCTGGGCTACGGACGAGGCGTGAACCGCGGCGCCGCGGCGGCGCCGCGGCGGGAATTTCTCCTCGTCTCCAATCCCGATGTCGTTGTGCACGACGCCGCCGTCGAGACGTTGGTGGCGTATCTTGACGAGCACCTCGACGTCGGGCTCGTCGGTCCGACGATCTTGACCACGACCGGAGAGGTGTACCCGTCGGTCCGCGTCTTTCCCAACCCGGTACTCGCCGCACTGCACGCGGTCTTGTCGCCGTGGTGGCCAAACAATCGATGGTCGCTCGCGTACCGCTCGCCGGCTCGCGATGGTCGCGTCGATTGGGTTTCGGGAGCCTTTTTTCTCGTGCGCCGTGACGTCTTCGAGGCCGTGGGGGGATTCGACGAGAGCTACTTCATGTTTGCAGAAGACATGGACCTGTGTTGGCGGGTCGGCCAGCAGGGAGCCCGAGTGGCGCTGTGTCCCGCGGCGACAGTGACCCACGCGGAGGGCGTCTCCCGTCAGCGGGAACCTCGAGCGATGGTTATCGCGCACCATCGCAGTGCCATGCACTTTGAGTGGCAAACCGCACGCAGTTGGCGTCGCGTGCTCGCACCCGTGGCCATCGTGCTACTCGCCGTGCGTTTGGGAATTGTTCTGGTGCGGCCGCCGCGGACTAGCGACTAACGATCGCGAAGGCCAGCGCCATAAGAAAGATGAATACCGCGGGAGCGGTCTGGGCAGCTGAATCTCGGGCGCGCACGTGAAATCCAATCGCGATCGCGAAGTAGAGCGTGAGGCAGACCGCCGTCACAAAGGTAAGTCCGCCGTAGCCGTCACCGATCGTGAGTCCCAGAATGAGCCCGAACGCCGCGATGTTCTTGACGGCGCCCGCCACGACTTCAAAGCCGACCGGAAGGCGGAATCGAGCCATGGTGGCGACAATTTCGGGGTGGTGGCGATAATCCGTGAGCGCCGACGACAGGCACACCAGGATGAAGATCACGCTCAAAATCTCTGACGCGAGATGCACGACGTGAGCGTAGTGGACCAGTCCTAGACTGTCGTGGGGCTGCGGGCGGGTCTGTGGTTGAAAGTCGAGGCCAGTCGCGGGCAAAACGACCCACGTAAGGCGTCTTTTGGACGCTGAGCATGGCGCGGTTTAGAAGTAAGACCTGCCCCGCGCTGATCAAAGTGGTCAGCGGGGGAGCCGGTGAAGTGTGCGAGAAAGACGCAGGGAGAGCGCAAGCTGCCCGGCGTCCGCACGGACACCGCTGCAGGCAAGTGTGGGGTCAAAGACCAGGTCAGCCGCCCGCCGCCCCGAAGACCCGTCTCGACGACCGGTAGGGTAAAGGACTCATGAGCGTTTTCGGAAAGCTACTGCGAGCGGGCGAAGGCAAGCGTGTTCGCCAATTGACGGACCTCGTCACGCCCATCAACGACTTGAGTGACGCCATGGCGGCGCTGACCGACGCTGAACTTCGCGCCAAGACGGACGAGTTCCGCGCACGCCTCGCCGAGGGAGAGGACCTGGACGACCTCGCGATTGAAGCGTTCGCCGTCGTCCGCGAGGCGTCCTCGCGCGTTCTGGGGCAACGGCACTACGACGTCCAGCTCATGGGTGGGATGGCGCTGCACTTCGGGTGGATTGCGGAAATGAAGACCGGAGAAGGAAAGACTCTGGTCTCGACGCTCCCCGTGTATCTCAACGCGCTGAACGGACGTGGTGTGCACGTGGTGACGGCCAACGACTACCTCGCCACCCGCGACTCCGAATGGATGGGACGACTCCACCGATTTCTCGGCCTCACTGTCGGTCGCGTCGGTCCGGACATCTCTGACCCCGAGTTGAAGAAGGCCGCCTACGCGGCGGACATTACCTACGGCACGAACAGCGAGTTTGGTTTCGACTACCTGCGCGACAACATGGCTCGCTCGGTGGAGGGTCTGGTCCAACGCAGTCACGTCTTCGCCATCATCGACGAGGTCGACTCGATTCTCATCGACGAAGCGCGTACGCCGTTGATCATTTCTGGACCGGCGACGAACACATCGCAGATGTACTACCAATTCGCGTCAATCGCCCGAGCCCTCATCAGGGACGTTGACTACGAAGTGGACGAAGCGAAGCACACCATCGTGCCGACCGAGTCGGGTATCGAAAAGGTGGAACGCGCTCTCGGGGTGGTCAATCTCTACGACCTGGTGGCCGCCAACTACGTACAGCAGCTGAACCAGGCCCTCATGGCCAAGGAGCTCTACCTGCGCGACCGCCACTACCACGTGGCCGACGGAGAAGTACACATCATCGACGAGTTCACCGGGCGCGCCCTCGCGGGACGTCGTTGGGCCGACGGACTGCACCAAGCGGTGGAGGCTAAAGAGCGCGTCAAGATCAAAGACGAGAACCACACGTGGGCCACCGTCACTCTGCAGAACTACTTCCGCATGTACGAGAAGTTGGCCGGTATGACCGGTACCGCCGAGACCGAGGCCGCCGAGTTCTCGAGCACGTACGGCCTGTCGGTGGTGCCCATTCCCACCAATCGTCCGAGCCAGCGACTTGATCAGCCCGACTTGATCTTCAAGACGGAACCGGAGAAATTTAACGCCATCGTTGATGATGTCCGTGAGCGCCACGAGAAGGGTCAGCCGATTCTGCTCGGTACCGCGTCGGTGGAAAAGTCGGAAATGTTGTCCCGCGCGTTGTCGCAGGCGGGACTACGTCACGAGGTGCTCAACGCGAAGCAGCACTTCCGCGAGGCGGAAATTGTCGCCCAGGCTGGCCGCAAGGGCGCCATCACGGTGGCCACGAACATGGCCGGTCGTGGTGTGGACATCATCCTTGGCGGTAACCCGGAAGCGCTCGCGGCTCGTGACGTGCGCGCGTCGGGCCTGACTCCAGGGACCGAAGAATTCGACGCCGAGTATCGACGCCTTCTGCCCACCTTTGAGGCGGCCTGCGCCCGTGAAGGTGAGGACGTTCGCGCCGTTGGGGGGTTGTACGTTCTCGGAACGGAACGACACGATTCTCGACGCATTGACAATCAGTTGCGCGGCCGCGCCGGTCGTCAAGGCGATCCCGGTGAGAGTCGCTTCTTCTTGTCTCTCGAAGACGAACTCATGCGACTGTTCGCGACCGGCGCTGTCAGCTGGGTGATGGACCGGGCCATGCCCGAGGGTGAGCCCATCGAGGCGAAGATGGTCAGCAAGGCGATCGAACGCGCCCAGAACACCGTTGAAGGACGCAACGCCGAAATCCGTAAGGAAGTCCTCAAGTACGACGATGTTCGCAATGAGCAGCGCAAGGTCATTTACGCTCGACGTCAAGACATCCTCGCCGGTGACGACCTCTACGAGGCCACGCTGGAATTGATCGACACGTTCTTTGAGAACTTGGTGGAGACCTTCTGTCCCAGTGAGTTCGCCGAAGAGTGGGATCTCGAGAAGTTGCACCTCGAAATCTCCACAAACTTCCCGCTCACTCTCACCGAAGAGCAGTTGCTGGCGTGTCACGAACTTGGCGACTTGATTGAGCTCGTCCAGACCAATGCGCGTGAGGTCTACGACGCGAAGTGTGCCACGTATCCCGGAGGGGAAACGCAGGCGCGCATCATTGAGCGTGACGTGATGTTGCAGCTCATCGACCAGCTCTGGCAGGAACACTTGTCCGAGATGGACCGTCTCTACGAGGGCATCGGGCTGCGCCAGTACGCGCAACAGGATCCCCTCGTCGCATGGCAGCGCGACGGGTTCGCGATGTTCGAGCAACTTCTGGGCAGCATCGATTCGTATTACGTGCGCCACATCATGAATGTTCGCCTCGAATTCCAGCCCGCCGAGGCCGAGCCCGACATGGCGCAGGCGCAGACGAATGTCGAACAAGTTGTCGAACAGTCCGACGGCACCGTGTCCGAATCACGCTTCAAGGCCACACCCGTGAGTCAGAGCGATCCCCGGACGGTCACCAAGGGCGACAACGAGAAAATTGGTCGTAATGACCCGTGTTACTGCGGCTCGGGCCGTAAGTACAAGCAGTGCCATGGCCGACCTTAGGGCGGAGAATCTCCTTCGCGACGCGACGGCGCAACTCGGTGAGCTCGAGGAGCGGTGGACGGCTGCGCGCACGTATTTGTCAATTGACGCTCGACGTGCGCGTCACCAGGAGTTGACCGCCCTCGCCGAAGATCCGCACTTGTGGGACAACGTGGACCACGCGCGTGACGTCACGACGGAATTGGGCCGGCTGACGAATGATTTGGAGCAATTCGACGAATTGCGTTCCTTCCTCGATGACGGCGACGTCCTCGCCGAATTCGTGCGGGAATCCCTATCCACCGGACCGGTCGACCCGTCGCTGCTCGAGGAGCTGTCGTCGGTCGTCTCCCAACTACGCACGTCGCTCGAAACGCTCGAGCTACAGAGCTTGTTGAGTGGTGAGTACGACGAACTCGACGCCATTGCGGAAATCCACGCCGGAGCGGGTGGCACGGACGCCCAAGACTGGGCGGAGATGATGCTGCGGATGTACGTGCGCTGGGCCGAACGACGGGGCTTCGGTGTCGAAATCGATGAAGTCACCGAAGGTCAAGAAGCCGGCATACTTTCCGCCACGGTGATCGTCAAAGGTCGCTTCGCGTACGGGTGGCTCTCCGCAGAACGCGGCGTGCACCGACTCGTGCGCATTAGTCCTTTCGATTCTCAAGCGCGACGCCAAACCAGTTTTGCGAGCCTCGAAGTCACGCCGTTGCTCGTCGATGACACGGCGGTCGAGATTGACGAGAAGGATCTGCGGGTCGACACGTACCGGTCCTCCGGCGCGGGCGGCCAACACGTCAATAAGACCGATTCCGCGATTCGCATCACGCACCTGCCCACGGGGATCGTGGTGAGTTGCCAAAATGAGCGCAGCCAGCACCAGAACCGCGCCCGCGCGATGCAGATTCTGGCGGCCAAGTTGGCCGAGCGAGCACGCGTGGAGCGACAGGCCCAAATGGACGCCCTGAGTGGTGACCGAAGTGACAACGCGTGGGGATCGCAGATCCGCAGTTACGTGCAAGCGCCGTACCAACTGGTCAAGGATCACCGCAGCGACTTCGAGACCGGGAACGTCGAGGCGGTTCTCGATGGAGATTTGGACGGATTCATGGAAGCCGAGCTGCGTCGCCAGCGGGCACGGGGCTAAATCTCCACGAAATCGTGGTGGCACTCTCCTCGGGGAGGCCGCAACTACAATGATGTAATTGATGCTTTGCCGGCACCTCCGCTGCGCTGATGGACCAGACCCCAGGGGGGTGAACCATGATTCGTTTCGAAAACGTCTCGAAGACGTATAAGAACGGGACCGTGGCGCTCCGCGACGTCTCGCTGAATATCGAAAAGGGCGAATTCGTCTTTCTCGTGGGTTCGTCCGGTTCGGGTAAGACGACCTGTCTGCGGCTCCTACTGCGCGAAGAAACTCCTGATTCGGGGCGGATTCTTGAGCTTGGTCGCGACATCGGGTCCATGAGGAAATCCCGCGTGCCGTATCTTCGCCGCAACATTGGCTGCGTGTTCCAGGACTTCCGACTTCTCCCGACCAAGACCGTCTTCGAGAATGTCGCCTTCGCCCAAGAGGTCATCGGCCGACCGCGTTCGACCGTGGACGCTCAGGTGCCGCAGATTCTGGAACTCGTGGGCTTGGCCGACAAGATGAACAATCTTCCCAGTGAGTTGTCAGGTGGTGAGCAGCAGCGCGTGGCCGTGGCCCGTGCGTTCGTCAATCGGCCCCTGGTCCTGCTGGCCGACGAGCCCACCGGAAACTTGGACCCGACGAACTCCGAGCAGATCATGAACCTGCTGGACCGCATCAACAAGACCGGGACGACCGTCGTCATGGCGACGCACGACAAGGGACTGGTGGACCGGATGCGCCGTCGTGTCATTGAGCTCGACGGCGGTGAATTGGTGCGTGACCAGTTGCGTGGCGTCTACGGCATTGATGACCCCACAGGTGGCCACTCATGAGAGTCTTCATCCGCTACGCCATTCGCGAGACGTTTACGAATCTCTGGCGCAATCGCCTCATGACGCTCGCCGCCGTGCTGACGGTCGCGGTGTCGTTGTCCTTGGTGGGCGCGGCGCTCATGTTCAAACAGAGTGCGTCCCAAGCGTCGGTTGTCTGGGAGCAGCAGACCAAGGTCACCGTGTGGATGAGCCCGAAAGTGGATGCCGCCGAACTGAGTGCGGTGCAGTCGCAGCTATCAACCTCGCCCTACATCCACGGCACGTGCACGTACCAAACGCAGCAGCAGAGCTACCAGCAGGCGCTCTTGCTCCTGCCGGAGGCGGAATCTTCGGTGCTGCGACCACAGGACATGCCGAGCGCGTATTTGTGCGTGCCGTCGGTACCGACGGACGCGTCCATTCTTATTTCGACCTTCTCGGGCCAGCCGGGCGTCTACAAAGTGACGGCGCCGACGAACGCCATTCACCACATGCAGCAGACCATTCGGGTGATGCAGTTCGTCGCGATCACGCTCGCCCTCACGCTCCTGGTGTCAGCCATTGTGTTGATTCTCAACACGATCCGACTCGCCATTTTCTCGCGACGTCGCGAAGTGTCGGTCATGAAACTGGTCGGCGCCACCAACTGGTTTATTCGTATGCCCTACATTTCGGAAGGCTTCATGCAGGGCCTCCTCGGCTCGGGTGTGGCCGTAGCGCTGCTGACGGCCTTGCACACTTGGTATCCACTGTCGGGCAATGAATTCCATTTGTCGACGTCGGACCTCGTGGGGACGAGCATCGTGGTCGTCCTCGTCGGCGTGCTGATTGGCTCCCTCGGATCGGCCTTCGCTATCCGTCGATTCTTGGACGTTTAGTCCTCGGCGCGGTCGAAGTCGATCGAGAGCGAATTCACGCAGTACCGAAGGCCCGTGTCCGTCGGACCATCGTCAAAGACGTGACCCAAGTGCCCTCCGCAGCGTGAGCACAGAATCTCTGTTCGTTCGCGCGACAGGCTGTGATCAGGTCGTTCCACGATGGTTCCCGGTTCGCACGCGTCGAAAGACGGCCACCCACAGTGGGCCTCAAATTTCTGCTCGGCACGAAAGAGGACCTGGCCACAACCACCGCAGGTGAAAACACCCCGACCGTCGACCGACAGGAGGCTGCCGGAGAACGGCGCTTCCGTCCCGGCTTCGCGAAGAATCGCGTAGCGCTCGGGGGAAAGTTGTTCACGCCATTCCTCGTCAGTTTTCGTTACGTCGAACTCCATGGCGCCACGCTACCGGCACCATCCCCGGCGAGCAGCGTCTAGTAGTAGTGCGCGCGAGGAGCTTCGGGAAGTGCCCGAGGGAATTCCGGCTCGTCGCGTAGCGCCCGGGCGAAGGCGGCCGCGAGACCGGCGTCGTCGAGACCGAGCTCGGCGAGAAGCGCGTCGGGCTTGTGTTGTTCGAGGTACGCACGCGGAACGCCAAGAATGCGGGTCGTGGGGAAGGGTTGAGCCAATTCCTGCGCCCGCGAGCGCACCGCTGAGACCATGAGTGCGCCCGCTCCACCGTGTCGCGTGCCGTCCTCCACGGTAATGATGCGCTCGTGCGTGAGGGCGTCTTCAATCATGTCCGGGTCCGGCGGGAGCACGCGAACGTCATAGAGCGTGACCTTGCTGGCGTCCTCACCCAAGAGAGCCAGTGCGTGGAAGGCGTTGGCGGCCATTTTGCCCACGGCAAGGACACAGAGGGAGCCGTCTCCTCGTCGCACCTGTCGCGCGTGAAGTCCTTCACCGACCAGTCCGTCCATGGGACGGGGCAGAGTCTTTGGGAACCTCAATGCCGTCGGCGACGTGAGAGACAGCGCGGTCGACATCATGCCGGGAATTTCTTCGGCCGTCGAGGGCGCAAAAATCGTCACGTTGGGAATGGCCAAACACAGTGCCATGTCGAGGATGCCGTGATGACTCGGGCCATCGTCGCCCGTGATGCCGGCACGATCGAACACCATGAGAACCGGCAGGTTCAGGAGCCCCACGTCCAAGTTGGCTTGGTCGAACGCGCGCGCAAAGAAGGTGGAGTAGACGCAGACCACCGGTTTGAGGCCGCCCATCGCCATGCCCGCGGCCGCGGTCATTTCGTGCTGTTCGGCGATGCCGACGTCGAAGAACCGACCGGGAAAGCGCTGTTGAAATCCGAGCAGTCCCGTCGGACCGGCCATCGCTGCCGTGAGGGCCACGATGCGGTCGTCGGCGTCCGCGAGGGAAATGAGAGATCGAGAAAAGGTTTCCGTGAAACTCAGCGGCGCGACTTGTTCGTCATCTAAGCGTGCGGGCAACTTAAAGTCGTGCAGTTTCAAGGTGTCGTTTTCGGCCGGAAGATACCCGCGACCTTTTTCGGTCAGCGCGTGGACGACGATGGGTCCCGGCCAGTCGGCCGCGTTCTGCAGCGCGGATTCGAGGGCGGCGATGTTGTGGCCGTCAATGGGCCCGACGTAGCGCACGCCCAGATTCTCAAAGAACGTATGGGGTGTGACCATCTCGCGAACTACGGACGTCACGCCATGAACGCCGAGGTAGGCCAAGCGGCCAATGCCGGGAACCTTGCTCAAACTCTCGCGCAGTCGGGCCCGGGTGGAGACGTACGTGGGGTGCAGGCGCAGTGACGTGAGGGATTCGGACAGCTTGGAAATGGTGGGTGCGTAACTGTGCCCGTTGTCATTCAGCAAGATAATGACGCGCTGACCCGAGTGACCGAGATTGTTGAGCGCTTCATACGCCATGCCCCCCGTAAGCGAACCGTCACCCACGACGGCCACAACGCGACGATTGCCGCCGAATCCGACCAGCTCCTTGCGATGTTGGAGCGCGACCGATAGACCGTGGGCGTACGACAACGCCGTTGAGGCGTGTGAGGACTCGATCCAGTCGTGATCGCTCTCGCTGCGACTGGGGTAGCCCGAGAGACCACCACGCTGGCGAAGTTCACGAAATCCGTAACGACGTCCGGTGAGCAGCTTGTGGACGTACGTCTGGTGCCCGGTGTCAAAAAGAAGAATGTCGTTCGGAGATTCAAAGACACGGTGGAGCGCCAACGTGATCTCCACGGCACCCAAATTGCTTCCCAGGTGGCCGCCTGTGCGGGTCACGGCGTCGATGATGAATTGGCGGATCTCTCCCGCGAGAAGGTCGAGATCCTCGTACGAGAGTGGTCGCAGGTCCGCGGGCGTCTCGATGGAGGGAAGAATCACGGAGATCAGCCTACCGGCGCACCCACGGGTCTTTCCGGGGCGGAAGGAATCGTGCCAGAGCTCACCGCAGCAACGACGACCAGGCACAACGCGGCCATAAAGAGCAATCCGGCCTTGGCGCCCCACGCGTCGGAAATGACTCCGACGACCGGGGCGCCCGCCACCCAGCCGGCGTAGCCGGCGGCAGTGAAACCTCCGACGGCCCGCGCCGGTGTCGCAGAGATACTCGCCACCGTTGACATGACGAGGGGCCAGAAGAGACTCGTTCCCGCGGTCGCGAGCGTGAGTCCGGTGGCGGCCAACCAAGGGGAGCTCACCGAGACTTCGAGAACGATGCCCCCGGCGCAGATGATGGCACCGGCGGCGAAGGCGCGCGTGACCGGAAAGTTCCGCAAGAGATGCCCGCCGAGCCCTCTCGCCGCCGCCGCAACGGCGTGTCCCACGACGTACGCGCCCGTGCCGACCAGCACGCCGGCACTGAGGTGATGACGAAGGTACAAGATGCCCCACGTGAAGGCACCCCCTTCGGTAACTTCCGCCAGCGCGAAGACAAAGAGGAAGACCAGTAATCCTTCGTCACGGAAACTCTTGTCGATATGAAGCTCTCGCGGCGATGATTCGCCGACGGCGGACAATGTTGGTGAATGGGGGAGATTCTCCGCGTCGAGAGCGACACCGGGATCGCCCCGAAATCCAATGATGCCGGCGCACACGACGAGGCACGCCACGCCCGGCCAGAGCCATCGCCACGATCCTCCTGACGCCAGCACCACCGACGCCACGAGCGCACCGGCGATGGCGCCGAGGTTGAAGATGGCGTGAAATCGCACGAGGCCCGTCGGGTCATCGCGGAAGGCCACGGTGGCCGGAGCGTTCATGCCCGCGTCCACACACCCGGCAGCGATCTGTGCCCCGGCGAAGGCGAGCGCAAACAAGAGCGTCGAGTGCACTAATTCCGGTGGAACGGTAAGGATTGCCCAACCCACCATGAGGCCCGACAGCAGCCACAGTGATCGAAACCTCTTCGCGAGACGACCCACAATGGCGCCGGCGCATCCGGCGGTGCCGACTGCGGCCGCGAGGAGGATCCCGAGACCCGTGTTCGACAGGTGGAAGTAGCGTTGAATTGTCGGCAGCGACATGTTCCAGCACCCCCAAAACGCCCCCAAGAGAATGAAGGCGGCCACTATCAGTCCGGCGGGGCGGCCCACCGGTGATCGTGGAGGTCGCATAATCCTCCACGGTACGCTACGGGAATGAGCACACAAGAGTTGGTGGACCGGGAAGTGATCGAGCGCGTGCTCGCTCTCTCGTTGTCAAAGGGCGGAGAGTTCGCCGAAGTCTTTGTCGAGGACCGACACACGTCGTCGGCGATGCTCGATCAGCGCCGCGTCGAAGAACTGTCGTCGGGCCGGGACCGCGGCGCGGGCATCCGCGTGGTCATTGGCGACACCACGGGCTTCGCGCACACGGCGGATTTGAGCGAAGAAGGCCTTCGGGCCGCCGCACTCGCCGCCGCGATGGTGGCGCGCCGTGGTGAGGGCGGCACCATCACGGTGTCCCTTAACACCCTCTCGACATTCGACACGACGGCACGCGAACCTCTCGGCACCGTCGACAAGAGTCGCAAGATCGAAGCACTGCTGCGCGCCGACGACATCGCTCGCTCGACCGGCGCGGAAATCACGCAAGTCATGGTCGGACTCGGCGAGTCGTCGCGCCGCATTCTCGTCGCCAATTCGGACGGCCTGTTCGCCGCCGATCACCAGGTGCGCACGCGATTCAATGTCCAGTGCGTGGCCATGGGCGACACCGGCATGCAAACGGGATATCGACCGATTGCGGGTACGGCCGGCTTTGAGATCTTGACCGACGAGGCCGTGACCGAAGCGGCTCGCGGTGCCGCGAGCGCCGCCATTACCAAGTTGGCGGCGCGCCCCGCACCGTCGGGTGACCTCCCGGTCGTCCTGGCGGGTGGATCCGGCGGGATTCTGTTCCACGAAGCGTGCGGTCACGGACTCGAAGCCGACGCCGTGTTGAAGCAGGCATCGGTATACGCCGGCAAGGCCGGTCAGAAGGTCGCGAGCGATCTCGTCACGCTCGTCGACGACGGGACAACAACCGGTGAATGGGGATACTTGGCCATGGACGACGAAGGTCGTCCCGCGAGCCGCAACGTCCTTATCGAAGACGGCGTGTTGACCGATTACATGTGGGATTTTCTCTCCGCACGTCGCGAAGGTCGTACGTCCTCGGGCAACGGCCGTCGCCAGAGCTACCAACATTTGCCGATGGTCCGCATGACCAATACCTATCTGGTCGAAGGATCCGAAACTCCCGAGGAGATCATTGCTCAAACGCCGCGTGGGGTGTACGTGGCGCAGCTGGGTGGTGGACAGGTGAACACGGCAACGGGTGACTTCGTCTTCGGAATGACCGAAGCCTTCTTGATCGAAGACGGGAAGATCACCGCGCCGTTGCGTGAGTGCAACCTGATTGGGAATGGTCCGGAGATTTTGCAGCGTGTCGACGCCGTGGCGTCGGACTTTTCGATGACGCCGGGGACGTGCGGCAAAGACGGTCAGCAGGTTCCCGTCGGTACGGGTCAGGCCACGATGCGCCTGTCGGGAGTCACCATTGGAGGAACGGCGGCATGAGCGACTTACTGAGCATTGCGGATGGAGTGCTCGCTCGCGCCACCGGCGACGAGCACGTCGAGGTCTACGTGTCGAGTGGCACGGACACCGACGTGCAGGCGTATCAGGGCGAGATCGAGAAGTTGACAACCGCGAGCAGCGCCGGCATCGGCATCCGTGTCCTCGTGGACGGGCCCGGCGGCGCGCGCATCGGCACGGCATGGGCGGGGTCCCTCGACGATGACGCCATCGCGGACGCCTTGCGTGACGCTCGTGACAACGTTCGTTTTGCCACCGAGGACGAGTTCTTGGCCTTCGCGGCACCCGACGGTGTGGGCGCGGCGGATCTCGCGCTCTTGGATGACGGCGTGGCCGGTACGGGGCTCGACGACAAGATCGCCCTGGCGATCGATCTCGAGCGTCAGGTGCGAAGCGCCGACCCCCGCATTCGCCAGGTCGAAGCGGCGACGTATTCGGATTATGTGGCCCACGCGGCGATTGTCTCCACCAACGGAATTCGGGCGACGTACGCGCGGTCTGGATCGTATTTGTCCGTGGAGGCCATCGCGTCCGATGAGTCCGGCGACCAAACCGGATGGGGTCTGTCCGTCGGTCGAGCTCCCTCGCAACTGAACCCGGACCAAGCGGCCGCGGATGCCGTCCGACGAGCGACAAGGATGCTCGGCGCCGTCAAGCCCGCGTCCATGCGCGGCGTCGCGGTCTTTGACCCTCGGACCACCTCGACCTTGTTGGCGATCATCGGCGGCGCGCTGTCGGGAACGTCCGTGGTGCGGGGACGTTCGTTCTTTGCCGATCGTCTCGGCGACGACGTCGCGGCGTCGACGTTCACGCTCGTCGATGACCCCACCGATGACCGTCACTTCGGCGCATCGACCTATGACGGCGAAGGTCTCGCGTGTCGTCGCAATGTTCTCATCGAAAACGGGAAGTTACGCGGGTTTGTCTACGACACGGAGTCGGCGCGTCGCGCGGGCACGGTATCGACGGGCAGTGCGTCGCGCGGGGGGATTGCGGGATCACCGTCCGCTAGTTGCCGCGCATTGCAATTGGCACCCGGATCGCTCTCTCAGGAAGAGATCCTTCGTGCCGTCGGCAATGGCGTCTTCGTCGAATCACTCACTGGCGTGCACTCTGGCGTCAACCCGATCTCCGGAGACTTCTCTGTGGGCATCACCGGGCTGATGATTCGCGACGGTCAGTTGGCCGAACCGATTCGCGAGGTCACCGTGGCGTCAACGCTCCAGCGCATGTTGTTGGACATCCAGCATGTGGGTGGCGACGTGGAGTGGTTGCCGGGGGTTGCCGCCGGACAGACCATCGCGATCAGCGACATCGCGCTGTCGGGTTCCTGATCTAGCTATCAGACGTGGTCGTGCTCGGCGCGGGCGTGCTCGTGGCGCTCGCCGTCGCCGCAGGGGTTGCCTCTGGAGTTTTTGAGGTCGACGTGCTCGCCGCTGAACTCGTGCCGCGGGAGTCTGTCTTGTAGAAACCGCTGCCCTTAAAGACGACACCCACGGCGGAATAGACCTTTCGCAGGTCGCCCCCACACTCGTCGCACGTGGTCAACGCGGCGTCAGTGAACTTCTGGACGACTTCGGATCGTTGTCCACACTTGGTGCACTCGTATTCGTAGGTCGGCATTCCTCACCACTCCTGTTGCATCTACGCGTCGCAGTGTACCGGCCCTAGATGACCCACCATGCCGCAGTTCACTAGCATGACCGACGTGGACGACTTCCACCAGATTCGACTCACGCCTCCTGGAGGGGCTTTTCCCCGAGAAGTGGGGGCGTCCGAAGTCGGACCGCGCCGCGCCCTTGCGCGAGGTCGCGTCATCATGAAGCCGGAAACGACGGCCATGGTCGCCGCGAATACGGTGAACAAGGGCGACGTTCTGGCGACGGCTCGCGTCGCGGGAATTCAGGCCGCGAAGAACGCAGCACTCGCTCTACCCATGAGTCACCAAGTCTTGGTGGGCAATGTCCACATCAACTTCACGATTGGCGATGTGTTTATCGAAGTTGAGGCCAGCGTCGACACGGTCGACCGCACCGGCGTGGAAATGGAAGCCCTCAGCGCGGTGACTGTGGCGGCGCTCACGATTTACGACATGTGCAAGTCCCAAGATCGGTCGATGACGATTGAAAATGTCGCGCTCTGGGAAAAATCTGGGGGCCGTTCGGGCACGTGGCGCCGCGAGGACCTCACCTCTCCGGAATATTGAGCTGCTCCATAAGTTCTTTGAATCGATTCGGGTGCGCCGGCGCGAAGCCGAATTGGTCGCCGTTGTCAAGAATGATCTCAATTGAACGAGCTCGTCGCCAACGTCGGGGATCTCTCGTGTACCACACACCCCGGTCGTCCTTGCCCCAACTCGGAAGTTCGCCGTCGGGAAAGTCCGCGCGCTCCCGTACCCGGAACGCAACGATCTGCCCCAGCGCAAGTCGCCGCGGGCGACCAAGAATCTTGGTAAAACCGCGCAACACGAGGGCATCGTCCATCAGCGCCGCGGTGCGGTCCTGATAGAGGATTTTCTTGGACATTCGAGTGTTCCCTTCGGGGTTCTCGTACTCCGATGGCTCAACAATCGCCAGCGTAGTCTGCACAGGTAAACGTTGAGAAAATTCGCGAGGCAAAAGTTAGGAGAGTGTCGTGGTGCAAACCCCCCGCGCGGGAACCGAAGAGAGTCGGGAGCGCAAGATCGCGTTGTTCTGGACTTTGGTGCGCGCGTTCGAAACGGGTCAACCCATTACGCAACAGGAAATCATTTCCAGCCTGCGCATCGATGATGTCACCTCCCATAAGCGCATTCCTCCTCGCAAATTGGCATACGACGGCAACGAAAATGCGCATCGTCAGAAGTTCGAACGCGACAAGGCCGCCATTCGCGATTTGGGTTTTGAAATCTCGACGACGAAGACTCCCGACGGTCTTGACGCGTACAGCATTGATCCGACGTCCGTCTTTGCTCCTCCGCTCGGGCTCACCGACGATGAGCGCGCTGTTGTGGAGTGGGCGGTCGCTCTCTTAGGCATCGGTGCTACCGGCGTGGCACGCCTCTTTGTCGATGGTCCCGCCACGGCCGCGGGCGTCGAATTCTCACCGATTCTTCAGCCGTTGACCCGCGCGATCGCGCTACAGCGGGTCGTGCGTTTCAAATACCGCAAGGACAACGACAAAGTCCGTGTCCGCGAACTCGCCGCCTTGGGGATCACGATGTGGAGGGGCGTGCCGTACGTGGTGGGTGTCGAGCTCGATACCGAAACTCTCAAGGGCTTTCGCGTTTCACGTATTGCGTCCACGCCGACCGTCACGAAGGACGTGTTTGATGTCACGCCGACTCTGCGCGACCAGGCGCGCAGCTGGGAACCGCGACTGGGCGCGAAGGATGAGGATATTGAGATTCGCCTGACGACAAGTTCCGGGTTCGCTCGCGTGCTCGCGTCCGATCTTGACGTCGAGATCAGTGAACTTGACGAACCGGACGCGGTGGAAGTGTCGTGGAAGAGTTCGGACCTGGCCTCCGCGCGACGCGCCGTCTTGGCTTGCGGCGCAAATGTTCGCCGTGTTCGACCCAAAGAATTGAGAGATGACCTCGTGTCGTGGCTGGCCAAAGTGAATCGGCCGATCGATCATGAGGTGCCGGCCCACGCGTTCGACCACGGCGCGACACGTCCAGACGTCCTCGGTCAGACCCTGCAACTCATTGCCGCTGTCTACGAAGCACCGACGGCAGTGCGCGCCAGCGCACTCGCGGCCCGCACCGGCATGGATCTTGAACTCGTTCGATCCGTCATGAGTCGCATCATGGCGCTGCAGTACGTACGCGACACGACGTCGTACCTGGTCCATATCGAGCCCGGAGACGATGTGGATGACGAGCCGGTCGACCCGCTCTATGTGCGTGCGGCGAGCTACGACGATCACGCCGACCACTTGTCCGCCCTCACGTGGCGTGACACTTTCGAACTCGTGGTGGCTCTGAAGGAGGCGTCAAAGTTGTACCCCGGTTCGACACTCGAACGCATCGTCGACAAAGTCGAGTCGGTTCTGAACGGCGCGGTGCGCGTGGTTGATGTTGAACCGGAGTACTTGTCCAAAGTGCGCGATGCGATCGACAACCGCGAGCAAATCAAGATCGATTACTGGTCGGCGGGACGCGACGAGATCACGACACGTTGGGTGGAACCTCGGGCGATGGCGTCAAGAAACGGGCGTTGGTACTTTCGGGCCTTCTGTGCGACACGCCAGGAGTGGCTGACGTTTCGCGTGGATCGCGTCTTTCATATCCACGCCGCGTCCCCCGTCGGGTCGACGCTACCGCCGGACCCCATCGACAATTGGGCCGACCAGCAGAGTGATGAGGGGCACGACGTCGTTATCTCCCTCGAGCCGGAGTTGCGGTGGCTGTTTGAGCCGCTCCCGACGGCGACCTGGGCGCCCTTTGATGGTCGTCGCGAGTTGGTGAAGTTACGAGTACGCGACGAGAAGTTCCTCGACCAACTCATGGTGAATGCGGGTCCCGGTGCGTCGGTCGTGTCGGGCGACTTCATGACCGCAGGGCGAGCACTGGCGCGTCGCATGACGGACCTCTTGTAGCGACCGTTGGGCCTCGTGGGGAGGTCCAGTGATTCGAGTGATACCCCGTCGGTCGACGGATCTCAGTTATCTCACGAACGATCCGGCGTACGAAATTGCTGATTGTCGTACCGGTCCCGCCCAGTGGTGGTGGCGCGACGCGACCGCGGATCGGGATCCGTCAAAGGTGCTGAGCCCGACCGCCCGTTCGCACACGGTGGGGTGGGACATCATCGTCGCTGCACCCCGACCGGCGTCGTGCCTTCTCGCGTTCGGGGATCATCGCGATCACGTCGGTGTGGTGCGCGCACACCACGCAGCGGTCATTGCGACATTGACATACCTGGACGAACATGCGCTCGGCGTGCGACGCACGGTCCTCGGTGAGACGGACTTCTTACCCGCCCACTTTGACAACGTGGTGAGTTTCACCCACGGTATGAACCGTCAGGGTGAGCCACACCTGCATGATCACGTCATTGTCCCGTCGCACTCGGCGGCCTATCGACGTAGTTTCGACGCGCACGTCTTTCGTCAGCACGTGGCGGCCGCGGACGCGGTGTATCGAGCGTCGCTACGCGCCGGGATTGAAGAACACACGGGTCGGCGGTCGTGGCGCAGCTTTAGTGATCGCGACTACGTCGAAGGCGTCGATGAGGGAGTGCGCGCTCTGTGGAGTGGTCACGCACCTGAGCGTGGTGTCAAGAAGTTGTGGGGCCAAGACGAGGCGCGTCGCCACTGGGCGAGTGACCTCGAGAGATACGAACCAGGGCCACTGATCACACCGCCCCATCACGACCTTGCACTGGTCCATGAGCACACATTCCGCTCGGTTCTTGATGGCACAGAGAGGGTGCGATACGCCGACGTCATTGAGGCGGCGGCGCACGCCAGCGTCTTCGGGGCGTCGATGCAGGACATCACGTCGTTCGTCGACCGTCACTACGCGCATCACTTCGATCCCCGTGACCCTTCTCGCTGGATAACGCTGCGTGAGGCTCGCGACATTGCTGTCGTGGAACGCCAGGGTCCGCGCCGCGTGCGTGATGTCCCTCAGCGCGATCGTTCGGTCCCGTCGCGCGAGCGGGAGAGTGTGTCCCGCGACAGGTCTCTATAGGCCGCGAACCTCTCGTCCGAATGCGCCGGTGTCAAGCGAACCCAGCGCATGGTCTTTGACTCATCGAGGCCGAGGGCGAATCCAGGCCGACCGTGCGCAACATCTGCGAAGGTCACTCGCGGTCGTTCCCGCCATGACCGCGACACGCCTCGTTGCCGACCTCGTTGGTCGCGCTGTTCCGAGGGCGAGGCGACGAATTCCTGTCCGGCGAGTGACGACAACATCTCGAGAGTTGTGCGATCGGCGATGCCGGGAAGAACCATCGTCGTGGGGAACAAGGAGAGGAAGCCGTCCGCCGCGGACCCCCATCGTTGCCGGGCTTGGGATAAATCCTGGAGGCACGCCAGCGTCACAACGCCCTGTCCACCACCCTCCGAGACAATCGAGGGTAAGCCGGGCAGTGGGGCCACGTTGGCCATTTCGTCCAGGGCCAACAAGAGTTCTGCGCCTTTGGCGTGCCGTTGATAGGTGGTCGCAACGATGTCGTCGACAAGTCCCACGATGAGTGGCGTCGCGACACTCTGGTGCCGACTCGGCGACACGATGTGCAAGTGGTGACCACCCGCGAGAAATTCGCCGATGTCGAGGGGGGCTTCGCGACTCGATTGTCGCGCGCTTTCGGTGCGCAGGCCCGAAAACAAGCCGGACGCAGTGGACCAGATCCCCGACTGTTCTCGCGCGTCCGTCGCGAGAACTCCCGAGAGCAAGGATGCCGCAGGGTGAGCATCGCCGTAGCGCTCACGGAGCAGATCGCGTTCTCGCTCGGCCTCGTGACGATCCACGCGTGAGGCGAGCTCGGCGATCGACCGGTTCTCGAGAGCGGCAGCGTGCAGGAGTGGCGCCACGAGCGCGCTTGCGCGTTCGGTCCAGTGATCAACGGCGCGATCATCTGCGATACGTCGCGTTGCCAGTACCAAACTGCGTGCGGCTAACACGGCCCCATCCCACGTGCGCGCCGCCTGCAGGGGGGAGTAACCCACGCGGTGAACGCCGAAGGGAGTGGGAACCGATCCACTCGGATCAAACATCAATGTCGCGCGATCTCGTCGTGCGGATGCGAGCGCGCGCACGACATCATCCTTCGTCGACGTGGCCACAACGGCGCGTGACGTCGTTAAGAGATTTGGAATGATGAGTGATGTTGTCTTGCCGCTTCGCGACGGACCGAGCACTAAGACGGAACGTTGCGACGACGCACGAGCGACGTCACCGTGTGATGCGCCGAGGTAGATGCCAGGCGATGTCATGTTGCATCACAACCGTCGGTGTTCGAAATGCTTGACATTGGTTTGAAAACCGAGTGAACTTTTCAATGTACGTATTAGTGCGGATCACTGTTGCGTGTTCTTCTCTCGCGGAAGATCGCACAACACCGTGACTGACGCGTGCCGTGCACTGCGTTCGGAAGTGACACAGCCGGGTGGTTGGGTCGTTCACGATCGAGTTCATGTCGTATCAATGAGGTGCCGCAATGCGGAAGACATCACGGTGGTGTCTTCCAGGTTCCCCAATTGATTCAACGTTGAGTCCCAAGGAGGGAAAGTGGCTACTGCCGCGAAGAAGGCCCCGGCCAAGAAGGCCCCGGCTAAGAAGGCTGTAAAGAAGGCTGTCAAGAAGGCTCCGGCCAAGAAGGCTGTCGCCAAGAAGGCCCCGGCGAAGAAGGCTCCGGCCAAGAAGGCTCCGGCGAAGAAGACTGCCGCCAAGAAGGCTGTGAAGAAGGCTCCGGCCAAGAAGGCTCCGGCCAAGAAGGCTCCGGCCAAGAAGGCTGTTGCCAAGAAGGCTCCGGCCAAGCGCAAGTAGTACCAAGTGTCCCTTCGGGGAACGTGATGAGAGGGGGCCGCACGGCCCCCTCTCATGCTTTACTCCGTGACGTCGAGGTCCTCAGGCTCGTCGACGTCAAATCGCCAGGGGCTGTCGGAAATGATCTCCACTGCAAGACCGAGTCTGTGTGCTTCGGTGGCGTGGCGCGATGCGGAGTGTTCGCCAAAGGAGAAGTGAAAGCCCACACCGGTGGGCACGGAGAGAACATTCGTGCCTCGCTCGTGTCGATCGCTCACAATCGTGACGTCGCAAGGCGCATTCCAAGCCCCGAGTCCGCGGGGGAACCGTAGATCTCCATGCACCACAGTGACGCGAGCGGCATCGGCGGTGAGGTCCTGGTAGGCCGTCTCAATAGCCGCATTGAGTCCCGGTGGCGTGTGGAAAAAAGCTACGCCGAGCCCCAGTGCGAATGCGGCCGTGTCGGACGTGTCACCTAGAACGATGACGGTCCGAGGCGCGCACGCGGTAATGACATTGGTCGCGAGCTCGGCGACGAGATCATTGACGACCACGTCGCCGAGTCGGGCCCGGAGTCGTGACTTCGCTACCTGAAAACTCTTGAGCGGAACGAGGACGATGTCCCGCTGCGAACTCATTGACTCTCGTGGAGTCGGAATGTCGCAATACCGTGAGGGCGGAGCACGAAGGATCCTTCGAACATCTCGATCCCGCGTCCACGCAGATCAACAAGCCAACCGGATCGACCGGGGGTCTCCACGGTGGTCACGTCGTTGGTGGGGTTGAACACGCGGACTTCGAGAACACCTTCCACGCGACGAACCGATGACACTTGGGCTCCGCGGATGTCCAACTGCGATCCTGAGGACGGCAGGTGACCGCCACCGGGCGCTCCCAGAGACTCGAGAGGAACGAGAAGGTCATCGGCCAACGTGTACCCGTCATTGTCGTCGAGCGTCAGCGCGTAGCGAAGAGTGAGCGGAAGGCCGACGAGCTGGAGTCCGTCGACGGGCGTCAGCGGGCCCGCGGGCAATGGACGGTAGGTCATTCCGAGTCGGGAGAGCATGCCCGTGGCGCGCAAGAGGGTGAGAGCAATCGCTGTCGCCTCACCGTCAACGAGGTCGATTAACTCGAACTCGTGCAGACCCTCGTGCGCCACCGTGAGACCACCCGCACGAACGAAGCGGCGTGACGGGAATGTCGGGAGGCCAAACTCTTCGGATCGGCCTTCCGCCGTCAAGCCACGTTCGACCACAGTGAACGCGCACTCGGCGAGGGACGCCGACGCCGGCGTGACGAGCGGGAGACGGACCCGGAGGCGGTGATCGCGTGCGGAGTTGACAAAGGATGTCTCGACGCGCACTGCAGCGTCATCGGCACGCACTTCGAGAATCGTCGTTGTTACGAAGGGTACGGAACCCACCCGCTGCTGCGTAAAGCCGTCAACGTGCGTGGGCAGGTCGTAGGTGCTCGTGATGCGAATTTGACCGCGAATGGGGCCGTGCTCGACCACCTCGACGTGGACGGTCACTGGGGAATCGATCACACGGTCGCCAGCCGGGGGCGAGTAGTTGTAGGAGTCGCCGAGATCGCCCTCGTCAATCAATTGTCCGAAGCCGTCGACGTCGTTGAAGCGGAACGTCCCGGTCGTGGGGTCGACCACGACGCTGACGAGACCGTTGGTCAAGCCTGAGGCACCTTCGGCCCGCACGGGGTGAGAGGGTCTCGCCGCGACGAATGGCGTCCAGCCAAATCCCGGCACATCGTTGACGCGAGACACGACGCGACGAATCGGAGGTTGGGTCAAGGTGACGCGCGTGCGCAATGAAGGGTCGGCTCCCAGCATGCTCAGGAGTTCGAGACGGGATGGTGCGAGCTCGACGCCGGGCACTTCGTAGGCGCCGATGGTCACGTCGAGCGTCACGATGTCGCCGTCGCGTCCCAGGGTCGCCTCATGCACCCACGCGTTGTCGTCAATGCGCGTGTCCTGGATGATGGACAGAATCGCCTTCATAGCGTCAGCGTCCAGCAGCATTGATTCGGGATACTGGCCTCGCAGCTCGACGACCTGCATCGTCTCCTCATTGAAGTCGTCGCCGGTCACGATGGTTTCTACAAGGCCAGAGCGCGCCGCGGAGGTGGCATTCACGACAACTACGCCGCGGGCGGCGATGGACCGACCAAGGTCACCGAGTGCGCGCGTGGCGACGCCGGTCGCAATTTGGCGCGCCTCCTGGAAGCGGTGCAGGACGGCGTCGACAGTTTCGTCCACGGAGCACGCGCAGATGGAGTCGTGCGCCGCGTTGCGAATGATCTCGCGCCACGCGATGCGCAACAGGGAGTCGGGGTAGCGCTCGGGGGAGGTGAACAAGGCGGAGTACACCTCGGCCCGGCGTTCAATAGCGCGTTCGGTCTGTGACGCCAACTGTTTGACGTCGACGCGATTCGACAGAACACCCATGAGTATGTTCGAGCGAAAACCGCTTCGCAACTCACCGTGCCACGTTTCGAGATTCTCGCGCGGTGCGCGGGCGATGTATTCCGCCAAGGATCTCACTTCGAAGTGCAACTCGTCCTGGAGCTCGTTGGCTTCGGCGAGAACACGTCCGAGGTGTCGCTGGGGCATCAGGTGGTCGGACCCGTTCATGAAGAGCAAGTCGTCAAAAAGAAACGATCCGATGTCGGAGAGATGGGCGCGTGTGCGGTCGAGGACCGCCTTGGCGTCGGTTGGCAGGGACGCGCCATTGCCGTAGCCCTCGATGAGGTACTCCGCGCGAATGGACGTGTTGTCCGGGGCCACCCACGTAAAACCCGTCTTGGTAATGGCGCTCGGAACTCCGCGCCAAAGCACGGTGTCGTGAAAACCGGCCTGGGCGAGAATCTGCGGCATCTGGGCGATGTGTCCGAACATGTCGGGCAGGTACCCCACGGAGGTGACGCCACCGAATGCCGCACCCTTTTCGATGCCGAGTTGGAGGTCACGGATGATGGTTTCGCCGGAGACCAAGAACTCGTCAACGAGGATGTACCACGGACCCATGGCGACGCGTCCCGACGCCGCCAGACGTCGAAGTCGATCCTCCATCTCCGGACGCACTTCGAGGTAATCGTCGACCACGGCCATCTGTCCGTCGAGGAGGTACCGCGCGTACGAAGGGTCCTCTTCGAGCAGGGGAATGAGCTCGTCGAGAAGGTCCACCAAGCGGAGGCGGAAGGTCTGAAATGGCTCGTACCATTCACGGTCCCAGTGGGTGTGAGGAACGACGGCTACGTGGCGCGGTGACATAAGCGACACTCTAGAACGGCCCCTTCGACCGGTACGCTCGTTCCGTGGTCACTGAGGAACGTCCCTCCTTACTCCTGGAGCGTTCCGTAGTTTCACCTGGCTCACTCGTGGTTGGCCTTGACGAAGTCGGCCGTGGATCCCTCGCGGGCCCCTTGGTCGTCGGGGCGGTTGTCGTGGATCCCTGGGGCGAAGAGCCGCCGCCTGGACTGGACGATTCCAAGCGTCTTTCGGCGTTGCGGCGAGAACGCCTTGTGCCTCTACTGACGTCGTGGTGTCACGCGTGGTCGCTCGGATGGGTCGGCGCCGACGAGATAGATCAATGGGGCATGCGATGGGCGCTGGCCGTGGCGGCACAGCGCGCGCTCGAATCTCTGAGCCGGGAGCCGGACTTCGCTCTGGTCGACGGGAGTTTCAATTTTCTTCGGGGGCCCGCCGCGCAGCCATTCTGCGAGACGTCTCCTCCGCAACTCACATTTGAAAATCTCCCGGCGCGTTGTGTCGTCAAGGGAGATCGGGTCAGCGCCGCGATTGCCGCTGCGGCAGTTCTCGCCAAAGTTGAGCGTGACGAGTACATGACGGCGTTGTCACCGACGTTTCCCGACTATGGATGGGCCGCCAACAAAGGATACGGATCAAGTGACCATATGGAGGCCCTCGCCGCGACCGGTCCGAGCCCGCATCACCGGCTGTCGTGGGCGCTGCCCGCGCGTCGACGTCCCTAGGCCGCGAGGGCGGAAGCGAGGACGGCGTCGAGCGTCGCGTCGTCAAAAACAAAGCCCGCGTCGAGCAGGCGAGACGGCAGGACCCGCTGGCTAGCGAGCAGCGCGTCGTTGGTGAGATCTGAACCCAATGCCAGACGGAGCGCGAAAGGCGGCACCGTCGCACGACCCGGCCGGTGGACGGCCGCGGCGAGCCGCGCGGTGAAGTCGCGGTTCGTGACGGGTTCGGGGCTCGTGAGATTCACGGGACCAGTCAGGTCACTCTCCAATAGGAACAAGATCGCGCGTACCTGATCACGCAAGGAAATGGGACTCGTCCACTGGTGACCCGATCCGAGACGACCACCCAGTCCCGCACGGAAGAGGGGGAGTTGCTTCTTCAGCGCTCCGCCTCGCGCACTCATGACAATGCCTGTTCGTAGCCGCGGAACCAAGATCCCGGCGCTCTCAAGTGGTTGTGCCGCGTCTTCCCACTGACGGCAGACGTCGGCGAGGAAATCTCGTCCCGGGGGTGAGTCTTCCGTCAAGATCTCGTCACCGCGTGAACCGTAGATGCCGATCGCGGACCCGCTCGCCACGACTCGCGGCGGGTGCGACATCTGGGGCAGCGCACGAGCGAGCAGAGCTGTCGATGACGTGCGCGACTCGAGAATTTCATTTCGCCGAGCTGCCGACCACCGCTTATCCGCAATGCCCGCTCCCGCGAGGTGCACGACCGCGTCAAGGCCGCCGACCGACGCCAGGTCGGCCTCGTCGATCTCGTCGCGTTCTGGGCGCCACCGAATCATCGCGCCCGACGTCGACGGTGACTCCGGACGAACAAATCGCACCACGGCGTCACCGCGTGCCTCGAGCGCCTCGGCGAGCGCAGTGCCAATCAGCCCGTGAGAACCAGTAATACCTACTCGCACGTCGACCTCCAGGCGTCACGTACCACCGTCATCAATTGATCGGGACTCGAGAGGTGCGCACCGTGAGACGCCCCCGGCACTACGCGCACTGTCACCTGCGGAAATTCTCGTCGGAGGTGCGAGGTCAATTCGTCGTAGTACGCGGCGCGTTCACCGTCCCCGTGGGAGTAGACCCATGCGGAGTCCAGGGTCGAAAGAGTGAAGGGCGCGGGAGCGCGTAAGGTCCGCAAATCATCGAGCAGGGCCGGCCCGTCGCGGCGGCGGGAGTCTTGCTCCGCGTCGGACAGCCGCGCCCACGCGGTGGGGGAGACCATGCGTTGAAAGAACTTCTCGGCTTCCACCGCAGGATCACTCCCTAAGTCATTGGTGAAGCCCGGTCGACGGTAAATCCAAGGAAGGGGAGTCTCAAAGCAGACCAACGCGTCCGCTACGTCGGGTGCGGCAATTTTGGCGGCGAGCGCAACGACACCGCCGTAACTGTGCCCGAGCAGAATGACCGGACCTCGTGCGCGGTAGGCACTCGCGAGCGCGAGCAGGTCGTCGCGGTGCGCCGCAAGGTTGATCGGCTGAAGATCCCTCGACGCTTGGTATCCGCGTCGGTCGTAGGTGACGACGTCAAAAAGGGAAGATCTCCGCGCGAGTCGGGCGAAGGATCCACCTCGGTCGAGTCCCCCGTGCACGGCAATCAGGGTGGCCTCGGGTTCCGCGACACGACGTTCGTAGAGGACGAGCCCCGGCACCGGCGAGTGGTCGATGGCGTGCAGTCCGCTGTCGGTCGTCCTCGGCGTCGTCACGTAGTGAACCTACCGGGACGAGGGCCGGCCGCAGCCACTCGGAACGGCCTCAAATCCCCCTAGGCTTGAGGCCGTGACGCCTCCCTCTGACAGTTCAGTGACGACCAGCAAAGGTTCCTTCGGGCCGAACGCGTGGCTCGTGGATGACATGTATGACCGTTTTCTCGCGGACCCCGCATCCGTGTCGGCCAGTTGGCGGGAGTTTTTCGCCGACTATCAGCGCTCGCCGGTCCCGACCGTGGTCGCTCCGTCGACCGGTTCCGCCGTCGTCACCGCCCCGAGCGCTGCGGCCACCATCGACAGCACCGCCGCGCCTCTGCGCGGTTCCGCCGCTCGCATTGTCTCGAACATGACGGCCTCACTCGCGGTGCCCACGGCAACGTCGGTGCGGACCGTGTCGGCGCGTTTGCTCGAGATCAATCGCATTGCGCTCAACGAGGCGCTGTCGCGTTCGACCGGTGCGAAGGTCTCCTTTACCCACTTCATTGCGTACGCCATGGTGCAGGGGTTGAAGCGCGTACCGTCGCTGAACGCCACCTTTGTCGACGCCGTCGACGAGAAGGGCACGCCCGGCGTGCACCGCAACGAACACGTCGGGCTCGGTTTGGCCGTCGACGTAGAGAAGAGTGACGGATCGCGAAACCTCCTCGTTCCGGTGATTCGGGACGCCGACACGTTGGACTTCCGCGGATTTGTCCTGGCGTACGAAGATCTCGTGCGCCGGGTGCACTCCGCCACCGCCACGGCGGACGATTTCGCGGGGGCGACCGTGTCGCTCACCAATCCGGGCACCATCGGCACCGTCCAGTCCGTACCCCGACTCATGCCCGGACAAGGTGCCATTTTCGGTGTCGGCGCCTTGGGGTGGCCGGCCGGATTTGAAGCGGCGGACCCGCGCGCGTTGGCCGCCATGGGCGTCGGCAAAGTGCTGACACTCACCTCTACCTACGATCACCGCATCATCCAAGGCGCCGAGAGTGGCCTTTTCCTCAAGTACGTGGCGGAGTGTCTGACGGGTGCTCACGGGTTCTACGACGACGTGTTTGCCGCGATGGGTGTGCCCTACGAACCGGCGCGGTGGGCGACGGACAACAACGCGCACGTAGCCGACGCCGATGAGGGCGTTCTCAAGCAGATTCGCGTGCAGGAACTGATCAACATGTATCGCGTGCGCGGTCACCTCAATGCGCACCTCGACCCCCTGCACTCCGACCCGCCGCCGCTGCATCCGGAGTTGGATCTCGCAACGTACGGGCTGACGATCTGGGACCTCCCGCGCACATTTGTCGTTGACGGTCTGGCGGGTCGAGACCACGCCACGTTGGAACAGATACTCGCGATCCTTCGTGACGCCTACTGCCGCACGATCGGCATCGAGTACGGACACATCATGGATCCCGCGCAGAAGAAGTGGATTCAGGAGAAGGTCGAGGGCGTCAAGTTCTCTCCCACATCCGAACAACAGCGCCGCATTCTGGAGCAGTTGAGTGCCGCCGAAGTCTTCGAGCGCTTCCTGCACACGCGCTACGTGGGTCAGAAGCGGTTCGGTCTCGAAGGTGGTGAGTCGACCATCGTCATGCTGGACATGATCCTCGGTGCAGCCGCGGACCGCGGTCTATCTGAGGCGGTCATCGGCATGGCCCACCGCGGGCGACTCAACGTCCTCGCCAATGTTGTCGGTAAGAGCTACTCGGACATCTTCTCGGAGTTCGAGGGCAACCTCGATCCGGAGAGCGTCCAGGGCTCGGGTGACGTGAAATATCACAAGGGTGCGGCGGGAACCTACGCCAGTGCTTCTGGTGCGCGCATTGACGTCTCGATGGCCTCGAACCCTTCGCATCTCGAAGCGGTGAGTCCGGTCGTGGAGGGCATCGTGCGCGCCAAGCAGGACTTGGTCCTGACGCCCGGTGACGGTACCGAGACGATGGCGCTGCCGGACCTGTTCCCGTACCTCGCCATTCTCATTCACGGTGACGCCGCTTTCGCGGGCCAGGGTGTGGTGGCCGAGACGCTGAATCTCAGCCAACTTTCCGGCTACCACATTGGTGGTGCCATTCACTTGGTCATCAATAACCAGGTCGGCTTTACCACTGCGCCCGAGTCCTCGCGGTCGAGCTTCTATCCCACCGATGTGGCCAAGATGATCCAGGCTCCCGTGTTCCACGTCAACGGAGACGATCCGGAAGCCTGCGCCCGCGCCGCGCAACTCGCCTTTGAGTATCGCGAGACGTTCCACCGCGATGTCGTCATTGACCTCGTGTGCTACCGACGTCACGGACACAATGAAGGCGACGATCCGAGTTACACGCAGCCGCTGATGTACAAGATTATCGATCAGACACGCTCGGTGCGCAAGCTGTACACCGAAACGCTCGTGCGACGTGGCGACTTGACGCTCGAGGAAGCCGAGGCGTCCCTAGACGCATTCAACGCACGCCTGCAGAGCGTTCTCGACGAGGTGCGCACGGTACCGAAGCCGGTACTCGACGGCGTGCCCGTTGCGGAGATTCCGGCAGACCCCCCGGCGCCGGCGACGGGTGTTCCCGAGCCGTCGCTTCGGGCCATTGCCGACGCCATCGGGCGCGTTCCCGACGGCTTTACGATGCACCCGAAATTGGAGCGTCAATTTGCGCAACGAGCGCAACTGGTCGAGACCGGCGACGTCGATTGGGCTCTCGGCGAAGCCTTGGCGTTCGGGTCCCTCGTTCTTGACGGCACGAATGTCCGACTCATGGGGCAAGACTCCCGACGAGGCACGTTCTCGCACCGTCACGCTGCATTCATCGACTACGCCAACGGTGATGAATGGGTCCCCCTGTCGCACTTGGACGGAGCCAAGGGATTCTTCACGGTGCGCGATTCGTCGCTCAGTGAATACGCCGCACTGGGCTTTGAGTACGGCTACTCCGTGGAGTCGACACGATCGCTAGTCGCCTGGGAAGCGCAATTTGGTGACTTCGTCAATGGCGCAGAAATCATCATTGACAACTTCCTCGTCGCCGCGGAAGACAAGTGGGGCCAATTGGCCTCGCTAGTGATGCTTCTGCCACACGGCTACGAGGGCCAGGGTCCTGAACACTCCAGTGGACGCATTGAGCGATTCCTCTCACTGTGCGCGCGGAACAATTTGCGCGTCGCGCAGCCGACGACGGCGAGCCAGTATTTCCACCTTCTACGCAGTCAAGTGCGTCGCGATCACCCCACGCCGTTGGTGGTGTTCACGCCGAAGTCAATGTTGCGCGCGGCCGCGTCACGTTCGCCTCTCTCGGAATTTGTGACGGGCGGCTTCCAGCGAGTGCTCGACGACGCGACGGTCGCGCCGGAGGGTGTGCGCCGCGTCGTGATGGCGTCGGGCAAGGTGGCGCACGAGGCCATCGCTCGACGAGACGAGATTGGTGCGTCGCACGTCGCGATCGTGCGTCTCGAGCAGCTCTACCCCTGGCCCGAAGACGACCTTGCGGTCGTCCTCGGGCGGTATCCCGACGCCCACGAAATCGTGTGGCTCCAGGAAGAGCCCGAGAACATGGGTGCGTGGCCCTTCGTCCATCACCAGTTCCACAAATTGTTGCGCGATGGTCGTCAAT
This sequence comes from uncultured Actinomycetes bacterium, assembly GCA_903873775.1. Classification (GTDB taxonomy): domain Bacteria; phylum Actinomycetota; class Acidimicrobiia; order Acidimicrobiales; family RAAP-2; genus RAAP-2. The sequence goes on from CAIQPR010000053.1 coordinate 90,013, forward strand.
TGGTGCACGTTGCCCGAGCCGAGTCGGCGAGTCCGGCCACCGGTAGTGGTCTCGTGCACGCCGCGGAGCAGGCTGACCTCATGACGCGGGCGGTCGGGTGACCTCGTCACGAACTGTGCCGAAGCACCGCATTGTTGTCGACGGGTCGAATTTGGCGACCGAGGGACGCACCACGCCGAGCCTCGACCAGCTCGACGAAGCGGTGCGCGCATACGTTGACGAGCATCCGAACGCCGAAGTGATCGTGGTCGCGGACGCTACATTTGAACATCGTGTGGCCCCGACGGACCGGGCACGATTCAAGGAAGCCGAACTCGCGGGCGAGATTGTCACACCGCCCGCAGGAGCAATTGGTCGAGGTGACGCGTTCATTCTCAAGATCGCCGCCCGTATCGGCGCTGTTGTTCTCAGCAACGATTCGTTTCAGGAATTCCACGAAGAGCACGCGTGGCTCTTCGAGCCCGGACGCCTTGTCGGTGGCAAGCCCGTGCCGGGTGTGGGATGGGTCTTTACCGACCGTCTTCCGGTGCGAGGGGCGAAGTCACCGCGCGCCGTGAAGAAGCTGACAGTCGCCCTGCCCGACGGTTCGACACCAGTCATCGGGGCCACGATTACGCCCGCCAAGACGTCCCGGGTGACCAAGTCACCGCTCAAGTCGTCGCCGAAGGCGGACAAGTCCGAGAAGCTCGATAAGCCCATGGAGAAACTGCCGGAGAAGGATGCCTCCAAGGCATCTGTGAAGCCCGCGACCACGAAGCGCGCGCCACGAAAGGCGGCGACGCAAAAGGCGACCTCACCCAAGGTGACGGGAACCAAGGCCCCGGCCGGAAAAGTGGCCAAGGCTGTTAAGTCCGACGTCGTCCCGGCCGCAAATCCACCTCGCGCAGCCAAGGCGGTAAAAGCGGTCAAGGCCGACAAGGCGGCAAAAAAGCCTGCGTCGCGCCGTGCAACCAAAGTCTCTGAGAGTCCGGCGATCCCGACGCCCGAGCCCGCGGTCGCGTTGCGTCGAGGGCGTCACCCCGTCAACCCCGAATCGTCCTTTGACGCCTTCGTCGGTGCTCACAAGCTGCGAGCGCAGGTCTCGGGAGAAGTGGTTGCGTTCACGTCACACGGAGCGATCATTGCCGTCGACGCGCCCGATGGCTCACGCGTGGAGTGCTACGCACCCACGACGTCGCTCGGATCACCCGCCCCCGCGCGCGCCCGTGACGTCTTGAAGCGCGGCGACCACCGGACATTCCGTCTTGTCAGTGTCGATAGAGATCGGCGGATCGCGGAGCTCGCGCTGTCGTGACCTCGTTTCCGGCGGACCCCACCATCTGGTTGCCGCATCGAGCACCCTTTTTGTTGTTAGACGCGGTCACCGAAGTCTCCCCAGGGGTGTCGGCACGAGCAACGTGGCATCTTCGCGGCACGGAAGATTTCTTCGCGGGGCACTTCCCGGGTCACCCCATCACACCCGGCGTCCTGCTTCTTGAATCCATTGCCCAGTGCGGAGCGGTGGCGGTTCTCGATGACCCTCGGTACGCGGGCAAACTTCCCTTGTTCGGAGGAGTGGAGAAGGCACGCTTTCGTAAGGCGGTCGTTCCCGGTGACGAGGTCGAACTGTTCTGTGAAATGACGCGACTGTCGGCCCGAGGGGGCAAGGGTGTCGGGACGGCGTCGGTCGATGGCGTCGTCTGCGTGGAAGCCGAACTGCTCTTCGTCGTGATGGACCGTCCGTGAAAGTTGCGACCTGGAACGTCAATTCTTTGACGGCCCGTTGGCCGCGGGTGGACGAGTGGCTCCGCACGCGAGACGTGGACATCGTGTTGGTCCAGGAGACCAAACAAACCGACGCCAAGTTCCCCTTCGACGCATTGCGGGACCTGGGCTATGACGCCGCCCACTACGGGCAAGGGCAGTGGAATGGCGTGGCCATCTTTTCGCGAGTGGGTCTCGAAGATGTGACGAGAGGATTCGGCGACGACGACCCTGAGGCGCGCGTCATTGGTGCGAGGTGCGGGGGACTGCAGGTGTACTCCTGCTACGTACCCAATGGGCGGGCGCTGGATGACCCGCACTACCAGTACAAGTTGTCGTGGCTCGAGAAGTTGCGCGAGCGTCTCGCCGCGCGACCGAGCGACCAACGGATCGTGGTGGGCGGCGACTTCAACGTGGCCCCTACCGACCTCGACGTGTACGACCCCGAAGCCTTCGTCGGCGCCACCCACGTCAGTGAGCCCGAGCGCGGCGCGATACGCGCACTCCTCGCGACGGGTCTCGTGGACGCGGCGAGACAGCACAATCCTGACGATCCGTGTTATTCGTGGTGGGACTACCGCAACGGGTCGTTTCGCCGTGGGTGGGGCTTACGGATTGACCTTCTTCTGGTCGACGACGTCACGGCGGGTCGCGTCATTGACGTGCACGTCGACCGCGAAGCCCGCAAGGGCGAGAAGCCGTCGGATCACGCGCCGGTGGTGGTGGAGCTCCGCGACGAGATCTAGCTCAAACCCTTCGGCAGCACGGCCTCAATGAAACTCGGACCGGGGGTGGCGAAGGAACGTTCCAGTGCCTCGGTGAAGTCGTCCGCGGTCGTGGCGCGCGTCGCCGGAACGCCGAAGGCGCGGGAGAGACCGCTCAAGTCCAGCGTGGGATCATCCAAATCCAGCATCCGCCGCGACTGTGCGCCCTCGGCGGTGGCGCCCACGCGCTGCAGTTCGAGATTCAAGATGGCGTACGAGCGATTCGAGAGACCCACCACCGTGACATCAACGCCTTCACGCGCCATTGACCACAGCGCCTGCGGGGTGTACATCATGGACCCGTCGGCCTCGAAGGCGAGGACGCGTCGGCCCCCTCCTCCAATGGCTGCTCCCAGCGCGGCCGGCAGACCGTACCCAATGGCCCCGCCCGTCAGCGTCATCCACTGGTGTGGAGGTGCGAAGCGCGTCGCACCGAAGAGGTGCACGCCGGCGGTGTTGGATTCGTCCACCACGATGACGTCCTCCGGCATCGTGGCGCCCACGGCCTGCGCCAGCGCCGCCGTCGTCAAGTCACCGTGCGGCTTCTGGGGTCGCTCGCCCGTGGCAACCGCGACCTCCGGAGCGTCGAGGGCCGCGGCGAGGAATTCGAGAGCGCCGATGACGTCGGATCCCGGCGGGGCAACATTGACCACGCGGCAGCCGCTGTGAACGAGTCGGCTCGGAATGTCCGGGTACCCAAAGAAGCCGACGGGTTCCGCGGCACCGAGGAGAACGAGCGTGTCCACGTCTTTGAGTTGGCTGATCGCGAATTCGCTTAAGTAAATCAGTCGTTCGGGTGCCTCGACGCCCGCGCCGTGATCCTGCAGGGTCGGGAAGGTTTCCGTAATCACGCGCGCGTTGACGGCCGCAGCGACACGGGTCGCGAGGGCGAGTCCTTCGGCGGACACGGCCGCGCCACCCAAGAACAAGGCCGCGCGCGGCGAACGCAACGCTGCCAATCCGGCGTCGAGGTGTTCGTCAGCAGGGACGCTCGGACGGCGTCGATCGGCGAGGGGCCAGTGCGCCGGTGGGGACGAGAGCTCGCCCCACGAGACGTCAGCGGGGAGAACGAGCGTCGCGACCTGACCGGGAGGTCCGTAGCTTGCGGCCACCGCGGCCGCGACATCCCCAGGGAGGTCATCGGGACGCGCGCTGCGGCGATACCAGGCCGACGCGCCACGGGCGATCGACGCGATATCGCTGTCGAGCGGGGCGTCGTAACGGGAGTGGTACGTGGCGTGGTCGCCGACAATATTGATCACCGGCACCCGTGCGCGCCGGGCATTGTGCAAGTTGGCGTGGCCGTTACCAAGCCCCGGTCCGAGGTGGAGCAGCGTGGCCGCCGGTCCGCCCGTCACACGGGCGTACCCGTCCGCGGCCCCAGTGGCCACACCCTCGAACAAACACAAGATCCCTCGAACATCGCTCACCGCGTCGAGTGCGGCGACGGCGTGCATTTCACTCGTTCCGGGGTTGGAGAACCAGACGTTGACGCCGTTGGCGCCAAGGGTGGAGAGAAGGGATTCGGCGCCGTTCATGGCAGGGGCCTTTCGTCGAGGAGTCGATAGGGATTCAGCAGAAAGTGGGGATCAAAGACGCGCTTAATGGCGCGCTGAAGTTCGAGTGACGCCGGATCGCTCAAGGCGAGAAAATCACTTTGCTTGTCGCGACCGATGCCGTGCTCGCCCGAGATGGCGCCTCCCATGGCGACACCCGTGGCGAAGAGTTCGCGCAAGAGGGCGGCGCGAGTGACGTCGTCGGGTTGGTAAATCGATAGGTGAATATTGCCGTCACCAACGTGACCACAACCAACGAGGAAGGTTTGGTGGCGCGCGGCGATCTCGTTCGCTCGCTCAAGAAATGCCGGGACCGCGGAGCGGGGAACGACGATGTCGATGATGTCGTGGGCTCCCGCCGCTTTGGCGACCCAGAAGGCCCGCTCGCGCGCTTCGATGAGCTGCGTGGCCGCGTGGGGAGGCAGCACGTAGACGTCCAATGCGCCGAAGTCGTCGACGTGAGAGGCCAACGCGGCGAGATCCGCGTCGAGGGCTTCTGCCGTCCGTGTTTCCAAGACGATCACGAGGTACGCCACAGTGCGTTCGGCGACCTCCGGGTCCACACCGAGCTCGAGCGACGCCGCCGCCGTGACCGACGCCATGGTGAGGACGTCGAGGTACTCCAAGATCGACGGCGCCAAGCCCTCCGAGATGATCGAGGGCACGACGCGCGTGACGTCGTCCAGGGACGCGAACGGGATCAACATCGTGGCCGCGTGGGGAAGTGCGGGGGAGAGCTTCAGCGTGACTTCGGTCACGATGCCGAGAGTGCCTTCGCTCCCGATGATGAGCTGCGTTAGGTCGTAGCCCGACGAGACCTTGACGACGGGTCCGCCCGTTCGCAGAACGGTTCCGTCCATCAGAACTACTTCGAGTCCGAGGACGTGATGACGCGTCACGCCGTGGCGCACCGCGCGCATTCCGCCGGCATTGGTGTTGACGTTGCCGCCGAGAGAGCCCGACAGTTCCCCCGGGTAGACCGGGTACCGCAATCCCGTGGCGGACAGGGCTTCATCGAGCTCGTGCAGAGTGATGCCGGGCTGGACGACGGCGACGTGGTCGCCCGCATCAATGCGCACCACCTCATTCATCCGACTCATGGCGACCACCACACCACCGGGCACCGGCGTGGCCCCGCCCGAGAGGCCGGTCCCCGAGCCTCGCGGCGTGAGCGGGACCTGGTGCCGCGTCGCCCAGCGCACGATGGTGACGACATCATCGGTGGAGCGGGGGTGGACCACTGCGAGGGGCGTGACGTGTGCTGCGTGCAGCGATTCATCGTGAAGCTCATCAGGGTTGATGGCGTCACCGCTATCCACTACGTCGGCTCCGAGGAGCGTTACTAGTTCGTCGAGAATCTCATTCGTGCCCACTGTCGCGCAACGCTACCGCCGCCTGAGCCTTCGCGAGGTCCTCGCGAATTGCCCGTATCCGCGCACGCCGTTCGTCGCCCTCCAAGGGGGCTAACTCTTGGGTTCTCACGTAGACGGCGGCCTCAATGGGCGTCAGGAATCGTGACGCCACGCGTTCGGGTCGACGCGGATCATCGCGACCCCTGCTCCACGTCATCAGCAGCGACGTCTCCGCTCGCGTCAGGGCCACGTAGGCCAAACGCTGCTCTTCGGCGATCTCCGTCTCCGTGGTGGCGTTGTAGTGGGGAAGAAGGCCTTCGGCCATTCCGATCACCGCGACGTGCTGCCATTCGAGTCCCTTGGCGCGGTGAATGGTCGAGAGAGCCACCGCGTCGGGAACATCCTCGTGGGTCCATCGCGTCGGCGCGTCGCCCGAGACGAGATCCGACGCGGGTGAATGCTCCGAGCCGAGTCGAGTGAAGGGGATGTCGGCGGCCTGCAGCGCACTCGCCACGCCCTCCAATTGCGCGTTGGTTCGCGCGAGCACGGCCATCGCTCGCCACGGGGATCCCGGCTGCCGGTGTGAACGAAGCCACTGAGCAACCTTTTCCGCCTCCACCGTGTCGGTGTCGTAACTGCGCACGAGCGGCAGTTCGCCATCTTCTTTGGCGGGCGTGATGCCCGCGGCTCCCGGTTCGAGCAGTGTGTTCGCGATGGCGACGATGTTGGCCGTCGAGCGGTGATTGCGCGTGAGGTCGAGCACATCCATGTCGGGCCACGTGTCCAGCAGGCTCGTCAGCAACTGTGGGGCGGCCCCATTGAATCCGTAAATCGATTGGTTGGGATCGCCCACGCAGAACAAATCGGGATCATCACCCGCCATCTGGCGCAGAAGATCAAATTGCAGCGGGTTCATGTCCTGGGTTTCGTCCACGAAGAGCGCTCGCGTGCGGTGACGGAACGAAGCGAGGACCGCAGGCTCGTTCTTCAGCAACGTGATGGCCTCATTGAGAAGAAGGTCGAAGTCAAGGATGCCGCGCGACCGACAGAGTCCCACGTACCGGTCCAGAACATCAGCAAACGTGGATGGTGGGAGTGGCCCCTGTCGAAGCACGAGACGCGCGCGTTTCGCATAAGTGGCCCCGGTGAGTCCCTGGCTGAGCGCCCAACCGATTTCGGCGTCGAGGCGGGGCAACTGCCAGTCCTCGAGTTTCACCACGCCGTCCTCGCGCAGGTGGGTGGCGAGCGACGCGACGAGGCGCCGGCGTTGGGATTCAATCGTCAAGGGCTTGAGACCATGATCGTCGCGGTACTCACTCACAATCGTGAGTGCGGCACGGTGGAAGGTTCCCGCACGGACATCACGAATGCCGGCCCGAAAGAGGCGCTGACGCAACTGGTCGCCCGCCTTACGGGTAAACGTCATGGCGAGAACGTGATCGGCGTCGAGCTCCCCGAGCGCGATGCGTCGCTGTATGCGGAGTGTGAGGACGTGCGTCTTTCCTGAACCAGCCGTTGCGCGTACGAGGAGACGCCGGCGCGTGGAGGTCACGGCGTCGCGCTGTTCGGGCGTTAGACCCGCCAGCAACTCCTCGGGGAACGTCGACTCTTCACTCATGACACTCAGGACGCTACCGGGAGCCGGTGACACGGCCCCGGCGTCGGTAACCTTGGAACCGTGCTGCAGGCCTTCGCGAACGGAACGGTCTTTGGCGAATCCTACGGCGACGGTGCACCGCAGGTGCTGTGGCTCCACGGTTGGCAGCGATCGAAAGCTGATTTCGCTGCCGCCGCCACCACGCTCGCCCACCGAGGAATTGCGTCGGTGGCCCTCGATCTCCCCGGATTCGGGAGTTCGCCACCTCCACCCCACGCCGGTGGTGCGAGGTACTACAGCGACCTCGTGGCGACCATTCTGCGCGACGACCTGCCTCGACCGGTCGTTCTGGTCGGACATTCCTTTGGAGGTCGGGTGGGGGTCGTCCTCGCGGCGCGACACCCCGATCACGTGACGGGACTCGTTCTGACGGGCGTGCCCTTGTTGCCGCGCGAAGGGCGCTCGACGTCACCCCTCGCCTACCGGGTGATTCGCTCGCTGTCGCAGCGGGGACTGGTGTCCACGGCACGCCTCGAAGCGGCGCGACAGAAATACGGCTCGGCGGATTACCGTCAGGCCCAGGGGGTCATGAGAGACGTTCTCGTCGCGTCGGTGAACGAACGCTATGACGACGAATTGCGTCAGTGGCGGGGACCGACGGTGCTCCTCTGGGGTGACGGTGACAGCGATGTTCCGGTCGATGTTGCATCTCGCGCGGCGGAGCTTCTTCCCTCTCATCCGCACGTCACGGTGCTGGAGGGGGTCGGACATCTCACACCGACGGCGGCGCCCGACGCGGTGGCGTCGGCCGTCGCGGCCTTGTTGGGGGATGCGGCGTGACGCGCGTTGTCGAGATTCTTATTGCTCTGGGTCTCGTCGCGGCGGTCGTTCTTCAGGGCCTGCGGTGGCTACGCGTACTCCAGCGCGAGCATTACGAACCGGGTTCCGTCAGCCGCTTCGCGTGGCGGTGGTCCACGGTGTCCTTTGTTACCTCCCGTCGACGCACGATCTCCGCGGCACCCCTGACAGCGAGTGTCATCGTCGTTGTTGCCACGCTGTTCGTCCTCCGACGGGACGTGGGCGCCGCCTGCGTCGCACTCGTGGCGGGATGGTACTTACCCCTCGGTCTGTCCGTCCGCGGACGTACATCGAAGCTCTCCTGGACCCGTCGACTGCGAACCGTGGCGCTCGTGGCGTCACTCGTGACGGGTGCGCTGGCCCTTGTCGCACTCGTATTCCCGCGACCCTGGATTGTTGGCGTCGTGGTCGTGGCGCTGGTGCCGTTCATTGTTGATGCTGCCGCGACACTGACGAGACCCTTTGAGAATCGCCTCGCGCAAAAGTTCGTAGACCGCGCGCGTACCCGGCTTCATGATGTTGACCCCACGGTGGTCGCGATCACGGGTTCCTACGGCAAGACGTCGACGAAGCACCACTTGGCGGAGCTCCTCGGGGGTCATCGCGGTGTCGTCCCGTCGCCGCGGAGCTACAACAATCGCGCCGGATTGTCGCGTGCGATCAACGAGAATCTCGCCGACGGGACCTCCATCTTCATCGCCGAAATGGGAACCTACGGACCCGGAGAAATCGCCGATCTGACGGCGTGGTGCCCCCCGGATATTTCGGTCGTGACAGCGATTGGCCCCGTCCACCTGGAGCGTATGAAATCGCTCGACGTTATCGAGGCGGCCAAGTTTGAAATTACTGAGGCCGCGCCCGTGGTCGTGCTCAATATTGACGACGAACGACTCGTCGGTTGGGTGGAGCGACTACGAGCATCGGGCAAGACGGTCCTGACGGCGGGGAGCGACAACACGGCCGCCGACGTTCGCGTGGTAACCGTGGCCGAGAGGTGGCAGGTCTTGGTGCACGGCACGGTCGTGGCGATCTGTCCTCCCGTGGTTGGCGTGCGCGAATCGAATCTGGCGTGCGCGATCGCCACGTGCGTGCACCTGGGACTGACGATCGACGAGATCGTGGGTCGGTTCACGCATCTGACGAGTGTGCCGAATCGGATGGTCGTCGTGACGGCTCCGTCGGGCGTGATGGTCATTGACGACACGTTCAACGCCAACCCCGCGGGTGCTCGTGCCGCCCTCGCGGCGCTGCGCGATCTTCCCTTGCACGGCCGACGCGTGGTGGTGACGCCCGGGATGGTCGAACTGGGTACCGAGCAGAACCGGCTCAATCACCAATTGGCCGTTGATATTCAGTCGATGGGCGCCACCATGGTCGTCGTCAGTCGCACGAACGCGCGGGCTCTCTTGGCGGGGAGTGGCACGACGGCGATGTATTTCGCTCACCGGGAACAGGCCGTGGAGTGGGTGCGCGCCAGTCTCGTCGCCGGGGACGGCGTGTTGTACCTCAATGACTTGCCGGACCACTACCCTTGATCTCTTGAGTGGGGCCGAAGTACTCGATAGAGGAGTGTCGTGACAACTGCAGTCTTGTTTGGCGGACCGGCGCCCGAGCACGATATTTCGATCTTGACGGGCCTTCTCGCGCTGCGGGAGCTCGCTCGGTCCAGCGACGTCATTGGCATCTACTGGACCAAGACCGGTGCCTTTGTGCGCGTGCCCACCACGACGGAAGCCGAACAATTTCTTGACGGGGTGCCGAAGGGCTCGAGCGACCTGTCCTTGCGTCTCGGTCCCGACGGCGGTTTTTACGAGACCGGTGGCCGTCTAGGACGCGACCGTCGCGTCGACACTGACGCCGTGATTCTCGCGACTCACGGAGGCCCGGGCGAGGACGGCACGCTCCAGGGCGCGCTCGACCTTGCGGGCCTGCCCTATACGGGCCCGACCGTGGCTGGCGCCGCACTCGGCATGGACAAGTGGGCCTTCGGCACAGCGGTCACGGCGGCTGACCTGCCGAGCTTGCCGCGCGTTCTCCTTACCGCTGACGTCGCCGCACTGCCGTTTGATGGTCCTTATATTTTGAAGCCGCGTTTTGGCGGTTCGTCCATTGGGATCGATGTGGTCGCCGACCTCGCCACCGCGAAAGCGCGTCTGGCAACAAACGGCCATCTTGAAAACGGGTGCGTGGTCGAGCCCTATCGACCCGATCTCTACGATTTGCAAATTGCACTCCTCAGCTACCCCGAGGTGACGCTGTCTGCGATCGAGAAGCCGTTGCGACGCTCGACGGGGGCGGAAATCCTCGACTACCGCGACAAGTACGTGGGCGGCGAAGGCATGGTCTCCGCGCCGCGTGAGCTCCCCGCGCAGCTTCCTGAGGCGACCGCGACAAGGATTCGCGAGATTGCTCACACCCTGGCGCGCGTGGTCGGCGTGCGCGGGGTGGCGCGCATTGACTTTCTTGCCAACGACACCGAGCTCTACGTCAACGAGATCAACACAATTCCCGGTTCGTTATCCAAGCACCTCTTCGTCGAACCACCCCTTGGTTTCTCGGACATCCTTCAGCGCTTGGTGCGCGAGGCCCGCGAGCGCCCCGCGCACCGCTACAGCTCAGCGGGCGCGGACGGTGTCGTCCTTCGTTCGGCCGGTTCCATCGCCGCCAAACTCGCGTAAGCGCGGGATGCGGTGGAGGGCCGCGGTGAGCAGATCGCTGTAGGGATCGAGCAGGCGACCCCGTTCAATCGCCCAGAACGCAAGGTCCCAGTCGCCTCGTTCACGGGCCAGGTGCGCACATCGCAGAGCGGCCCATTCGCCGTCGCGCTGGAGCCGCGCACAATGGCCCTCGGCGAGAAACCACTCGAATCCTCTCAGCGAGGTGGCGAGAGGCTCTCCGCGAACGAGCGTTAACGCATCGACCAGAAGAGACTCCGCGGTGGCGTCGTCGGCGGCGCGGGCGTTATCAACGAGCTCGTGAAAGTCGCGGAGGTCACAACCCACATCGGCGAGTTCGTAGAGTCCGGCCGACGACACGGGGCGCAGTCGCGTGTCCTTCTCGTCGCGTCCCAACGCGCGACGCACCGCCGAGGCGGTATTGCTCAACGTGCGAACCGATGCGTCGTGTCCGTCGTAACCCAAGACACGGGATCGGAGTCGCTCGCCCGTGATCCGGTGTCCGTGATGAACGCTCAAGTAGGCCACGAGTTCGATGCAGCGCCGACGCAATGAGGCGTCGAAGACAACGCCGGAACCCACCACACGCGGCTCGTCACGGAGTAGCTCCACGCGAATGTCGGACGAGGTCGCTGGGGGAGTCCGCAGCACTGGCGGGGCGACGACGTCACGCACAAAGTGTGAGGGCTCGGGACCACGTCGCACACGGGTGAAGAGACGATTTTCGAAGTGAATCTCGTCGCCCTCTTCCAACGTGTCCGGCCCAATCGTCACCGTTCTCGCGGCAACGTCAGGATCAAGGAGTTCGCGCGGACCGACGAAGACGATGACATCCTCGAAGGAGTCCCGCAAGGCGAGGGCACGCAAGGTCTCGGCGTCAGTCGTGGTGACGGTCACCCGCACGTGGGTCGACAGGGCCACCACCGACGACGCGACCACGTGGGCTCCGTGGGTACCAACGGGCAAGGACGACCCCGGGCGGGCGAACGCCAACAACACGGCCTCGTCGTCGTGGGCCAGCGGAACGACCACAACCGGCTCACTGCTGTGACCTGTCGATTGTTGGACCACCAACACAGCGGGGTCGATGACAACGAATCCACATTGGCGATGATCGACCATGACGTCAATCGACGCGAGAAGTTCGGGGTCGTAGTGGCGGAGGAGGTAAATATCGGCCTCGACCTGCTGGTCGTCTCCCTGGTCACCTTCGTGGCGAGACTGCGTCAAGAAGTCACGGCGGCGCTTGGCCATGAGTGCGAGAGGAACTCCTCCCGCCCCCGAAACCCACCACGGGTGTGATTCGCCGCCGGGATGGTTACGCCCCGTTGGGGACGCAGCGGCATGCGCGTGGTCGGCGACAGTTCTGTCCATCGGCGTTTTCTCTTCGTGCGCTGCGACATCGGTCGTGGGAGCGGTACCGGTGCGTTCGCTGGGCGAGGGCCGGCGCGCCATCGTGTGATCGTTGTGCTCGGGCACCTCTCCTGGACTCGCCGTCGGAGGAAGGGGAGGAATCACGAGGCGCCAACCCGGACGAATGAGGGAAGGGTCGTGAACCGCAGCCGTTCCTTCGTGCGCAGTGGCATTGGCGTGGGCGATGACGCGCCACTGGCGGCCGTCCCCGTACATCGTGTCCGCAATCCGCCAGAGGGTGTCGCCGGGTTGGACCACGTACGTCGCCGCCGCCGGAACATCGTGTCCGGTGTGCGACGAGCGGACAGCGGCGCTCGCCGGCCACGCCCACGACAAAACGCTCACGATGATCGACGCCATCCACACGATGCCGGGCGCCACGGATGGCGCGAGGTTGGTGCGACGAAGTTGGCCCACTGTCCGCATGACAGCGGCGATCACGTAGAACCAGATCAACGAGAGAGCGCCCGCAGCGTACGTGGCGATGTTGTTATGGGGAATGACCCCGAGCGACAGCATGCGCCACGCGACCGCGGGATACCCGAGTGTCCACGCGGCGACGAGGACACCGGTCAGGGCGACGGGATCTCGACGAGTCATGTCACGGGCTCCAAGGTCCATGTCGTGTCGGCCCCGGTCGTGGCGACGATGTCGAGGCTGCAGTCGGATTCGTCGGGTACGTCGATGGGTGACGGATTCGCGGCCACCGTCTCGCTCCCGCAGGCCAGTGTCCACTGGACCGGTGCGTTGGCGCTGAGACGCCACGCGGACTGCGCTCGCAGACTTTGTTCGGTGTCGTCGAAGGGTGCGACGAGCACGCCCGTGAGAGGCGCCGTCGTGCGACTCGCGGCGAGCTCGGAGGGCGTCGCGTTCGATCCGTTCCCGTTCGAGGATGATCCGTCGTTCGCGCTGGTCGTCGTCCGTGACGGCGACGCGTCGTGTCGGACGACGGGTGGTCGGTTGACGAGAACGGTACGCGTCACCGTTGTCGTCCGAGGTCGAACCACGACCACGGTCGTCGTCACGCGACGAATGCGAACGACGTGGTCGATCCGGGTCGAGCGGTGGGTGGGGAGGGAGATCAACATGATCAACAGAAGTGGGGTCGACAGGGCGACGACCTGACTCATCGAGAGGCGTCTGTGGCCCATGGTGGAATGAGGGTACTGACATTTAGAGCAAAAATCTGGTCGCGAAGTGTTGGAGCTCGGCCTGGAGGGCTCGCGGGGCGCTGCGATCTGCGGCGGCGAGTTCCTTGAGCGACGTCCCTTGATAGACCCGTGCGTAGGTGAGACGCGCGAGGCGTTGTTCGGGTCCCTGAGCGAGTGACGTCAGACGGGCGAGGATGGGATCACCGTACGCGCCGCTGTCACCATCGAGAAGCTCCATCGACGTCGCTGCGCGCGCGTCTTTCTCCTTGAGCAACCAGCGTCGTAACCGACCTTTCAAAGCGGAGAGCAAGTCGGGCGCCGCATAGGTGCGCTCCTGACCGGCCCAGTCGCTGATCAATTCGCTCATGAGGCCGAGGGCTTGGTCGAGGGCTTCGTGCGGCGCGTCCACGATGCCATTGCCAAAGCGAAGTTGTCGAGTGACCGACACCACGCCGGGCAAGAGCGTTTGGAGCAGAGCACGATGGATCATCGGGTCTGCGGCGTCACGGAGGAGAGCCGTCACCAGGACGGCTCGCTGCTCCACTCGCAGTCCGCCGCGGGGCTCGAGATATCGGATGACATCTCCGAGGTCGTAGGCGCGCAGCGGTGGTAGTTCAGGGTGTTGTGCGAGGAAGCGACTGCAGGCAAGGCGGGACGCGGCCGATCGTGCCGTGCGCTGCCATTCCGTGCGAAGCCCCCCGAGGAGGTCGTGTTGTGGTTCCATGGCGACATATCACCAACGGGTGGTCCCTCAACTGCTCCCAGGTGCGCGCACACCCGAGCGCACAGGCGGCTCACCTAGGCTGGGGTCATGAACATCGAAGAGTTCTACGACGAAAATGAGGCCCGCCGCGAGAGCGCGGAAATCGAGTTTGGCAGCGACTGGACCGACAGCATCGGCAATATTTATGAATTGTCGTGGGTCGAGGCCACCGGTGAGCTCTATTTGATGCTGAGCCCCACAGCGACGATGCACGCGGACGTGTTCTTTGGCGATGTCCTGAATTTCAATGAGCCTGTAGAGAGCCTCTTGATCAAGATCATTGGGACCATTCCCACGGAGGCGGGTGTGCACGCTGCGCTCGAGGGTTGGGAAGCAGCGATGCCCCAAGAACACTCACTGAAGTGGCTGGCCGAACGTTTTCCCTCAGCCGACTAGCTCAGCCAGCTCTCCGCAGCCTGCAGTAGGAAATCACTGACCTGACGTCCTCGCTCAAACAGATCGCAGAGAGGGTCTTCACCCTTCGCGACGCGGGCGAGAGACACGGGGTGACGCGCCACGATGGAAATGCGACGTTCGGCGGCTTCGGTCGCGGACGCGAAAGTGTCCGTGGCGGTCACCTCGAGAGGCATCTCCAAGCCGCCGACGGGAGCGAGATCGATGGCCAAATTCAAAAGGTCGGGTCCGTGGGGAAGCGGCGGTAGAGACCAGGTCAAGACCAACGGGAAGTGAAACTCGTCGGGCGGATCCACGTCATCGGGAAGTCCGAGGAGGGCGTCTTCGAAGGCGAGGAGCGCTCGAGGGTCGACGTCGAGTGAGAGGTGCAGGTCGACAGGTCCCCCGCAACCATCCTCGGGATGAAGATCTACTTCCCAGGCTTGACGCAGTGAATAGGTTTCCACGAAGTGTCGCTCGTCGTGGACGTGGAATCCGTGGTCGACGGCGTGGTCTTTGAGGTCGGCAACGAAACCGGCTACGTCGATGGCGGCCATTACCTTCAGGTTACTCGGCACGGCGTTAGCGTGGCACCGTGAACGACACCGAACTCTTCGCCACCCTGAACACCTGCGTCGACGGTATTGCCGACGCCATTGTCGCGTACCGGGGCCAGGGCTATTCCGGCCTCCGTGACACGCAGTACCACTTGGATTTGGCGGCGGACGCCGTCGCCCTCAAGGTTTTGGGAGATGCGGGATTTCGTGTGGTCAGCGAGGAGTCTGGCGTCACCGGTGAGAGCGCGTGGACCGTCGTTGTCGACCCCATTGACGGCTCCACCAATTGCGACAAGGGAGTGCCTTTTTTCGCGTCGAGTCTGGCAGTTCTGCGAAACGGAGAGCTCTACGCGGCCCTCGTCGCAAATCTCGCTACGGGCACGCGCTTTCAGGCGGTGCGCGGCGGAGGCGCGACGCGTGACGGTGAACCTATTTCTCCGAGTGGAACAACGGATCTCTCACACGCGATCGTCGCGTATTCGGGGTATCCAACCAAGTACATCGGGTGGTCGCAATTTCGAGTGCTCGGTGCGGCTTCGCTCGAGTGTTGCCTCGTGGCCGACGGTTCGCTCGACGTTTTCACGACAGCGAACAAATCAACTCTCCGCTCGTGGGACTACCTTGGCGGTCTCCTCGTCGCGCACGAAGCCGGTGCAGTCACGGCCGAATGGGACGACTTGAATCTGGTCATCGACTCCGACGAACCCCGACGTCCGATCTTCGCGGCGTCTGCAGAATTGCTCTCAACGATTCAGGAGATCGGGGAGATCTAGGCTGTTCTTTAAAGGGCGCTTAGCTCAGTTGGTTAGAGCAGCTGGCTTACAACCAGCAGGCCGGGGGTTCGAGTCCCTCAGCGCCCACTCGTTGACACATTTACAACGTCTCCCCTGGTAGCGATGGAGGTTCGGACGAACTTCGCTTACCGACCCAAGAGGCCTTGTTCGAACCCCCTCGGATGTTTGAGCCTGCTCGCTGCATTCGGCCGAGGGTGGTTGCATCGAGATCGACTGAGCTCGTGAACCATTCAGGCTTGCGCCTCCTTGCCGAGCTCGCAGGAAGTCCATCGTTCGTCCGCTCAGCCACTCGTTGCGATCGGGCTTGTAAGTGCTTCTGCGGTTGCAGTATTACGATGAGAATTGACTCACTAGTGATTGAGTGATATAAATCGACTGTGACGAAAATTCCGACAGTCGACGATCGAGCGGCTCGGTTCGCTGCGCTCAGCGATCCAGTGAGACTGCTCATCGTCGATGCGCTCTCGACTTCGGATCGAGCTCCGATGGAGTTGCGTTCCATTGCGAGCATTGAGTCGAACCTCCTTGCTCACCACCTCGACGTGTTGGAGAACGCCGGGTTCATCACGCGATCACAGTCGAGCGGAGACGGTCGGCGACGCTACGTCCGCCTCCTACGATCTGCGTTGGACGGTCTCTTGCCAACGTCCAATGTCTCGCCGCAACGCGTGTTGTTCGTCTGCACGGCCAACTCCGCTCGCAGCCAGATTGCGGCCGCGCTCTGGCGACGTGCCACCGGTCAAGAGGCGCTCTCGGCGGGTACCCATCCAGCGCGATCGGTGCACCCTCGCGCCATCGAAGCCGCCGCTCGTGTAGGTCTCGACCTCTCCACTGCCTCGCCAGTTGCACTCGACACGATCAGCGACCGCCCCGAACTCGTGATCACCGTGTGCGATCGAGCGCACGAGGAGCTCGGCGACGAGGACCACCACCTCCACTGGTCGATCCCTGATCCCGTAGGGGACAGGAGTCGCCGTGCGTTCGACGAGGCGCTCGCGGAGATCAGCCGGTGGATTGATGCAGTGACAACGAAAGACCTGGAGATGGCATGACCGATTCGCAACGCGTCGAAGAGTTCAGCGACCTGCCTGAGACGGGGACCGGGGTGCTTCACCTCGACCTCACTCGGCGCCTCGTCGCCGAATGCCTCGGAACGGCCTTCTTGCTCTTGGCGGTCGTCGGATCGGGCATCATGGCCCAGCGCCTCTCCCCGGGGGACATCGGTCTCGAGCTCTTGGAGAACGCCGCCGCGACCGCGGGTGCGCTGATCGGTCTCATCCTCATGATGGGTGCGGTCTCCGGAGCTCACTTCAATCCAGTGGTCACCCTCGTCGACCGATTCCTCGGAACGATCTCCACGCGTGACGCTTCCCTATACGCCGTCGCTCAAATTGCCGGTGCGTGCCTCGGGACGATCGCCGCCAACGTCATCTTCTCGCTCCCGGCCGTGCATCTCTCCACCCACGTCCGTTCGACCTGGGCGCTGTGGCTCTCAGAAGTCATCGCGACAGTGGGACTCCTCCTCGTGATTCACGGCTGCGTGCGAACTGGGCGTGCCAACGTGGTCCCTTTCGCGGTCGGTGTCTGGATTGGTGGCGCTTACTTCTTCACCTCTTCGACCAGCTTCGCCAACCCCGCTGCGGCCATCGGGCGCTCGCTTACCGACTCCTTCGCCGGCATCAAGCCGTCTTCGGTGCCGATGTTCATCGTGGCGGAGCTCATCGGCGCGCTCGTCGCCTACCCATTGATCCGCCTCCTCTACCCCCACAACCTCTCGGAGATCTCCCATGACTAAACACATCCCTGAAGTCCTCTTCGTCTGCGTCCACAACGCGGGACGATCGCAGATGGCCGCTGGCTTCCTCGCGCACTACGGCGGGGACCGCGTGGCGGTGCGTTCGGCGGGAACTGCTCCCGCTGACTCGATCAACCCGGCCGTCGTTGAGGCCATGGCCGAGAAGGGGATCGACCTCTTGGCCAGTGGCGCAAAGCCGAAACGACTCGAAGACGCGGCGGTGCGCGCGTCCGACGTGGTCATCACGATGGGCTGCGGCGACACCTGCCCGGTGTTCCCTGGCATCTCCTACCGCGACTGGGTGCTCGAAGACCCTGCGGGCCAGGGGCTCGAGGCCGTACGACCCATCCGAGACGAGATTGAGGCTCGGGTCCTCGACCTGCTCGACGAACTCACTTCAGACAAGGAGGCGTGACCAAGATGGAACACCGCAAGCTCAGTGACTTGCCACTTGACCAGCAGACGGTCGTTCGAGGGGCCGCAACTACCCTCGAACGCGAGTTCAAGGGCATTTTCAGCCGAGAGACCATCGAACAGTTCGTGATTGACTCCCTCGAGCAGCTCGTGGCGACCGCCAAGGTGACCAGTTTCCTCTCAATCTTCGCCGAGCGCTTCGCCCGTGAACGCCTGACCGCGGTGGGCAAGACCCAAGGCACGATCCCCTCAGACCTGCCTTCGGTGCTCTTCCTCTGCGTGCACAACGCTGGTCGTTCTCAGATGGCGGCCGGTTGGCTCCGCAAGCTCGCTGCGGGCAAGGTCGACGTCTACTCGGGTGGCTCCAAGCCTGCCTCGCAGATCAATCCTGCAGTCGTTGAGGCCATGGATGAGGTTGGCATCGACATCCGAGCTGAATTCCCGAAGCCTTGGACCGATGAGGTCGTCGGAGCCGTCGACGTCGTTGTGACGATGGGGTGCGGCGACGCCTGTCCGGTTTTGCCGGGCAAGCGGTACGAGGACTGGGAGCTCGCCGACCCGGCTTCACGAACGGTGAATGAAGTCCGACCGATCCGAGACGAGATTCGGGCTCGCGTCGAACGGCTCATGACCTCGCTGAACGTCAGCCCCGTCTGATCTCAGGTCCCACCGAGCACTCGGCGGACCCGCGCCAACTGGTCTTCTTCAATGCGCCACCAGGTCCACTTTCCTCGCTTCTCACCGACGATGAGGCCCGCGTCGGCCAGGATCTTCGTGTGGTGCGAAATAGTGGGCTGGCTGCGCTCCAACGGGCCCTCAAGCCTGCAACTGCAGGACTCGCCCTCGGCTGCGACCAGTGAGAAGAGCCTGAGTCGGACGGGATCGCTGAGTGCTGCAAGGACCTTGGCGAACTCGGTCGCCTCATCGTTCGAGAGCGCCGACTCCGTCACCGGCGCACAACACGGCACGGTCGACTCCAGGGTCCTTGTAGCAGTCGCAGCCATGAATCCTCCCATTGACAAGTCTCAATATAAGTGTAGAGTACGTATTGACGAACACCAATCTATAGGAGGTCCAGGTGTCACGAGTGCAACTAGCCCTGAATGTGAGCGACGTCGACGAAGCCGTCGCCTTCTACTCGAAGCTCTTCAACGCCGAGCCGGCTAAGCGTCGACCCGGGTACGCCAACTTCGCCATTGCAGATCCGCCGCTCAAGCTCGTCTTGATCGAGAACGCAGCTACCCGTGGCCACGGCACGAGCGCCGCGCTCAACCACCTCGGTGTCGAAGTCGAGTCGACCGATGAGGTTTCGGCAGCGACCACGCGCATTAGCGAGCAAGGGCTCGCCACCACGACAGAAGAGGCGACCTCCTGCTGCTACGCGGTGCAGGACAAGGTGTGGGTCGAAGATCCAAACGGCGCTCCTTGGGAGGTCTACACGGTCTTGGCTGATGGTCCCGATGCTGGTCCGAGGAACATCGACGTCACAGACGGCATGGCGTGTTGTGCCTCAACACCCACCGGAAATGCGGTTGCAATCGCCTGCTGTTAGGAAGCCTCCGTCTCAGACGTCCTACTGGCGGCTCATCGCTGCCGGGAGGTCGTCTTCGAGAATCGCGTGAACTGAACGTTGCCGTGCGTGCGGTCAGCAGGGTTTCACCTGGTGAACAGGGGTAGATGGGGGTTCGAACAAAGTCCCGTTACCTCCACTTCGTTGTTGCCTTTACAACACGCTTTCGTGCCGACCTACGAAGTTCGTTCGTTTGAGGTTGCAGTGCCATAACGCGTTGCGTTCATAACGCAATGGGATATACTCCAGTCGTGCTGCAATCGTTCGGCGATAGGGACACCGAACGCGTATGGCGAAGAAAGGTGGTTCGCAAGTTCCATGGAGATCTTCAGCGGGTCGCCTTGCGCAAACTGGCGATTCTTGACGCCGCAGAAGTTCTTAACGATCTTCGCGTACCACCTGGAAATCGCCTAGAGAAATTGAGCGGCGATCGTGCCGGACAGCACAGCATCCGAATAAACGACCAGTGGAGAGTCTGCTTTCGCTGGACAAAGGCAGGACCGGAAGATGTCACGATCGCCGACTACCACTGAGAGGAACTGACATGACCACCACAGTCGCACCGATACATCCGGGCGAGATCTTGCTGCTCGACTTTCTAGAGCCACTCGGAGTTACTCAACACCGCCTCGCGGTGTCCATCGACGTTCCGCCGCGTCGCATCAACGAGATCGTTCACGGCAAGCGTCGAATTAGCGCCGATACCGCTCTAAGGCTTGCTCGATTCTTTGGCACGAGCGAGCGCTTCTGGATAAACCTTCAGGCCCGGTATGACCTCGAACTCGAACGTGACCACCTCGGCACATCTTTGGACTCCATTAGACCTCTGGCGCCAGCGAGAAACTGACTCTCTTGACTCCCGATCTACGTGATGAGAAGTGCGAAGTGAATAGTCTCGAGCGGCGTTGCCGGTGGCTGCTGCTCGCCTATCCCGCCAGGTACCGGCGTGAGCGGTCCGAGGAGATGCTCGACACACTGCTGGAGGCCAGCCCGCCCGGTCGGAGATGGCCGTCCATCCGGGACGCTCGGGCTTTGATTATTGGGGGCTTGCGGGTTCGCGGCTGGGTCTGGTTGCTCTCGATGCTGTGGGTGGGTGCGGGAGCCGTCTACGCCGGCTACTTCTTTTACGTCTCCACCAAGCCGTA
>CAIQPR010000054.1 GCA_903873775.1 uncultured Actinomycetes bacterium
CCGCCCTATCGGCGTCGAGGTCAACCTCGGAGACCGCCGCCGTATCGTCCTGTGTTGCCTTGTCGGCGAGAGAGTTGAGTAGTCCGACGGGATTGCGGGCCATACGCACAATGTCAGAACTCGATGGAAGATCGGGAACCGCTTCGCGAACTTCTGATTCGATCTTGGACTGCAAATTCCGCAACGTGTGCCACGCCTGACCCGCCTGCCGTGCGACGTCAGGCAACTTGTCCGGTCCGAGAACAACCAGAATGACCACAACAATCACGATGAGCTTGATGGGGCTCAGATCCAGCACAGGGTCATTGTAGGACCCTCACTTCTCCCCTGGTGTTACAGGGCGGAGATTCGACTGGCGGGCCACAGAATCATGACGACTTTGCCAATGATGAGCGACCTGGGTACCGTTCCCCAGTAGCGGCTATCGCACGAATCAGGATGATTGTCCCCCATCACGAAATACGATCCCGCGGGCACGGTGACGCTCCCGATGGGACGACCGAGTGGTTCGACGTGCGGCCAGTTCTCCCGCAAGGGATGCCCGTTCACGAAGATCGTGTTGCCGACCGAGGTGAGGTGATCGCCGGGCACGCCAATCACGCGTTTGACCAAGTCCTCAACACTGTCCGTCGAACACTGTTCGGCGGGTGGATGGTGGAAGACAATGACGTCACCGATATGAACCGTGCCGAGTTCCACACCCAACTTGGACACGAGGATGCGATCACCAGTGAGCAGCGTCGGTTCCATGGACGGCGAAGGAATGTAGAAGGTCTGGAATGCGTAGTCGCGGATGAGTTCGGACACGAGAAAGGCCACGGCGAGGACGAGCGTCCACTCGACCAAGGTGCGGAGCCGGTGATAGCGACGCCGTCCGCGTCTCGTGACGGGGGGTGCGACGTTGGTGGCGTCCGTTGCGCCGGTGCCACTCATGCGCAAAGGCTAGCGAGCGCCGGCGGCAGATTTACAGCGAGTGCAGAAGACGGTCGAAGCGTTCGTCGTGGCTCTTGAAGGGGTCCTTCAGCATCAACGTGCGTTGCAGTTGATCATTGAGTTTGAGGTGCACCCAGTCAACGGTGAAGTCACGATTGCGTTCATTGGCGCGCTTGACAAAAGCGCCACGCATCCTCGCGCGGGTGGTTTGGGGAGGGTTCACGGTGGCGTTGTTGATCATGTCGTCGGTCACCATCCGCTCCGCCTGTCCGCGGGCCTGCATCCGGTAAAACAAACCGCGCTGGTGCGACGTGTCGTGATACAGCAGGTCGATCATGGCAACCTTCGGGCTCGTCAGGGAGACGTTTTCGCGCGCGCGGAGCTGCTCAATCAGTCGGTACTTCGCCACCCAGTCAATTTCCCGGTACAACTCGAGGGGATCCTTGCGTAATTGCGTCAAGGTCTCGCGCCACATGCGCACGGCCTGCTGCTGATCCTCGGGGAGCTGACGAGACTGAGCAAAGAGCTCTGCGCGGTCGCAGAGATCCTCTTGGAGTTCGAGTGCGGTGAGCTCTCGACCGTTCTGCAGCCGAATCGGGTGTTCGCTGAACAAATCGGCGGACACGTCACGCAGGGCGTTCATGGGCTGGGCCAACGTGTAGTCGCGAAGGATGGTCGTCTTATCTTCGACCATGGACAGCACCACCGCCATGGTGCCCGTCTTCAAGAAGGTCGCGTACTCGCTCATATTCGAGTCTCCGATAATGACGTGAAGTCGACGGTATTTCTCGGGATCGGCGTGTGGTTCGTCACGCGTGTTGATGACGGGACGGCTGCGCGTGGTGGCGGAGGAGATCGTCTCCCAGATGACTTCGGCGCGCTGTGACAACGAGTAGTGAGTCCCGCGATTCGAGGTCACGACGCGGCCGGCGCCGGCGAAGATCTGTCGGGTGATGAGAAAGGGGATCGTCAACTGCTCGTGGCGCGACAGGTCTTCATCACGCTCGGTGCAGTAGTTCTCGTGACACCCATAGGAATTCCCGGCGGAGTCCGAGTTGTTCTTGAAAAGATAGATCTCGCCCTTGACGCCCTCGGCGTCGAGTTGGGCTTGCGCGTGTTCGACGAGTCCCTGGAGAATGGCTTCGCCCGCCTTGTCTTGGGCCACGAGGTCATACAAGTTGTCGCACTCGGCGGTCGCGTATTCGGGGTGGGAGCCCACGTCGAGATACAGGCGACTGCCGTTCTCCAGGAAGACATTGGAACTACGTCCCCAGGCGACAACCTTGCGAAACAGGAATCGCGACACCTCGTCCGGACTGAGTCGACGCTGCCCGCGAAAGGCGAAGGTGACGCCGTATTCCGTCTCGATACCGACGATGCGCCTCTCCATAGAGGCGACGCTAGTTGTTCAGGAGTTCGCCGACGACCTCATCGGTAAGCCGTACGAACGTACGTCGCGAGCCCCGATCTTCCAGGACCGCCACCTCGAGGTCCGTCGCGGGGATCGATCGATCCGGTCCCGAGAGGGCGGCGACGGCGTGGTGCAGGGCTCCGCGCAGATCAGACGCACCGGTGTCGGTGTCGGCGAAACGCTGTTTGATGGTGTCTGCGTCTCCCCCGAGCACCGCGAAGCGTTCTTCGTCCGTGATCGTTCCTTCGTAGGCCAAGTGGTAGAGCTTGGTCGGACGTAGCTCGTTGCCGAGTTGTGCGACCAGGATCTCGATCTCGAGCGGCTTAGGGCCCTCAGCAAACATGGCACCGAGGTATTGCGCGTAGTAATTAGCGAGCGCTCGCGCGTCCACGTCTTCGCGCGAATAGGTGTATCCCGTCCCGTCGGCCCAACGAATGCCCGCCTCGCGAAGGCGGTCGAATTCGTTGTACTTCCCCACGCCCGCGAAGGCGATGCGGTCGTAGATCTCGGAGATCTTGTTCAGTGACGCCGACGGGTTCTCTGCGACGAGCAGCACCCCATTGTCGTAGGTGGTGGCGACCATGGATCGGCCCCGAGCAATGCCCTTCTGGGCAAACTCGGCGCGGTCCTTGGTGAGCTGCTCCGGGGAAACATAAAACGGCATGCTCATCGCAGCGCACCTCCGGGGCGACCACCGGTCGCCGTACGACGCTCGTGGATCGTCCGAAAGGTCGTCGCGGTTGCTTCGGCGCTCAGTTCACTAAAGCCCTCGTCGGTGACGGTCACGATCATCGGAAAGATGTTGCGTACGAAATCCGGACCGCCGGTCGCGGGGTCATTGTCGCCCGCTTCGTAGACGGCGAGAGCGGCGAGTTCGACCGCGTCCTCAATCGACATGTCGTCGCGGAAGCCGAGGCGTAGTGCGCTTTCTGCAAAGGGTGTGCCCGAGCCAATGACGACGAAGTCTCCGCGCTCGTAGCAGCCACCGGCGCCGTCGTATTCAAAAACGCGACCACGCTTGCGATTGACGTCATAGCCCGCGAGAAGGGGGAGAACGAGAAACGGCGTGGTCAAATTGTTGCGCTGGATCAAAGGCGACAGATAATTGGCCTTGCCCTCGAGGCTGAGCGACGAACCTGTCATCTTTTCGTAGTGTTCAAAAGACAACTGGGCCATACGGATGAACTCCATGCCCATGGCTGCGGAACCCGAAATGGCAATGGCGGTGAAGCGGTCTGCTGCTTCGATTTTGCGCACGTCCCGGCTCGCGATGTACGCACCCGTGGCTTGACGATCCCCGACGAGAACCACTCCCCCGGCGGCCCGCACGGCCACCACGGTGGTCGCGTGCGGTGAGTCCACGCCCGTCGGGAGCGTCATCGAGGCGCCCTTGGCGTCAAGGTACGACACGAATGACGGCCCCGGATCTTCTTGGACGGAAAACAGCGGCAGACCCATGACTTACTGTCCGCCCTTTTGCACGTAGTTGCGCACGAACTCTTCGGCGTTGTCCTCGAGGACTTCGTCGATCTCGTCCAGAAGATCGTCGAGGTCGGCCTTGATCTGGTCGCCGCGCGTGGAGTCCACGTCCGGCGTCGTGGTGTCGTCGGCCCGACGTTCCGGGCGCTGCTTGCGGATCTGTTCTTGTTCGCTCATTGTCGTATCTCTCTCGTCAGGCGCCGAGTTCGTCCAAAAGTTGACGGACAGTGGTGCATCGGTCCAGCAACTCTTCGGTCAACTCAGCGGTTCCCCTCAGCGGATCCATCATAGGAACTCGATGTAGTGGATCGGCACCCAGGTCAAAGACGACGGAATCCCAGTTCGCAGCAGCGATCGCCGTAGAAAATTGAGAAATGCAGCGTCCGCGGAAATAGGCCCTGGTGGACCTCGGTGGCTCCGTCGTCGAACTATGGGCCAGCGCCGCCGACACCATCGTGCGTAGGCCGCAACGCGCAGCGAGCGACCTTTCCGGACGGATGTCGTGATACTGCAGGTCAATGGCCCGCAACCGCATGTCGTCGGGCGTGAGGGAGTGTCGTTCTTGGTACCCCTCGACGAGTCGCAGTTTCGCCACCCAGTCGACGCGATCGGCTACGGCGTCCCGGTTGTAGCGAACTCCGTCCAACATTTCGCGCCAGTGCCTGAGGATGTCTTCGACTTCGCCGATGTCCGCGACTGCGGGCGCGCCCGTGTCGTCAACGTAACGACGAGCGAGATGCCACAGCTGATCTTGGTAATCCCACGCCGTACGCTGCTGGCCGTTGTCGTCCTCGACGCTGGCGGCGAGGCTGATGTCGGCTCCGAAGCGGCGAACGGCGTGCACGGGTTGACGGGGTGGAACGGGAAAGACATCGACGCCGAAGTCCTCCAGGACCGCCAAGAGCAAGGACGTTGATCCGAGCTTGACGAACGTCGCGTACTGGGACATGTTGGCGTCCCCGATGATGACGTGGAGTCGCCGGTACCGCTCGGCATCACTATGGGGTTCGTCGCGCGTGTTGACAATGGGTCGCTTCAACGTGGTCTCGAGGCCCACAATCTCTTCGAAGAACTCACTGCGCTGGGCAATTTGAAACGACGAGCCGAGCGCGTAGCCCGCTTCCGTCTCGGCGCCGACCTTGCCCGCACCACAGATGATTTGACGCGAAATCAGATGCGGCACCATGGCGCGCACGACGTCGGGAAATTCCACCGACCTCGCGAGAAGATAATTCTCGTGCGTGCCGTAGGAGTTGCCTTTCCCGTCTGAATTGTTTTTGTACACAACGACGGGCGTGCGATAGCCACCCAGCTCGTTCGCCGCGTGTGTGGCGCGGCGAAGCACCTCTTCCCCCGCCACGTCGTACTGCACACCTTCTCGTGGCGTGCGCACTTCGGGTGAGGAGTATTCGGGATGCGCGTGGTCGACATAGAACCTCGCGCCATTGGGTAGGACGGTATTCGCGAGGTGCGTCTCCACGAGGGGGGCCACGGATGTGAGCGACGGAAATCCCCGCGCGTCGTGACCGGGCATCTCATCGTCAAAGTCCCAGTTGATGAGGCTCACCCCGGGTTGCGCGTACGCGTTCACCACCAACGTCGATGCCGTGATGGGATCGTGGTCGGGACCTCCCACGATGCCAAACTCCGTCTCGATGCCAAGAACCTTGGGAATGGCCATGGCTAGAGGTACTGGCCGGTTCCCACGTGGTCGATGGAGCGTCCTCCGCGGGGCTCCGCTGACGGCTGGTTCACCAGGGTGCGAATAAAGACAATCCGCTCACCCTTCTTGCCCGAGATGCGTGCCCAGTCGTCAGGATTCGTCGTGTTCGGCAGATCTTCGTTCTCGCGATATTCCTGGCGAATTGATTCGAAGAGGTCCGACACGCGAAGTCCTCGACCCGTACCGGCGATCTCACGTTTCACCGCCAGCTTTTTGGCGCGGCGGACGATGTTTTCAATCATGGCGCCCGACGAGAAGTCCTTGTAGTAGAGGATTTCCTTGTCCCCGCCCTGGTACGTAACTTCGAGGAATCGATTCTCGTCGTCGACGCGGTACATCTCTGCGACGGTTTGCTCAATCATGTTCGCCACCGCCTTCTCCACGTCTCCCCCACCCAACTCGCGGACCTGCGCTTCGTCGATCGGCAGAGTGGTGTGCAGGTAGCGGCTGAAGATCTGTGCGGCAGCCTCCGCTGTAGGTCGTTCGATCTTGATTTTGACGTCGAGACGTCCGGGTCGCAGGATGGCGGGGTCGATCAAGTCTTCGCGGTTGGTGGCACCAATGACGATCACGTCGCGGAGTGACTCGACGCCGTCGATTTCCGCGAGCAATTGCGGAACGATCGTTGACTCCATGTCCGAGGAGATGCCCGATCCGCGGGTGCGAAAGAGTGAGTCCATCTCATCGAAGAACACGATGACCGGCACGCCCTCTTCGGCCTTCTCTCGCGCTCGTTGGAACACGAGTCGAATCTGTCGTTCCGTCTCACCTACGTACTTGTTGAGCAGTTCGGGACCCTTGATGTTCAAGAAGTACGAACGCACGTTGGTGTTGCCGGTGATCTCCGCCACCTTGGCGGCCAACGAATTCGCCACGGCCTTGGCGATCAGTGTCTTTCCGCACCCGGGAGGGCCGTACAAGAGAATTCCCTTGGGCGCCGGTAACTCGTACTCGCTAAAGAGTCGGCGGTGGAGGTACGGCAACTCGACCGCGTCCGTGATCAGTTCGATTTGCGAATCGAGACCGCCGACGTCGTTGTAGCTGATGTCGGGCACCTCTTCGAGAACAAGGTCTTCGACTTCCTGTCGCGCCAGCTTCTCAATCAAGAGGTTGGACCGCAGGTCGAACAGCACGGCGTCGCCGGCGCGTAACTTCACGTCGTGTAGCGCGTCCGCACGTTCCACGACACGCTCGTCGTCACCGCGCGCGGAGATAAGTACTCGCCGCTCATCAATGACTTCCTTGACCGTGACGACTTCGCCCTGTCCGTCCGGGTCGCGTACCGCGATAACCGTGAAGGACTCGTTCAGGACGACTTCACTGCCGCGGTCCACCTGACCGGGATCGATGCCCGGGTGGAGTGCGACGCGCATCTTGCGGCCCGACGCGAAGATGTCGACGCTGCCGTCGGCGTTGAAGTCGAGGAATGTTCCGTACACCGAGGGAGGCTGCGTGAGCTTTTCGACTTCTTCGCGCAGTGCGGCGATTTGCTCGCGCGTCTGCTGAATGGTGATGGTGAGCTTTTCGTTGTTGGACCGAGCCTGTGTGAGTTGTCCGCGCGTTTCGAGCAACTGCTCTTCCAGCGCTTCCACGCGCGAGGGGTATTCCTCACTGCGTCGCTTGAATGCGTCCAGTTCCTCGAGTGCGTGACGCAACTCCAACTGCAACTGTTCAAACTCTTCGGCGGTAGGCGTCTCGTGAGCGTCCATATCTCCACCATAGTGAGATGTGTCTGATCTTGGAGGGGGCCGGGTTCTTCCTTGCAACGGCTAAAGTCCTGTACCAAGCGTTCGCCACGGAGGAATTGAAATGAAGGTGTGGATCGACCAGGACTTGTGCACCGGCGATGGACTCTGCGAGGAGATCGCACCGGCCGTGTTCACGCTGCTCGACGATGGTCTCGCCTACGTGAAAGAAGGCACGGACGTCAAGAGCAACCCCGGCGGCTCCGACGGGATGGCGAATGTTCCGGCTGAACTCGAAGACGCGGTCACCGAGGCCTCCGAAGAGTGCCCGGGCGAGTGCATCTTTATTGAGAAGGACTGACGTCCTCGTCTAAGTGACGCACGAGTCGGCGGGCTGTGGTGAGAAATCCCGTGTGCGCCACCATGCGGTGATCAGGTCGCACCGATCGATTTTCGATGTGCCACGTACGGCGTAAGACTTCTACGGTTTCGCACAGACCGAACGCGTGGCGGGCGAGGGTCTCGCGCAGCAACTGTGTCTGATTAATGGTTGGTAGGTAGGCGAGAAAAATGCCGCCGGGACGAAGAGACGTCTCCGCGTGTTCCACGACCTTCCACGGTTCCGGCATGTCGAGCAGGATGCGGTCGAGATCTGTTTCTTCAATGCCGAGCGTGACGTCGCGAATCTCCACGTCGTAGGGCACGTCCGTCCCGAGCATGGCGTAGACGTTTTCCTTCGCGCGTTCCGCGAAGTCCTCCCGGATTTCGTATCCCTTTACGAGAGCGCCCGCTCGCAGAATCGTCATCGACAATGCTCCCGAACCCACCCCCGCTTCGAGGATGCGCATGCCCGGGCCAATGTCGGCGGACATCAAGATGGCGCCGAGGTCCTTCGGGTAAATCACCTGGGCACCGCGGGGCATTTTCAAAACCACGTCCCCGAGCGTCGGGCGAAGCACGAGAAAGTTACGACCTGTGCTGCCCGCGATGACGTCACCTTCGGTCGCGCCGATGAGGTCGTCGTGGTTCACAATTCCCGCGTGCGTGTGGAAGGAGGCGCCTTCACGCAGGGAGATGAGGTAGCGACGGTCCTTGCCGTCAATCAGCATGACGCGTTCGCCGACGCGCAAGGTGGAGGGGTTCACGCGGCTGCTTTCGTAGCGAGGTCGATGTCGAGACCCTGGCCGTCACGTACGCGATAGGTGCGTGTGCGCACGCCACGCTGCTCGGAGACGCGCAGAACAAAGGCTAAGAGCGCGACGGCCCACCAGAGGCGGCTGCCGTAGCGTCGAGCTTGGCGGACCGCCAAGGCCATGATCCACGTCAAGATGCGGACGTTCACTTGCGCCGTGTGACCTTGAGAGTGGCCGCTCGTTTGCGACCTCGACGACGGCCGTAGGCGAACGCGAGCAGCGCGGCGAGAACGCCGAGGGCGGGTGCCGCACTCTTCGCGGAACCTTGGGCGTCGCCGGCCAGTTGGGTGGTGTCCCCCACTAAGCGGCGAAGCGAGGCTTCCAGCTCTCGGCGGGTTTCGGAGTGATCGCTCATGACGCCTTCTTCTCGGGAGCGGGCAAACGTCGCTTGGCCGGTCCCGACACGATCCGCCACGCAATGAGAGCGATGATGAGAATGCCGATGAGGGCAATGATGATGTACGGCACCCAGGACCACGTGCCATGGAAGACCGCGGTTTCGTCCTGGAGGACGCGGAGCAGCCCGACCAGAGCGAGCATGGCACCCATCCCAATGAAGAGCGAGCCAGCGCATCCCCACGCGGCGTAGCGACCGGCGGCCTTGAGAGGATCGACACTCTCTTGATTGACGTACGTCGTGGCGAGTTCTTTAATCTCGTCGACGTCACGACGAATCGTGCTCACGTCAAAAAACTGTCGCCACTTGGATGCCACGGGGCCAGCCTACTGAGAACGTTCCTTCGCGATGTACGTCGATGACGCCGTCGCGATGAGTCTCTGGTTCTCGTCGACGATGGTGGCCTCCACGAAAATGACGGTGCTGCCGCTCTCGATGGTCCGAGCATCGCAGGTGAGCAGGGAGCCGACCTTGGCACTCCTGAGGAACGACACCTTCATTTCCGCATTCGCCACCCGAGCCCGTCGACCACGGAGAGAGGTGACGGCGCTTGCTCCCATTGACGAGTCGAGCATCGCGGCGAGGAAT
Organism: uncultured Actinomycetes bacterium; assembly: GCA_903873775.1. Classification (GTDB taxonomy): domain Bacteria; phylum Actinomycetota; class Acidimicrobiia; order Acidimicrobiales; family RAAP-2; genus RAAP-2. Next base: position 9,410 of record CAIQPR010000054.1, read on the forward strand.
CCGCCTTGAATGACGCCGCCCGGATTGGCGAAGCGCTCGTCGGCGCGCATCTCCCAGATGGTGCGGCCGGGTTCGCTCTTGTCGACGCACCGCAGTCCGAGGGTGAGGTCGCAGTTAGGGGGAACCTGTAAGGACACGCCCTCAGGCTAGTGAGAGCACGTGGCACGAGCCATTGCTCGGACTTCACTACTGTCGGAGCGATGGCGAACGTAACTTTTGCAGGCGCAAGTCCCTCCGAGGATCAGGCAATTCGACAGATCGTGGCGTTGGCCATGGATGCTCCGGCGAAGGCCAATTCCGGTCACTCCGGTACCGCAATGGCTCTCGCGCCGCTCGGCGTGACGCTGTTCTCAAGAATTCTTCGGCACGACCCGCGGCATCCCGACTGGGTTGACCGCGACCGATTCATCATGAGCGCGGGTCACGCGTCCATCTTGCAATACGGGCTCGCGCACACGTTCGGCTACGACGTGACAGTCGAGGACCTCCAGAACTTCCGTCAGCCGCACTCTCGCACGCCGGGTCACCCTGAAGTGGGCGTCACGCCCACCGTGGAAGTAACGACAGGCCCCCTGGGCCAAGGTCTTGCCAACGGTGTGGGTATGGCGATGGCCGAACGGACTCTTCGCGCACACTTCGGAGCCGAGCTTGTGGATCATCGCGTGTGGGTAATCGCGGGTGACGGGTGCTTGGAAGAAGGCATCTCTCACGAGGCCGCGTCGCTGGCGGGGAGTTTGGGCCTCGACCGTTTGACGGTCTTCTACGACAACAATCACATCACCATCGATGGCGCCACCGAAATTGCGCTTCGCGACGACACCGCTGGTCGCTTCCGCGCGTACGGCTGGCACGTCATTGATATTGGAGAACAGGCGACGGACCTCGACGTCATCGACCAGGCGTGCCGTGACGCGATGGAGGAGACCAAGCGCCCCACGCTCATTATCGTTCGGTCGCACATCGGCTTTCCCTCCCCCACCATGGTGGACAAGAAGGAGGCCCACGGTTCCATCTTCTCTGCCGCCGCGATTGCGGAAGCCAAGGCGGCTCTCGGAGTCGAGCCTCTTCCATTCGTCCTCGATCCCGAACTGCCGCGCCACTTCGTGGACGCCATTGCCGAACGCGACCTGGTCCATCAGTGGGAGGCCCGCCTCATGGCGAGCGGGGCCGCGGGCGAAGAGTTGCTCGATCTCATTCGCCGTCGTGGGGTGACCGAAAGTGCTCCCGAGGCCACGCCGTACGAAGAAGGCAGCAAGGTGGCCACGCGCAAGGCCCTGCAGCGGGCGCTGGACGCCGTGGCCGAGACGCAACCAGGCATCGTGTCGGGTTCGGCGGACCTCACGGACAACACCGGCGTCGTGCTGCCCAATACGCGTCCCCACGGGTCGGCGACACCCGATGGACGTCAGGTGTACTACGGCATCCGTGAATTCGCCATGGGTGCGGTGATGGTGGGCATGGCCCTCCACGGCGGAGTGCGCCCTCTAGGGTCAACCTTCTTTGTGTTTAGCGACTACATGCGACCCGCGATTCGTCTCGCGTCTCTGTCCGAAGCCTCGACGCTGTTTGTCTTCACGCACGACTCTGTCGGCGTTGGTGAGGACGGGCCAACACACCAACCCGTCGAGCACCTCATGGCCCTGCGCGCCATGCCGCACTTGCACGTCGTTCGTCCGTCGGACGGCAACGAAACGCTTCGGGTCGTGCACGACTTGCTCACCGACGACCACATGCCACCCACCGCGCTGATTCTCACGCGACAAGATTTGCCCGTTCTGGCCGGTGCCGCCGCCGCAGCGTCCGCGGAGCATGCGCTCAAGGGCGCGTACGTAGCGAAGGAAGCGAACGACGCCGCCTTCACGTTGATCGGAACGGGCTCGGAAGTCTCGGTGTGCCTGGACGCGGCGGAGATCCTCGCACAACGCGGCGTGTCCGTTCGGGTCGTGGCGATGCCGTGCTGGGCGTGCTTTGAAAATCAGCCCCGGGAGTACCGGGTCTCGGTATTGCCGCGCACCACCCCGACTCTGGCCGTGGAGGCCGGCGCCACTCTTGGTTGGTACCGTTACGCAGACGAAGCGATCGGCATCGATACCTTCGGCCTCTCTGCGCCGGGTGGTTACGTGTTTGACTACTTCAACATCACCGCACAGGCCGTCGCGGACCACGTGACGCGCCGACTGGAGGGAGACCAGTGACCAAACTGGATTCGCTGTATTTAGAGCACGGACAGAGTCCCTGGATTGACAACATTCGGCGGGATTGGCTCACTGACGGCACGCTCCAAAATCTCGTCGATCGAGGGGTGCGGGGCGTAACGTCCAACCCCGCCATCTTCGCCAAGGCCCTCGCCACCTCCACCGCCTATGACGACGCCATCGCAGCCTCTAGCGCGACGCTCCCCGAGCAACTCTTCGAAGAGCTCGCCGTCGCGGACGTTCAAGCGGCGTGTGATGTCCTCGGCCCCGTGCACGCGGCGTCGGTTCGCGAACTCACGAGTGGCGCCCGGCGCTTCACCGATGGTTTCGTGTCCCTCGAGGTCTCGCCCCGCCTCGCCTACGACGCCACCGCCACGGTCGCGGCGGCGTCTCGCCTGGCCGAACAGGTCGGTCGACCCAACCTCATGATCAAGATTCCCGCGACGGTGGCGGGTCTGAGCGCCATTCGTGAGACCCTGGCCCGTGGCATCAGCGTCAACGTGACGTTGATCTTCTCTGTTGAGCGCTACCAACAGGTGATGGACGAATTCGTGCTCGGCGTCCGAGAAGCGATTGTGCGCGGCCACAATCCGCAACACATCGCGTCGGTGGCGTCCTTCTTCGTCTCCCGCGTTGATTCTGCCGCTGACCCACTGCTCGATGCGCACCCCGAATTGCGAGGGACCGGGGCGAACGCGCAAGTGGCGACCGCGTATCAGGCGTATTTGGATCGCTTTTCGCAGGTCGACGCGCAGGAGATTCTCGCGCAGGGCGGCCAAGTGCAACGCCCGCTCTGGGCCTCGACGTCGACGAAAAATCCCGACTACGACCCGCTACTGTACGTCGTGCCATTGATCGCCGACGAGACCGTGAATACCATGCCCGAAGCCACTCTGGAGATGTTCGCGACAACGGGTTCGTTTGATGCCGCAGGGATTGCAGACCCGTCGGTACGGGCATCGATGATGCAGCAATTCGACGAACTTCGCACACATGTCGACGTGACCGCACTGACGAATCAACTCGAGCACGATGGAGTGAAGGCCTTTGAGGACTCCTATCGGGAGCTGCTCGACACCGTCGGATCGAAGCTTCGCCCCCACTGATGCCGACCAACGCCGACACCGCCGCGGAACAATTATGGGAGGGCAGTCCTGCCGCTTTCTTGGGAGATACCGCCCGCCATTCGCTGGGTTGGGTCTCTCACGTGGCGGAGTTTGAACAGCGCGTCACGGAGCTTGATCAGCGCTGGCATCGCGATCGACCGGCGCGACACGAGCGAACCATTGTCTTGGGAATGGGCGGATCTGCCTCACCCGCGTCGATGTTCGGCGCAATGAGGGGTTCCACGACGCTCGAGGTCGTGGACACATCGAACCCCGACACGATTGCGGCCGTTGACTTTCACAACGTCAATGTGATCGCCGCCTCGAAATCGGGCGGCACCATCGAAACGGTGACGACGCTGGCGTGGGCCTTGGCTCACGGACTCGAAACACGCGACCTCTCCATCATCACGGATCCGGGAACGAGCCTGGCCGAGCTGGCGACGTCCCTGGATGCCGCCCTGTTCTACGGGGATCCCAACACCGGCGGCCGCTTCGGTGCTCTCTCCCCCATGGGGATCTTGCCGGCCCTCGCCGCGGGCTGGAGTGTGGACGAGCTCCTCGAGACGAGTTTCACCGGGGGCGTTGAGAAGGACGAATTTGTCGAATGGTTTGTGCGTGCGGCACAGAGCGTTGATTCCGACCGCGAGATCAATTGGTTCTCACTCGAGCACCCCCCGCGGACGGGGACGGGTGAGTTGTGGCTGGAGCAATTGGTGGCGGAGTCCACTGGAAAGGACGGGCGTGGTGTCGTGCCCGTCTTGGGGGCACCAGCGCAGCGAGCGCCACAGCGAGCTTCTGTGGCGCGTGACGTGTACAAGTTTCACGTCGAGATTGCCGCCATGGCGTGGGCGATCGGCGTGGACCCCTTCAACCAGCCCGACGTTGAGGGCGCCAAGCGCAATGTTTTTGGTCAGTTGGCCCAGCCACACGTGTGGAGTGACGAACTGCACGTGCCGCTCGCGGATCTCGACCGCGCCGACGAAGCGGGTTACGTCGCTCTTCAGGTGTTCGCTCCCCTGGATCACGACGCAGCGGTCTTTTCGTTGCGCGAGCGCCTCGCGGGTCGTTTTCCAAAGATCACGGCTGCTCTCGGCCCTCGCTTTCTCCACTCCACGGGCCAACTCCACAAGGGTGGACCCGCGTCCATGGTCGCGATCCAAGTGCAGGTGAAGCCAACGACTGAGCCGCAGCGCATCAGCGGGCGACACTTTTCCTTCCACGACCTCCACGCGGCGCAGGCGCACGCTGACGCCGTCGCGCTGCGAAGTGCGGGCCGGACCGTCATTGAGCTTCGGGTGGAGAGCCTCGATCAGGTTGCTTCGCTCTTTGGTCATTAGACCTACGATGGCATCGTGTCGCTCACGCCTACGTCAACCGGTCCGCTGAGGTACCTCGAGGCGTCCTCCGCGGAGTTAGCACCCGCCGCGTACGAGAAGGCTCGCGAGCATCACGGTGTCATTGTCACCTATTCGCCCAAGGTCTTCATCCCTCTCACGAAGCTCTGCCGTGATCGTTGCGGGTATTGCACCTTCGCCCAAGCGCCGGCACGTCTCCCTGCGCCGTTCCTGACGATTGACGAGGTGCTCGCCATCGCCGCGGCCGGCGCGGATGCGGGATGCACCGAGGCACTCTTCACCCTCGGTGAACGTCCTGAATTGCGCTACGACGACGCGGCGCGCTGGCTGGCGGGACACGGTTTCCGCTCGACGGTCAACTACCTCGCCGAGGCGGCGCGCGCGGTTCTGCACTCGACGGGTCTTCTGCCGCACGCTAATGCCGGTGCCCTTTACCGTCACGAATTGTCTGAACTTCGCACCGTGAGTGCGTCGCAGGGAATGATGCTCGAAACTCTGGCGGACGTCGAGGCCCACCGTCTCGCTCCCGACAAAGTGCCGTCGCGTCGATTGGGCACGCTGCACGCAGCGGGTGAACTGGGCATCCCCTTTACGACGGGCCTTCTGGTGGGCATTGGTGAATCGCGACTCGACCGATTGAAGACTCTCGAGGCCATTGCGACGGCGCACCTTGAATACGGCCACGTTCAAGAAGTGATCGTGCAGAACTTCTTGCCGAAGCACCGCACGGCGATGGCGGACTGGCCGGCGGCGGACGACGAGGAGTTCCACTGGACGATTGCCCTCGCTCGTTTGATCCTGCCGGGCGACATTCATCTCCAGGCACCGCCAAATTTGAGCGACAACCCGACACGACTCCTCGCCTTCGGTATCGATGATTTTGGCGGCATTTCACCCGTCACGCAGGACCACGTGAATCCCGAGAGGGCCTGGCCGGTTGTCGAGACGCTCGGTGCGGAAGTGGACGCGGCGGGCCTCGTCCTCGCGCCCCGTCTCACCGTGTATCCCGAGTTCGCCCGAGACGCGGAACGATTCCTCGACGAGTCCGTGCGACCGTACGTCCTCGCGCACAGCGATGGTTCACAGCGGGCGCGCGACGACCAGTGGTACTCGGGCGGCGAGAGCGATCCTCCAGCCCGCACAACGTTGCGTGCGACGAGTGCGCGTGTCACGGACATCCTGCGCGCGTACGAGCCCGGCATGGACCTCGACGAAAAGATGCTGACCACTCTGTTCTCGGCGCGCGGCGCGGATGTCGAAGCCATTTGTGAACGGGCCGATGACGTGCGAGAGAAGCTGAGTGGCGACGAGATCACCTACGTGATCAACCGCAACATCAATTACACCAATGTCTGTACCTTCAAGTGCCGATTCTGTGCGTTCTCCAAAGGACCCCTGTCGCTCAATCTTCGGGGAGATCCGTACCTTCTGACTCTGGACGAGATCAGTGAGCGCGTGCGCGAAGCGGAGGCCAAGGGTGCGACCGAGGTGTGCCTTCAAGGCGGCATTCACCCTAATTTTGATGGCGATTACTACATTGACGTCGTCGCGGCCGTGCGAGCGGGTTCGCCCACGATTCACATTCACGCGTTCAGCGCGTTGGAGGTCTTCGAGGGTGCGCGCCGACTCGACGTCGATCTCGCGACGTATTTGTCCCGCCTGAAAGACGCCGGCTTGAAGACCTTGCCCGGAACTGCCGCCGAGATCTTGGATGACGAGATTCGTCGTGAATTGTGCCCGGACAAGATCACGTCCGACCAGTGGCTTGATGTCCATCGCGCGGCTCATTCGGTCGGGTTGCGTTCGAATATCACCATCATGTTCGGCGCCATTGAGGGCTACGACTCGTGGGCGCGGCACTTGATTCGCACGAGGGACCTGCAGAAAGAGACCGGCGGATTCACCGAATTCGTACCATTGGCGTATGTCCACATGGCGACGCCCATGTTCCTTCGCGGACGCTCCCGCAAGGGTCCGACATTCCGCGAAGCGCTCCTGATGCACGCGGTCGGTCGGCTCCATTACGCGACGTTGATTGACAATATTCAAACGAGTTGGGTGAAGACGGGCGTCGAGGGATCGAGACGCATCCTCCAAGCGGGGGCCAATGACCTGGGCGGCACGCTCATGGACGAGAACATCTCTCGCGCCGCGGGCGCGGCCCACGGGCAAGAGATGGACGTGGCGTCGTTGCGTGAACTGGTGGCACCCCTCGGTCGTCCCCTCCGCCAACGGACAACGCTGTACCAGAAGCTATGACCGAGATCGCTGAGGCGCAGAGCGCGCTCCTCGCGGCGATCGTCGAGGGGCTCCCTACGATGGGGCGTCGTCGTCGCGACATGCTCGCGAACCTTCTCGACAACGTCGTTGTGTTGGCCGCCCAGGACCCCGACCCGCTCGATCTCAAGATCGCGGACGCAGCGCTGGCGGAACTCGTGGAGGCCTTCGAGGTCTTCGCGCCCTACCGGGGAGTGCGCAAGGTAACGATCTTTGGCTCGGCTCGCACGCGGCCGGACTCTCCCATCTATGCGCTCGCCCACGATTTTGCGCGCGCGATTGTCGAGGATGACTGGATGGTCGTCACCGGTGCCGGCCCCGGCATCATGGCCGCGGGCATCCA
>CAIQPR010000055.1 GCA_903873775.1 uncultured Actinomycetes bacterium
TAAGGCGTCGCAACAGTTCGGCGAGATCCTTTAGAAGGACTTCTCGACCAGACTCAGCAGGTCGTCCATGATCGAGTGCAACTCAAAGTCCTTCGGCGTATAGACCGCGGTCACGCCGCTAGCGACGAGAGCGCGCGCGTCTTCGTCGGGAATGATGCCCCCCACGACGACCATCGCGTCCACCCCTTGCTCCCGAAGTCCCTCAACGACGCGAGGCACCAAGGAGAGATGCGAACCCGAGAGAATCGAGATGCCGATGACGTCCACGTCTTCGTCACGCGCAGCGGCCACGATCTCTTCCGGAGAGAGGCGGATGCCCTGGTAGACCACTTCGAAGCCGGCGTCACGTGCGGCGACCGCTATCTGCTCAGCACCATTGGAGTGACCGTCGAGTCCGGGCTTGGCCACGAGCAACTTGGGCGGGGCCCCGCGCGTGGCGGCGATGTTCTTCGAACGCGCGACGAGTGCGGCGAACGCATCGCCGCGCGCACTCACGCCGGCGCGCACGCCGGTCGGGGCGCGGTATTCGCCGAAGACACCGCGCAACGTGTTGGCCCATTCACCGGTGGTTCCACCCGCTTTGGCAAGAGCGATCGTCGGGATCATGATGTTGTCGTCGGGCGCACTCGAACGTGCGACACGCTCAAGTTCCGCCAGCGCGGCGGTCACTGCGGCGTCGTCGCGAGATGCGCGCCACGCGGTCACGTCGGCGATCATTTCGGCCTCGACGGCGGGGTCGACGGTGAGAATGGCGTCGAGTGAATCACCCTCGGTGAGCGGCGACGGCGCGGTCTCGGTGAACTTGTTCACGCCCACCACAATCTGTTCGCCCGATTCGATGCGCGCAATACGGGCGGCCTGACTGGCCACCAAACGACTCTTGAGTTCCTCGATGGCGTTGAACGCTCCGCCGAGCGCGAGGACCTCTTCGAGCTCGGTCGTGGCGTCGTCAACGAGCTGTTGGGTCTTCGCTTCCATGACGTGACTACCCGCGAAGATGTCGGGGTACTCGAGCAAGTCCGTCTCGAAGGCCAACACCTGCTGCAGGCGCAGACTCCACTGCTGGTCCCACGGGCGCGGCAGACCGAGCGCTTCGTTCCAGGCCGGCAACTGCACGGCGCGCGCCCGCGCATCCGCGGACATGGTCACACCCAGCATTTCGAGCACGATGCGCTGGATGTTGTTCTCCGGCTGTTGCTCGGTGAGTCCGAGTGAATTCACTTGCACGCCGTAGCGGAAACGGCGCAGCGACGGGTCCTCGACGCCGTAGCGCTCGCGGCAGATCTTGTCCCACATCGCGGTGAAAGCCCGCATCTTCGCGATCTCTTCGACGAACCGGATCCCGGCGTTGACGAAGAACGAAATACGACCCACGACGTGAGGGATTTGCTCGCGCGAGACCTTGCCCGAGTCGCGCACCGCGTCGAGGACGTCAATGGCCGTGGCGAGCGAGTACGCAATCTCCTGCACCGTGGTGGCGCCCGCCTCTTGGAGGTGGTAGCTGCAGACATTGATCGGGTTCCACTTCGGCACGTTCTCGATGCCGTAGGCGATCATGTCAACAATGAGGCGACGAGACGGCTCCGGCGCGTAGATGTAGGTCCCGCGGGAGAGGTATTCCTTGATGATGTCGTTTTGCGTCGTGCCTTGCAGAACACCAGGGTCGACGCCCTGTTCCTCGGCGTAGGCCAGGTACAGACCCCACAACCACGCGGCGGTGGCATTGATGGTCATCGACGTGTTCATCTCCCCGACGGGGATCTGGTCGAGCAACTGGCGCATGTGACCGAGGTGGGCGACCGGTACGCCGACTTTGCCGACTTCGCCCGCGGCGGCGGGGCTGTCGGGGTCGTAGCCGGTCTGGGTCGGCAGGTCGAAGGCGATCGAGAGTCCGGTTTGTCCCTTGGACAAGTTCGTCCGGTACAACTCGTTGGATTTGGCCGCGGAGGAGTGACCGGAATACGTCCGCATCACCCAGGGCTTCGAGCGTTCAGACACGGTGACTCCTTTGGTCGGTGTTCCTATCGACGGTAATCGTAGAAACCGGTGCCCGTCTTGCGACCGAGCGTGCCGGCCGCCACCATGCGCTTGAGAAGCGGCACCGGTGCGTAGTTGGGGTCGGCGAATTCGGCGTAGAGAGCCTCAAGAATCGCGAGCGAGGTGTCGAGGCCGACGAGGTCGAGAAGCGCGAAGGGTCCCATCGGGAATCCGCACCCGCCCTTCATCGCGGTGTCGATTCCTTCCTTCGTGGCCACGCCCTGCTCGAGGATGCGAATGGCGTTGTTGAGATACGGGAACAGTAGGGCGTTGACGATGAATCCGGCCTGGTCCTTTACTTCAACCGGCTCTTTGCCACACGCGGTGGCGAAGGCGGTCACGGTGGCGATGGTCTCATCACTCGCGGTCAACGGACGGACGATCTCCACCAGGGACATCGCCGGCGCGGGGTTGAAGAAGTGGACACCACAGACGGCGTCAGGACGAGAGGTTTCCATCGCGAGCTCAATGACCGGCAGCGTTGAGGTGTTGGTGGCGATGATGGCGCCGTGCTTGACGACGCGGTCCAACTCCGCAAAGAGGTGCTTCTTCACCGCGAGGTCCTCGACGACGGACTCGATGATGAGGTCGCAGTCCGCGAGATCCGCCAACGCGGTGGTCGCCGAGACTCGCGCGCGAATGGCGTCGGCTTCGTCCTGGGTCTTCTTGCCCCGCTCCACTTGCTTGGCCAGCAACTTCTCGAGGCCCACCAGCATGCCGTCGGCGGTGGCTTCAGAACGACTCCGCACAATGACCTGTGCGCCGGCGGTCGCGGCGACTTCCGCAATGCCGCTGCCCATGATGCCCGAACCCAAAACGCCAACTTTGTTGATAGTCATAGGGCCACCTTACTCACGAGTAACCGGGCTGTCAGTGGGAGACTGCCCCGGTGAATCAACGCACTTTCTTCCTCGGATCGCCGGCAACATTGACCGGCCTCTTCGCCCCCAACTCACCGTTGGTTCTTCCTTCTGGTGCCGATGTGTGCGTCCTCCCCACCGCGGCGGCGTTCACGGGGGCGACCGAAACCGCCGTGGCGACGAGCGCGCGGGTGCAGGACGCCGACGTGCGCGTCGAAGCTCTCATGGTCACCGATCGCTCCTCGGCGTCGGAGCCATATTTCGCCGAACGTCTCGCGGCGGCCGACGCCATCATTCTCACGGACGGTTCCGCGCTGCACGCCCGGAGTACGTGGCGCGAGACGCCCGTTGGCGAGGCTCTGCGTGACGCAGCGCTCGTGATGGTGATCGGGGAGACCTGCACCGTTCTCGGCGACCACATGGCCGATCCGCGCGGTGGGGCACCTACGACGGGACTCGGATATCGATCGGGTGCGGTCGTCGTGGGGCCGTGCCACCCGGACCGATTGGCGCGAACGAGAGAGCTACTCGGGGACAACGAACTCGTGATCGCCCTCAACGAAGGCGGCGTCGTGCTGTGTGTCGACGGCGAGTGGCGCGCGCTCAATGACGAGGTGCGCGTGTTCCGCGGAGGGGCCGCGGACGAGATCAACTCTCGGTGATCGTGACCGATTCGATGACCACGCGTTCCGTCGGCTGACCACCGCGCGTGCCGATGGCGTCAATGGCGGCCACGACGTCAAGACCCTTCACGACCTTGCCGAACAACGAGTACAGGGGCGGCAAGCGCACGCCGTCGGGACCGGAGATCACGAAGAACTGGCTACCGTTCGTGTCCGGACCGGCGTTCGCCATGGCCAAAGAGCCAACCTCGTAACGACCAGGCTTCGGCAATTCGTCCGCGAAGCGATATCCCGGGCCGCCAGTGCCGGTGCCCCCCGGGTCGCCACCCTGCAGGACGAAGCCCGGAATGACGCGGTGGAAGAAGATGCCGTCGTAGTAGTGGTAACGGGAGAGGAAGACGAAGTTGTTGACCGTCTTCGGCGCACCCAGTGGGTCCAGCAGAATCTCCAAGGTGCCCTTGGTGGTGACCATGGTCGCGCTGTAGGACTTCTGCGGGTCAATGATCATCGGGGGCTCACCCGAAAAAGTCTGTGTCTTTGGGCTGGAGCCGTCGGGGTTCGGAGCGTCGGGAGTGGCCATAGTGGTCTTCTTTCTGGGCTTAGAGCGAATTGGAAATCTTGACGTTCAGAACGCGCTGGATCACCGTCGGCGTTCCGGTCTGGCTGCTGATGTCGGCTCCCTGTTCATTGATGAGGGAGACCACATCGCCACCGGACACGAGTGTCCCGATGTCGGTGTAGGACGGCGGGAGGGCCTCGCCCCGCGGACCGGCCACCACGAAGAACTGGCTGCCATTGGTGCCTGAGCCCGAGTTGGCGTACGCGAGATCGCCGAAGGCGTACTGCTTCGCCGCGTTGGACGCCTTCGTCGGGTACTCGTTTTCGGTGATCTTGTAATTCACGCCACCCTGGGTTGTGGTGTTGGTGAAGCCGCCCTGGTCCACGAAGCCCTTGAGGACACGACCGAAGATCGTGCACTTGTAGTAGTTGTGGTCGGCGAGGAACACGAAATTGTTCGTGTTGACCTTGGTCGTGGTGGTGTTGAGTTTCTCGACGAAGGTCCCCGCCGTGGTTTTGAAGGTGGCGTAGTAATTCTTCGACGCGTCGAGTGTGTACGCCGGGGGTGTCGACCAGTTCGGTGTCGTCACGGTCGTGTCCGGGGACCCGGGGCATCCGTACTTCTCGGCGATCTTGTTCGCCGCCACCTGCGCGGCGGCGGCGGGCAACGTGGTCGTCGTCGCGGGCTTCGACTTGCCGCTATTGGCGAGCACGGCCACCGAGGTGATGATGAGCGCGGCAACCACAACGACAATTCCCGTTGTACGAATCTGCTTCTTACGCTTCGCCGCGCGACGCTGGGCTTCGAGCTTTTCCCGGCGGGCGGCCTTCTGACGAGCACGCTTCTCTGTAGGCACGGACGCGATCCTACCGAAGTCGCTTCAGGGGGTTGGCGTTGCGACCAGTAACTTATGTCTATGGGTCTCGTCGTTCAGAAGTTCGGAGGAACCTCTGTCGGCGACGCCGAGAGGATTCGCGCGGTGGCGGATCACGTGGCCCGCACGCGCCGCGGCGGTGACCAAGTTGTCGTCGTGGTGTCCGCCATGGGCAAATCCACCGATGATCTCCTCCGTCTGGCCGACGACGTTTCCCCGGTGCGGCCCCCTCGAGAGCTCGACATGCTGTTGACCGCGGGCGAACGGATTTCCATGGCTCTGGTGTGTATGGCGTTGGCGGGCCGTGGGGTCGAAGCAGCGTCCTTTACCGGGTCCCAGGCGGGCATCATCACCGACGCCGATCACACGCGCGCCAAAATTCTGGAGATGCGGCCGACCCGTATCCAGGAAGCCCTAGACGCGGGACTGACCCCCGTCGTCGCCGGTTTCCAAGGTGTCTCGACCACCCGTGATATCACGACCCTCGGGCGCGGGGGATCCGACGTCACCGCCGTCGCGCTCGCCGCGGCGCTCGGCGCCGACGTGTGCGAGATCTACACGGACGTCACTGGTGTGTTTTCGGCAGATCCTCGCGTCGTCGCCAGGGCGAAGCGCCTCAACAAAGTCTCGTTCGACGAAATGATGGAAATGGCCGCCACGGGCGGACGCGTTCTCATGTTGCGCTCGGTTGAATTCGCACGCCGTCACGGCGTGCCGTTGCACGTGCGGTCCAGTTTCACCTGGGAGCCGGGCACCTGGATTGTGGAGGAGGAACCCACCATGGAAGACGCAGTGGTGTCAGCAGTGACCGACGACACGTCGGAAGCAAAGATCACGGTGGGTGGGGTGCCGGACCACCCGGGCGTCGCCGCACGACTGTTTCGTGAATTGGCCGAGCGCGGCATCAATCTCGACATGATTGTGCAGAACACCAGTGAGAACGGTCTCACCGATATTTCCTTTACGGTCGCCACGACCGACGTCGACGACGCGCGTACGGCGTGTGAAGCCGTGCGCGAAGAATTGGGCGCGGCCAAGGTCACGGCGGACACGGGTATTGGTCGCGTGTCCATTGTGGGCGCGGGCATGAAGTCCAACCCCGGGGTGACGGCCCTCATGTTCGAGACGCTCTCGAATAAGGGCATCAACATCGAGATGATCTCGACCAGTTCGATCCGTATCTCCTGCGTCGTGCGCGCGGATCGGGTGGAAGACGCGGTGATAGCTCTGCACACCGCCTTCGGCCTCGACGCCGTCGCCTCCTAGGCTGGCTCCATGCGAATTGCGGTTGTAGGCGCCACGGGACAGGTCGGCACGGTCATGCGGGCCATCTTGAGGGAGCGGAAGTTTCCTCTCGACGAGATTCGTTTCTTCGGATCGGCCAACTCGGCCGGCACCTTTCTCGAATGGAATGGCGACTCGATCATCGTCGAAGACGCCGCGACCGCGGACTTCTCCGGTATTGATATTGCGTTGGCGAGTTCGGGTGCCACGTCATCGAAGATTCTGTCTCCGAAGTTGGCTGCGGCGGGAGCCATCGTGGTCGACAACTCGTCCGCGTGGCGAATGGACCCGGACGTGCCCTTGGTAGTTCCCGAGGTCAATGCGGACGCTCTCGCGTCGATTCCCAAGGGCATCGTCGCGAATCCCAACTGCACGACCATGGCCGCCATGCCGGTGTTGATGCCCCTGCACCGCGAAGCGGGACTGCGATCGTTGGTTGTCTCGACCTACCAGGCAGTCTCGGGTGGCGGTCGTGATGGCGTGGAAGAGCTCGCCACGGAACTCGATGCATCGCTCCAACAGAACATTCGCGTTCTGACATTCGACGGAGAAGCGTGGGATGCGCCACCGGCGGTGAAATTCCCGACGACGATTGCGCACAATGTGATCCCGGTGGCGGGCTCGATCGTCGACGACGGATCTCTCGAAACCAATGAGGAACAGAAGTTCCGCGACGAGAGTCGCAAGATTCTGTCGATTCCCACCCTCGCGGTGTCGTGCACGTGCGTTCGCGTCCCGGTGTTCACGGGTCATTCGTTGTCGATCACGGCATCCTTCGATCGCCCTCTGTCTCCCGAGCGCGCGACCGAACTGCTGTCTTCCGCGGCAGGAGTGGTGCTGGCTGATCTCCCCACACCATTGTTGGCGGCCGGAAAAGACCCGAGCTTCGTGGGACGGATTCGTCGCGCGGAGGCCGTCGAGAACGGCCTCTCCCTTTTCGTGGTGGGCGACAATCTCCGCAAGGGAGCAGCGCTCAACGCGGTGCAGATCGCAGAAGCTCTGCTCGCGCGACGGTAACTAGTCGCCCTTGCTGACTTGGCGGCGCGCCAAGTTGACGCAGTGGTCACCGAATCGCTCGTAGAAGCGAGCGATCATCGCGACTTCCACCGCGACGGGAACAGCCATTGATCCCGAGACCAATTCGGCGGTCAGCGACACGTGGAGATCGTCGAGTTCGTCGTCGATGTCTTCGATCGTCGCCACCGCCCCGACATTGCCGTCCACGATCGCGTCGGTGGCCTCGCGCCAAATCGTGGCGGCGACCTCACCCATGCGTTCAATGAGGCCGCGCGAGCGTGGAGACATTTCCGATCCGAGCCCCCGCGCCGCCCGACGAGCCACGTGTTCGGCGAGGTCACCGTTTCTTTCGACCTCGGGCAGAATGCGCATCAACGTGAGCAGGGTCTCGCGGTCTTCGCGACACGGCGCCGTCGGTGCCGTCATCGACGCTTCGGCGCGCGCAATGAGATCATTGACGATGTCGTCGATATCGGCGTCCTGTTGGACGACCCGCTTGGCGAGTTCGCGGTCACCGGCGAGGAGGGCGTGGGTCGCTTCCGCGATGGCCTCTCCCACGAGGGCGAAAAGGTGGACGATCTGAGCGCGCAATTCGTCATTGATGATGGAATCGCTGGTCGACGCGGCGGGCACCGCGCGTGACGGAAACAGGCGCGGGCTCATGAAGCGAGGCTAATGGCTGTTCGCCCCACTCTTCGTGTGACAGCCGCTTCGTAAGGTGAGGGGTGATTTCTAGTCAGAAGGTGGTGGTCGTGGGCGGAGTGATCGTCGGTCTCGTTCTGGGTGTACTCGTGGGTGGGGTCATTGGATTTCTCCTCGCCCAGCGGTCCCAGTCTCGGGCGACGGCGGACGTGGGCGCGCTGCAAGAACGAGCGGCGTCCGCGGAGGCCGCGCGCGTGGCGCAACAGGCAGCCGCGGACGAACGCGCGCGCGACCTGCAGGCGACCATTGAACGCGAGCGTCTCCAGCACGAACAAGCCCTCGCCGCTCTCACCGACCGCTTCCGCTCCCTCGCGGACGACACGCTGAAAGCCGTTGTTCAACAGTTTCACGAGGGACAGGTGCAAGTACTCGAGCAGCGCGAAGCCAAGCTCGACGAGCGACTGACCCCGCTGAATGACTTGCTGAAGCAGTACAACGCGAAAGTTGAAGCGCTGGAACTGAATCGTGAGAAGAGTTTCGCCGACGTGAACGCCGTGGCGACGCAGTTGCTGCAGGCCCAGGCTGCCGTGACCGATGAGACGCGGAAGTTGAACACGATCCTGGGGCGCAGTGCGACTCGAGGACGATGGGGAGAAATTCAACTGCAACGCATTCTCGAGATCGCGGGTATGACGAAGTACGTCGACTTCTATCCGCAGGAGACGGTGACGTCGGGCAGCGACTCCCGCCAGCGTCCGGACGTCGTTCTTCGTCTTCCGCAGGGCGCGGAGATCGCGATTGACTCCAAGGTCCCCTTCGACGCTTTCGATCGTGCGATGAGCACCGACAACGATCCGGACCGCGAGGCCGCCCTCCGCGAATACGCCGCGGCAATGCGTCAACACGTCGTCGACTTAAGTCGCAAGGGTTACTGGGAGGCCCTCAAGGTGTCGCCCAGTTTCACGGTGTGCTTCGTGCCGAGCGATCACCTGCTGTCGGCCGCCTACGACGCCGACGCGACGCTTCTGGAGTTCGCTCTCAAGTCCCAGGTCCTGATTGCGGGTCCGACCACGTTGCTCGGGTTGTTGTGGTCGACGTGGTTGGGGTGGAGCCAGTTTGAGGCCGTCGAAAACATCGAAGAGATCAAGGAATTGGCCGTGCGACTGGTTGACCGCACCGCGACTCTCTACGGTCACGTCAACAGACTCGGAACGTCCATGACGTCGTCGGTCAAGGCCTACAACGATCTCGTCGGGTCACTGGAGTCGTCCCTGCTGGTGACGGTGCGCGACATCCAACGCAAGGGTGTGCGTGGTCAAAAGGAGATCACCGCGGGCGAACAGGTCAAGAATTTCCCTCGTCCGCTGGAGGCCGGTCGCTGGCCCCTGCCGGAACCCGAGGAACCGCTGTCGGTCGATGCGGTGATCGTGAACGAGATTGGCGGCCCGTCGAGCGACGAGGCGTGAACCACCGCTGACCTAGTTTCTACGTCGTGGCAGTTTCGCGATCCAAGCGTCGACGGCGAACGCGCGTGATCACTGCGGCCCTCGTGACGGTGTTGGTCCTCGCTCTCGCACGCGACATCACTCGCGCGGCGCACGACAATGTCGGGTCGCGGGCGATCCAGAACCAGAGTTTCGGGGCGCTGGCCGACGCCTACGTCGGTCGAAGTGACGCCCTCGCGTCTCAGCTGACCGCACTGCTTGCGTCGGCGAGTACGTCGCGGGTGGCGTTCGGGGCGCAGCTGAATCAGATCACGACCGCTGCCGCCAACTTGGTGCAGAACGCCGCCACGCTGCGCTCGCCGGTCATTGCGGGAAATGAGCAGCAACGGGTGATCGACGTCATCGATGGGCGAGCCGCCGTGCTCACCAGCACCGCGACAACGGTTGCCTCATCTTTGGCTCTGCCGCTCAGCCCCCGTGGCGTGGTGCGCAGCCCGGGAGCACTGGCCGCCGCCGCTGCGGAGACGAATCGTCAGTGGGCGAAGGCTCGCGGTGTGCTGCTGGCCCAACCGGGCCACGTGCGACTCGCAGCGAGCGTCTGCCCACTCGCGACCTTCGACGTGGCCGGGGCCCTCAGCAGTCTGGAGGCCTCTCCGTCACTCGCTCTTCACCGTCATCTAGTGGTGTCGGCGGTCTCGGCGACCCCCTCGCCCTTTCCGTCCGCCGCAGGGCAATGGCTGTTGCCCCCGGGAACGACCCTCGACGTCGGCGTGACGGTATCGAATGAGGCGTACGCGCTGCAGAACTACGCGATCGCGGTGACCTTCACGCCCACCAACGGGCTCGGGACGGCCTACGCGAGCACCTTCCGGGGCGCGCTCGGCCCACTCGCCAGCGCCGCCGTTCTTCCCGCCACAATCCCGACGGTTCCCGGGGAATCGGGGATCGTCAAGATTGTGTTAACTGGTTCGCCCACTCCGGAGAACGGCAGTGATCGCCGGACCTATCGCGTGTTCGTCTCGACCTCTCCGGGAGGATGATCCTCAACGTCTTCGCCTACGATGGAAGCGGTTTCTATCGCAAGCGAGGATGCTGTGTCTGAGTCAATTACCGTCACCGACAACCGGTCGGGACAGTCCGTTGAAATTCCGATCGTGAATGGTGGCGTTGCGGCGTCACAATTCTCCAAACTTCTACCTGGTATCTGGTTCTACGACCCGGCCTTCATGTCGACAGCCGCCGCGGAGAGTTCGATCACGTACCTCGACGGTGACGCCGGCATCCTGCGTTACCGCGGATACCCGATCGAGCAGTTGGCCGAGCACTCGAACTACCTCGAGGTCGCCTACCTGCTCATCAACGGCGAACTGCCCACGACCGAGCAGTACGCCGCGTGGCAGCGCGAGATCACCTATCACACGTTCATTCACGAGAACGTGCGCAAGCGCTTCCTCGAGGGTTTCAACTACGACGCGCACCCGATGGGCATGCTCGTCTCCGCGGTCGCGGCACTCTCGACGTACTACGCCGACGCGAAGGACATCTTCGACCCCGAGGTTCTCGAGAAGCAGGTCGTGCGGTTGATCGCGAAGATGCCGACACTCGCCGCCGCTGCGCACCGGTTCAGTGTGGGTATGCCCTTTGTGTACCCGGACAATTCGCTCAGCTACACGGAGAACTTCCTCTCGATGATGTGGAAGGTCGCCGAGCCCCGCTACGAAGCCGACCCCGTGCTCGCCAAGGCTCTCGACGTCCTCTTCATCCTTCACGCCGACCACGAGCAGAACTGCGGCACCACCGCGATGCGCACTGTCGGTAGTGCCCACTCGGACCCGTACTCCGCCACGGCGGCCGCGACAGCGGCCCTCTACGGCCCGCGTCACGGTGGAGCGAATGAAGCAGTGATCCGCATGCTCACCGAGATCGGCACCATCGACAACGTGCCGGGATACATCGAGGCCGTCAAGAGCGGCAAGGTGTTGCTCCAGGGATTCGGGCACCGCGTGTACAAGAACTTTGACCCGCGCGCCACCATCATCAAGAAGACGGCCGACCAGGTGTTCACCGTGACCGGCAAGAACCCCCTGCTCGACATCGCCCTGAAGCTCGAAGAAGTGGCGCTGAAGGATGACTACTTCATCTCGCGTCGCCTCTACCCGAACGTGGACTTCTACTCGGGCCTGATCTACCAGGCCATGGGCTTCCCGATGGAGATGTTCACCGTGCTCTTCGCGATTCCTCGCACGTCGGGGTGGTTGGCGCACTACAAGGAACTGCTGAACCAGGATGTGAAGATTGCGCGTCCCCGTCAGCTGTACACCGGCGTCGAAGAGCGACCGTACGTCGCGATCACGCAGCGCTAAACGCGCACTTCACTCACCAAGGTTCTTTGCCGGGTCACATGACCCGGCAAAGTCCTTCTTGGACCAGTGAGACGCAGAGTCGACCGGACCGGTCGTAGAGGAATCCTCGCGCGAGCCCGCGAGCACCGTGGGCGATGGGGGAGTCGGTGTCGTAAAGCAGCCAGTCATCGGCGCGGAATTCTCGGTGGAACCACATGCAGTGGTCGAGCGAGGCACCCATGAAGTGACCGTCATCCCACCGCACGCGGTGGGGGGCGAGGATGGCGTCGAACAGGCTCATGTCACTCGCGTAGGTGGCGACGCAACTGTGCAGGAGCTGTCCGTCGGCCAGCGTGCCGTCGGCCTTGATCCACAACTGCTGCCGCGGCTCGAGATTGCGCTGCGGACTCCAGGGAAGCTCACCAATGAACCGCTGCTCGATCGGGTGCGGTCGCTTAAACCACTCGTCCAGCTCGCCCTGCTCGGCAAGAACACGTTCGCGCAAGGACAAGAGAGTGTCCGGCGAGGGGACGTCGGGCATCGTGAACTGGTGCTCGAGGCTGTCTTCTTCAGTGTGGAAGGAGGCTTGCATGTTGTAGATGGCGCGACCATGCTGAATGGCCACCACGCGTCGCGTCGTGAAACTGCGGCCGTCGCGGATGCGGTCGACTTCGTAGAGGATCGGGACCTTGGGATCGCCGGGTCGCAAGAAGTAGCTGTGCAGCGAGTGAACATTGCCGTGCTCGACCGTGCGACCCGCGGCCATCAACGCCTGCGCCGCGACCTGTCCCCCGAAGACGCGCTGACGCTCTTCGTCCGGCTGAATGCCGCGGAACATATTGACCTCGATGGTTTCGAGATCGAGGAGTCGAACGAGGAAATCGAGAGCTTCGGACACCTCACCATTGTGGTCCCGTGGCGGCCGGGAATGCGAACTCACGTCATCGCGGCGGCGACGGTGACAAGATCGGAACATGAGCCCGCAGAACATCCTCACCTTTCCGCCCGATTTCTATTGGGGCACCGCGACTGCCGCGCACCAAATCGAGGGCGGTAACACGAACTCGGACTGGTGGCGCTACGAACACCAGCCCGACACTCTGTGCCAGGAATCCTCGGGGGACGCGTGCGACTCGTGGCACCGCTACGAGGAGGACCTCGACATCGTGGCGTCGCTCGGTCTCAATTCATTCCGCTTCTCGCTCGAGTGGGCGCGTATCGAGCCGGCGCCCGGAGAATTCTCTGTTGCCGCTCTCGACCACTACCGACGGGTCATCGAGGCGTGTCACCGACGGGGCATTTTGCCCGTGGTGACGTTGCACCACTTCACGTTGCCGACCTGGGTAGCCGACGCCGGCAGTTTCGAGGCACCCGACATCGCGAAGTGGATGGGACGCTACGCCGACCGCGTCGTCGGCGCGCTCGGCGATGGCATCGGCATCGCGTGCACGATCAATGAGCCCAACATCGTCGCGATGATGGGCTACCTCTACGGCGTCTTCCCGCCGAACGGACGCGGATGGGACCGGTTCTGCACGGTCAATGAGACGATGCGTCGCGCTCACGGCGAGATGAAGGACGCCCTACGCGCCGGACCCGGTTCCTTCCCGATTGGTCTGTGTCTGTCGATGACCGAGTACCAGGCGGTCAATGGTGGCGAAGAGCGACTCGCCACGTGGGTCGAGCAGATGGAAGACGGGTACTTGCGCGCGGCGCGCGACGACGACTTCCTCGGTGTGCAGTGCTACTCGAGAAACCTCATTGGTCCCACCGGACCGGTCGAGGAGCAGGGCGTGGAAGTGACCGACATGGGTTACGCCTACTGGCCGCAGGTGGTGGAGTACACGGTGCGCCGCGCCGCCGCCCTCGCGGGTGTGCCTCTCATTGTGACGGAGAACGGTATTTCGACCCAGCACGACGAGCGACGTCGCGACTACATCGAAGAAGCGCTGGTTGGCTTGCACCGCGCGATCAGTGACGGCGTCGATGTGCGCGGCTACTTCCAGTGGTCCCTGCTCGACAATTTCGAGTGGGTTCTCGGATACTCACAAAAGTTCGGCATCGTGGACGTCGATCGGCACAGCTTTACGCGCACCATTAAGCCGTCGGGTCACTGGTACGGGGACGTGGCACGCAAGGGAATACTGGCGCCCCGAGCCTGAATCGGCCCGTGAGTAGGGTGTACGGCGTGCATCCCCGCGTTCAGCAGGCCGTTGACTGGTCCAAGACCCATGAGGGTAAGAAGGTCATTCGCTTCACGTCGGTGTCGGTGATATCTACGGTTGTCTCGAATGCGGTCATTTTCATCGTCTACGGCTTGAAGTTGATCCCGAACGAGATCTACGCCACGGTGTTCGGCAACCTGGTCGCCACCCTGCCCTCGTACAACCTCAATCGCAAGTGGACCTGGGGCAAGAAGGGTCGTTCGCATTTTCGTCGCGAGATCGTGCCGTTCTGGTCGATGTCCATTCTTGGAATTTCGTTTTCGATCATTCTCGCGACCGTGGCTCAACACCTGATCCACTCGCACCACTGGCCGCATTTGCTCAATACAATTCTCGTGAGTTTTGCGAACCTCCTGAGCTTCTTGATCTTCTGGTTCTTGAAGATGTGGGTCTTCAACAAGATCTTCAAAGTCGACGAACTCGCCGAAGTGGACCAGCACCTGAGTCGTGAAGAGGCCGGCCTCGACCCCTACGAAGCCGAGACGAACTAGTCGCGGAAGTTCGTGAACTGCAGCGGCACCGCGAGGTCCGCTTCCTTGAGCGCGGCGATCACGGTCTGCAGATCGTCTCGGCTCTTGCCCGTGACGCGAACCTGATCGCCCTGAATGGACGACTGAAGATTCTTGAGTCCGAGGTCCTTGATGAGCTTGTTGATCTGCTTGCCCACGTCTTGGGTTACACCCGCCTTGAGGCCGACCTTCTGCCGAGCGGCGCCACGAGAGGCCTCTTCGATCTTGCCGGGGTCCAGCGTCTTTAGTGATACCGAACGCTTCACCAACTTTTCTTCGAGTACTTGGTAGAGAGCGCGAAGTCGATCCTCGGTGGACGACGAAAGGGTGAGTTCCTTCTCGGTGAACTCAATTTCGGAATCGGTGCCCTTGAAGTCAAACCGCGTGGTGGCTTCGCGGTTGGCCTGATCCACGGCGTTACGCACTTCTTGGACGTCTACTTCGGAAACAATGTCAAAACTCGGCATGGCGAAATCGTAGGTCAGCGCGTCACGACCCGCCTCGGTGGCGGCGGAATGAGACATCTTCGCGACGCCGACTTTGAAGTGGGGTAGGCGAACAACTAGGCTCTTCGACGGGTCGGTGCCCGAGCGGCCAATGGGATCTGGCTGTAAACCAGACGGCGTAGCCTACGGGGGTTCAAATCCCTCCCGGCCCACCACGTCAACTCAGTACCCTGAGTTGACGCCGTCCCGATGGCCGTGACGTCGTTACGATGACGAGACGACCACGGTGCAAAGGAGAGGTGGATGGTGCTGTCACGAACACTGACACGCATTCGCCACGGCTACGAGTACACCGTTGATTCCATCGAGAGTGGCGTCAAATTTCTCGAACGTCGCTACACGCCGCTCGGACGCTTTACGCCCGGACCCTTTGAGGGGTGGGGATTTCTCTGGCAGCCGGCGCTCATTGGCTTCGTGGCACTCACCGCCATTCTCGTGGGCGCGTCCTTTACAAATTCGCCGTTCAAATTGGAGCAGCCCAACACCTGGTTCTTCGGTGCGCCGACGCAAACAGTGAACCCAGCGGTCGCGCCGAATGAATCCACACTGATCCTCGGCATCGTCCTCGTCTTCGGCGGTCTCTTCCTTCTGATGCGCGTGTGGCTGCGACTGGCCGAAATTGCGCGTCTGCACCACGGCGCACCGGTACGTCACCTCTGGAAGATTTTCGGGCTGTGGAGTATCCCGATGATCATCGCGCCACCATTGTTCTCGCGGGACATCTTCAGCTACGCGGCGCAGGGGTGGATGACGATGCACCACATCAGCCCGTACCAGAACGGTCCTTTCACCATCGGATCGAACCCCTTCGAAGCCCCCGTGGACCACTTGTGGTGGAATGCCCCCGCCCCCTATGGGCCACTGTTCCTCTTCCTCGACGGAACCATCGTCCGTGTGACGGGGCAGCGGCACCTTCCGAGCTTGGTGGGCCTACGACTTCTGGAATTGGCCGCCGTCATCATCTTGGGTGTGGGCATCGTGATGTTGGCGAAGGCCCTCGGACGCGACCCCGGTGAATCTTTCATCCTCGGCGTCATGAATCCTCTGGTGCTGCTCACTCTTATCGGTGGTGCGCACAATGACGCACTGATGGCGGGTCTTCTCGCCGTGGGCGTGGCCTTCGCAGTGAAGAAGAGACCGATCATTGCCGTTCTGTTCATCACGAGTGCCGCGGCGATCAAGGCCCCGGCCGCCCTCGGACTCCTCTACGTCGCCTGGACCTGGTTGGGTCCGGATCAACCCGTGTCGAAGAAGCTCAAGCCCTTTCTCGTCACCGGCGTTGTGTCGGGCCTCCTCCTCGGGGTCTACACCTTGCTTCCGGGCTTCGGATTCGGGTGGGTAAAGAATCTGGCGTCACCCGGAACGGTTCGGTCGTGGGCCGCTCCCGCGACGGGTTCGGCGATGGCGATTCATTCCGCGCTGGGATGGATCGGCGTGCACATTTCCGCCACCCCCGTGATTTCGGTGACGAGGGCCATTGGCTTTGTCCTCGCGGTGGTGGCCGCCGGATGGCTCCTTCTGCACGCCGAGCGCCGCGGCTGGGTGCGCTCGCTCGGACTCTCGTTGGTGCTCTTCGTGATTCTCGGCCCCGTCGTGCAGCCCTGGTATCTCGTGTGGGGGATCGTGTTGCTCGCGGCCTCCTACGAGGGTCGCGAGCACTTTTGGCTCTTGTTGTTGTCGATTGTCGCCCCGTTCATGGGTCTTCCCGGCGGCGCCCAGCTCCTCGAGGGGTTGGTGCACGCCAGTGTGATCGCGATGATCGCGGCGCTCGCGATTCTGTTGGCGACCGTGGTGGCCCCACTCGGATCTTGGAGTCAGTGGTCGTGGCCCGAAGTGTCGGCGTCGATCGAGACGCGAACGGCCGACGCGCCGTCGAGTTAGCGACCGCCGTCGGGTACGACGTACTGGTACTCAACCACGTCGAGCCAAATGCCGTGTTTGCGTCCCACTTCGATTTCGGTCCCGACCAGGGAAAACCCACATCGCTCGTGCAACAGAATGCTGGGCCGGTTCTCACCGACGATGCGCGCGATCAACGAGTGAAAACCGGACTCTTTGGCGAGAACCTGGAGTTGTCGCAGGAGTAGTTCACCGACGCCGCGACCGCGAGCACCGCGATGGACGTACACCGAGTTCTCGACGGTGGTCGCGTAGGCCGGCCGATTGCGAAAGGGGGACACCGAGGCGAACCCGAGAATGACGTCTCCGTTCTCGCTACGTTCGCCGACCTCGTCTTCGTCGTTGATGGCCACGATGCAGGGATGGGCCCCCGCGTGCTCTTGAATCCACGTCACCTGCTCGTCGTAGGTGCGAGGAATCAGATCAAACGTCACCGTGGTTTCGATCACTTCGGGGTTGTAGATCGCCATCAACGCCTGCGCGTCCGCGACCGAGACCAACCGAGTGTGCATCGAAAAAGCGTACCGGGTGGGTCCGCGCGCTCCCGGTGGCAG
Source organism: uncultured Actinomycetes bacterium (assembly GCA_903873775.1). Lineage (GTDB taxonomy): Bacteria > Actinomycetota > Acidimicrobiia > Acidimicrobiales > RAAP-2 > RAAP-2. The sequence continues at coordinate 17,377 of CAIQPR010000055.1, forward strand.
AGTGAAGGGATGGCCACGTGGAGCGAGGTTTCCTCGGGAGAACCGTTCGCTGCTCGCATCGGGGACGTCTCCCTCGGAGATCTGCGCGCGACGTTGAGTACGCGCGGCGTGCAGACGAACGCCTCGGCGGACGCCCTTCTTTCGAGCAGTATCTGGGACGACGTCACCACCGAGACCTTCCTCGCGGTCGCACGAACCGTGAGCGAACTGGGACTCATTGGCGGGGGCACCTATCCCGACATTCTCCGCGCCGCTCGCGCTGTCGGTCTCGGCGTGTGCCCTCCGACGACGGGCGTATTCCTTCGTCTCGCCCTTCGCGACCAGCCGGCCGCACCCGACGCCATGATGTCCAAGGGATCGGCTCCGAGCGGATCACTGACCATCGCGACGGACCCCCTTTTCGACGAAGGCCTGCCGCGCGGGTTCTATCTCCGGGTGATTGGGGGCGTGCCGTGGCTGCGGGGCTTTCACTGCAGTGACGAGCACGTCTGGTCCCCCGGCGACCTGCTGCTGTTTCGAGACGGCAACCCGTGATGCCCGCGAGCACTCGGTGCGTCGGCGCTCTCGAATCTCCGGTGAGTGGCGGAGATCTCGGGGGTGGACGGGCTGGTTGGAAACTTCCCGGGTCCTCGGAGTAAGATTCGCCCTCGCGCCGCGAAGCGGTGTAGCGCCCTCTTAGCTCAGTGGTAGAGCACTTCCATGGTAAGGAAGGGGTCGTCGGTTCAATCCCGACAGAGGGCTCGCCAGGCGGCGTAGCTCAGGTGGTTAGAGCA
>CAIQPR010000056.1 GCA_903873775.1 uncultured Actinomycetes bacterium
CCCACGGTACGGCCACCCTCGCGGATGGAGAAGGTGAGACCCTCTTCCATGGCGATCGGCTTACCCAAGGTCACGGTCATTTCGGTGTTGTCACCAGGCATGACCATTTCGGTGCCGGCCGGCAGCTCAATGGTGCCGGTGACGTCGGTGGTACGGAAGTAGAACTGCGGACGGTAGTTCGCGAAGAACGGCTTGTGACGGCCGCCTTCTTCCTTGGTCAGGACGTACACGGACGCCTCGAACTCGGTGTGCGGGGTGATCGAACCCGGCTTGCAGAGAACCTGGCCGCGCTCGACTTCTTCCTTCTTCGTACCGCGGAGCAGGGCGCCCAGGTTGTCACCGGCCTGACCCTCATCCAGCAGCTTGCGGAACATCTCGATGCCGGTCACGGTCGTCTTGGTCGTCGGGCGCAGACCCACGATCTCGACTTCGTCACCAACCTTGATGATGCCCTGCTCGACCTTGCCGGTCACCACGGTGCCACGACCGGTGATGGACATGACGTCCTCGATCGACATGAGGAACGGCTTGTCGGTGGCGCGCTCCGGCTCCGGGATGTAGGAGTCGACGGCGGCCATGAGCTCCATGACCTTGTCGCCCCACGCGGCGTCGCCCTCGAGGGCCTTCAGCGCCGAGACGCGGACGATCGGGGTGTCGTCGCCCGGGAAGTCGTAGCTGTTGAGCAGCTCGCGGACTTCGAGCTCGACGAGCTCGAGGAGCTCCTCGTCGTCGACCATGTCGGACTTGTTGAGGGCCACCACGATGTAGGGCACACCCACCTGGCGGGCGAGCAGCACGTGCTCACGCGTCTGGGGCATGGGACCGTCGGTCGCGGAGACCACGAGGATGGCGCCGTCCACCTGGGCGGCACCGGTGATCATGTTCTTCACGTAGTCGGCGTGACCGGGCATGTCGACGTGTGCGTAGTGACGGTTCTCCGTCTCGTATTCCACGTGGGCAATCGAGATGGTGATACCGCGCTGGCGCTCTTCGGGGGCCTTGTCGATCTGGTCGAACGCCGAGAAGGAGTTGCCGGGGACGCGGTCGGTCAAGACCTTGGTGATGGCCGCCGTGAGGGTGGTCTTACCGTGGTCAATGTGACCCATCGTTCCGATGTTCACGTGAGGCTTGGTGCGCTCGAACTTCTGCTTTGCCATTGTCGGGGACTAGCTTTCTCTTGAGTTGACGGGCCCCCTTTGGACCCGTCGGGTTTTCCTGCGGCCCTCCCCGACGACGGTTTGGACCTTGTGTGGTGCTGGTTGCCCAGCCCCTTACGCGCCGGTTGCCTTGGCGACGATCTCCTTAGCGATCGCCTCGGGCACTTCAGCGTAAGAATTGAATTGCATGGTGTACGTTGCTCGTCCCTGAGTACGAGAACGCAGGTCGGTAGCGTAGCCGAACATATCGGCCAGCGGCACCAGCGCGCGAATCGCCTGGCTGTTGCCCCTCTGCTCCATACCTTCCACGCGGCCACGGCGACTCGACAAGTCACCAATGACGTCACCCATGTAGTCCTCGGGCGTGACGACCTCAACGGACATCACGGGCTCGAGGAGCACCGGGCTCGCGGTCCGGGCGCCCTTCTTGACCGCGATGGAACCCGCGATCTTGAACGCCATTTCCGACGAGTCCACGTCGTGGTAGCTACCGAAGGTCAGACGCACCTTGACGTCGACGGTCGGGTAGCCGGCCAGCACACCGGAGGTCAACGCCTCCTGGATGCCCTGGTTCACCGGCTGGATGTATTCCTTCGGAATCACACCACCGGTGATTTCGTCCACGAATTCGTACCCGAGACCCGGGTTCGGCTCGAGGGTGAGCACGACGTGGCCGTACTGACCCTTACCACCGGTCTGCTTGATGTAGCGCTCTTCGACCTTGGTGACGGTCTTGCGGATCGTCTCGCGGTAGGCCACCTGCGGCTTACCGACGTTGGCGTCCACGGCGAATTCGCGCAGCATGCGGTCGACGAGCACTTCGAGGTGCAACTCACCCATACCGGAGATAACGGTCTGACCGGTCTCTTCGTCGGTGCGCACGCGGAACGTCGGGTCCTCTTCGGACAGGGCGTACAGCGCCTTCGAGAGCTTCTCCTGGTCGGCCTTGGTCTTCGGTTCGACGGCGACGTGAATCACCGGCTCCGGGAACTCCAGGGTCTCCAGCTGAATCGGGTTGTCCGGGTCACTCAGGGTGTCACCGGTGTGGACCTGCTTGAGACCCACGGCGGCGACAATGTCACCGGTGAAGATTTCGTCGCGGTCCTCACGGTTGTTGGCGTGCATCTGCAGAAGGCGTCCGAGACGCTCCTTCTTGCCGCCCTCGGTCGTGTTGATGATCGTGTCACCCTTCTTCAGGGATCCCGAGTACACGCGCAGGTAGGTCAACTTACCGACGTAGGGGTCGGTCATGATCTTGAACGCCAGGGCGCTGAAGGGCTCGTTGTCGTCGGCCTTGCGCTCGAGGACGTCTTCCTTGCCGGGCTTGGTGCCCTGCGTCGGGGGAAGGTCCAGCGGGCTGGGCAGGAAGTCCACCACGGCGTCCAGCATCGGCTGCACACCCTTGTTCTTGAACGCCGTGCCGTTGAGGATCGGCACGCAGTGGTTGTCCAGGGTGCCAATACGCAGGGCGCGACGGACGTCGGCGGTGGTGATCTCTTCGTCGCCGAGGACCTTTTCCATCAATTCGTCGTCGAACGTGGTGAGAACGTCGAGCAGACGAGCGCGGTAGTCGTCGGCCTGCGCCTGGTACTCGGCGGGAATCGCGACAACTTCGAGCTTCTCGCCCTTGTCGTCGTGGTAAATCGTCGCGGTCATCGAGCAGATGTCGATGATGCCCAGGTAGTCACCTTCGGCACCGATCGGCAGCTGAATCACGGCCGGCACGCAGTCGAGACGGTCCTCGATCATGTCGACGCAACGGAAGAAGTCCGCGCCGACGCGGTCCATCTTGTTCACGAAGCAGATACGCGGCACGTTGTACTTGTTGGCCTGGCGCCACACGGTCTCGGTCTGGGGCTCCACACCGGCGACGGCGTCAAAGACGGCGACGGCGCCGTCGAGCACGCGCAGCGAACGCTCCACTTCCACGGTGAAGTCCACGTGGCCAGGGGTGTCGATGATGTTGATCTGGTGACCGTTCCACTGACAGGTCGTCGCGGCCGACGTAATGGTGATGCCGCGCTCCTGCTCCTGGACCATCCAGTCCATGGTGGCGGCACCCTCGTGCACCTCACCGATCTTGTAGTTCTTACCGGTGTAGAACAGAATGCGCTCGGTCGTCGTCGTCTTACCGGCGTCGATGTGCGCCATGATGCCGATGTTGCGGACTTTATCGAGGGGGAACTCGCGGGGCATGGGATTCTCTCTGCTCTATTACCAGCGGTAGTGAGCGAAGGCCTTGTTGGACTCCGCCATCTTCTGCATGTCTTCGCGACGCTTCACAGCGGCGCCAACGCCGTTGCTGGCGTCGATGATCTCGTTGGCGAGGCGCTCGGCCATCGTCTTCTCGCGGCGGTTCTTCGCGAAGTCGGTCAACCAGCGCACGGCCAGCGTGGTGGCGCGACGGGGACGAACTTCCATCGGGACCTGGTAGGTGGTTCCACCGACGCGGCGCGACTTGACTTCGAGTTCCGGACGAACCTGCTCGAGGGCGCGCTTCAGCGTGGCGACCGGGTCGGTGCCCGTCTTCTGCTCGACCTGCTCGAGGGCGGTGTACACAATGCGCTCGGCGATGGTGCGCTTGCCGCGCTCGAGGATCTTGTTGATGATCTGGGTAACCAGGACCGACTTGTAGATCGGGTCCGGCGCGAGTTCGCGACGAGGTGCGGGGCCCTTACGAGGCATTAGCTCTCCTTCTTGGCGCCGTAGCGGCTACGGGCCTGCTTGCGGTCACGCACACCGGAGGTGTCGAGCGCGCCGCGGATGATCTTGTAACGCACACCCGGAAGGTCCTTCACACGTCCACCACGGACGAGGACGATCGAGTGCTCCTGGAGGTTGTGGCCGACACCCGGGATGTAGGCCGTGACCTCCACGCCGGAGGTCAGACGCACACGGGCGACCTTGCGAAGGGCCGAGTTCGGCTTCTTCGGGGTCACCGTGTGCACGCGGGTGCACACGCCGCGACGCTGCGGGGCCCCCTTCAGGGCCGGCGTCTTGGTCTTGGATGTCTTGTCCTGTCGGCCTTTTCGGACCAACTGTGCAATCGTGGGCACGCGGAACCTCTTCTAGTTGTACGTCGTTTGGGTGCGGTCGTCGTGCGACGACACGCGGACTGTCAATGTTAGGGCCCGAGGACCCTACAGAGCAAGTCCACCCCCCGCCCGCGAGGGGCGGGGGGTGTGTGCTCAGCCGTTGGCCTGCAAACCGTCTTCCGGATTGCCGGCTTCTTCTTCGGGTAGTGCGGTGGCGTCGTAGGTGGCGCCGATGTTCTGCAGGGCGGACAGGTCGTCGGCGAACGTGTCACCAGCCACCTCTCCGAGCTCCCACGCAAAGTCGGGGTCCTCGTCGCCGACAAAGCCCCAGTCCGGCAGCAGTTCGGCGTCGGGCATGTCCAAGCGCAGTTCGCTCTTGGAGTAGTGACCGAGGCCCGATCCCGCCGGAATCAGCTTGCCGATGATGATGTTTTCCTTCAGGCCCACGAGATCGTCGCGCTTGCCTTCGATCGCCGCTTCGGTGAGCACGCGGGTGGTCTCCTGGAAGGAGGCCGCCGAGAGCCACGAGTCGGTCGCCAGGGAGGCCTTGGTGATACCCATCAACTGGGCACGACCGTCGGCCGGCTCCTGACCATTGGCCTCGAGACCGTCGTTCGTGTCATTGAAGACCTTCATGTCGACCATCGCGCCGGGCAGCCAGTGCGAGTCACCGGTGTCGACGACCTGCACGCGGCGGGTCATCTGACGCACGATCAACTCGATGTGCTTGTCGTGGATCGACACACCCTGGTCGCGGTACACGTTCTGGACCTCTTCGACGAGGTACTGCTGCGTCTCGCGGGTGCCGCGGTACTTCATCATGAGCTTCGGGTCGAGCGGACCGTCGTGGAGGGGAATACCGACCTCGACCTCCTGGCCGTCGGTGACGAGCAGGTGGCGGTTGATCGAAACAATCTCCTCTTGAACTTCGCCCTCGTTCCCGACGATCGTGACCTTGCGGGTGCGACCTTCGAGTTCGACGCGCACGACACCGGAGTGTTCGGCGACCTTGGCGGCACCCTTCGGGGTACGGGCCTCGAAGAGTTCCACCACGCGCGGCAGACCGTGGGTGATGTCGCTCTCGGCCACACCACCGGCGTGGAAGGTACGCATCGTCAGCTGGGTTCCCGGCTCACCAATGGACTGGGCGGCAATGACACCGACCGCTTCACCGAGCTCCACCTTGAGGTGGGTTGCCAGCGAGAGGCCGTAGCAATTGGCGCACACGCCCTGGGTGGCGTCGCAGGTCAGCGTCGAGCGGACCCGCACGCGGGTCACGGCCTCGTCGTCACGCAGACGGTAGACGTCGCTCATGAGCAGCATCGTGCCGGCTTCCACCGTCGAGCCGTCGCTCAAGTGCACGTCTTCGGCGGTCACGCGACCCCACAGCTTGGTTTCGAGGTGGGCGCGGTGTCCACGGGAGTCCGCGGCCACGTGCTCAATCCAGATACCGCGCGAGGTGCCGCAGTCGATCTCCTTGACGATGAGCTCCTGGGCCACGTCGACAAGTCGACGCGTCAGGTAGCCGGAGTCCGCGGTACGCAGGGCGGTGTCACCGAGACCCTTACGGGTGCCGTGGGTGGAGATGAAGTACTCCAGAACTGACAGACCCTCGCGGAACGAGGACTTGATCGGACGGGGAATCATCTCACCACGCGGGTTGGACACGAGGCCCTTCATCGCGGCGATCTGGCGGATCTGCTGGCTGTTACCACGCGCACCGGAGTCCACCATCATGCGAATCGGGTTGTCGATCTGCGAATTAAGGGCCTTGTCGGAGGAGTCTCCGACTTCCTTGTTCGCGTTCGTCCAAATCTCGATCTCCTGCTGGCGACGCTCTTCGTCGACGATCACACCACGTCGGTAGTTCGCCTCGACCTTGGCGGCCTGCTCCTCGTACTTGTTGAGGATGGCGGCCTTGTCCGGCGACGTCACGACGTCGTCGATGGCGATCGTCAGACCCGACTGGGTCGCGAAGCGGAAGCCCAGCGACTTGATCGCGTCCAGCGAACTGGCGACCTGCTGACGACCGAAGCCGTTGGAGATCTCTTCGACGATGGCGCCAATGGGCAGCGCGTTCTTTCCGATGAGGGTGTTGACGAACTTGTAGCCCGCCGGCAGCGCCTCGTTGAAGTACACGCGTCCCGCGGTCGTCACCAGTCGACGCGAGGCGCCGGTCGGCTCAATACCCGCCGCCGCGAGGCGACCGTCGAGGGTCGAGCCCTCGAGCGGACGAATCTCAATCGGCGTGCGCAACGTGATGGCCTTCAGTTCGAGGGCGGCGTCAATCTCGTGCACGTGGCGGAAGACGCGAGGATTCTCGTCGTCACCCTCCGCGGGCAGCGTGAGGTAGTACGCACCGAACACCATGTCCTGCGCCGGCTCCGTGATGGGTCGACCGGTGGCGGGCGTGAAGATGTTGTTGGTCGACAGCATCAACACGCGCGCTTCGGCCTGCGCCTCCGCGGACAGCGGGACGTGCACGGCCATCTGGTCACCGTCGAAGTCGGCGTTGAACGCCTTACAGACGAGCGGGTGAACCTGAATCGCCTTGCCGTCCACGAGAACGGGTTCGAAGGCCTGAATACCGAGACGGTGCAGCGTCGGGGCGCGGTTCAAGAGCACCGGGTGCTCGCGAATCACGTCTTCGAGCACGTCCCACACGGCGGGGCGACGACGCTCCACCATGCGCTTGGCGCTCTTGATGTTCTGCGCGGTCTGGGTCTCGATGAGTCGCTTCATGACGAAGGGCTTGAAGAGTTCGAGCGCCATCATCTTCGGCAGACCACACTGGTGCAGTTTGAGCTGCGGACCGACCACGATGACCGAACGGCCCGAGTAGTCCACGCGCTTACCGAGCAGGTTCTGACGGAAACGACCCTGCTTACCCTTCAGCATGTCCGAGAGGGACTTGAGCGGACGACCGCTCTGACCCTGCACGGGACGGCCGCGGCGACCATTGTCGAACAACGCGTCGACGGCCTCCTGCAGCATGCGCTTCTCGTTGTTCACGATGATGTCGGGAGCCTGCAAGTCGAGCAGACGCTTCAGACGGTTGTTGCGGTTGATGACGCGACGGTAGAGGTCGTTGAGGTCACTGGTCGCAAAACGTCCACCGTCGAGCTGCACCATCGGGCGCAGGTCGGGCGGGATCACCGGCACGGCCTCCAGGATCATGGCGCGCGGGTCGTTCTGACGACGACCGTTCTCATCACGACGGTTGAAGGACTGCACGATGGCGAGACGCTTCAGGAACTTGGCCTCACGCTGGGCGGACAACTTCTTGCGTCCGTCCTTCGCCTCGATCATCTCGCGCATGACGCGCTCTTCCTCGTCGAGGTCCATGCGGTCAATCAGCTTCAGGATCGCCTCGGCGCCCATGCCACCTTCGAAGTATTCGGAGTATTTGAACTCCATTTCGCGGTAGAGGGTCTCGTCCTCGATGATCTGACGGGAGTGCAGTCCCTCGAAGGTGCTGAAGGCGTTCTCCGCCAACTCGCGCTCCTCGAGGTAACGCTGCTTCACGCCTTCGAGTTCCTTCTCGGTGTTGCGCTGCAGGGTGCGCAACTCAGACTCCTTGGCGCCTTCCTTCTCGAGAGCGACAACCTTCTCTTCAAGTTCCTTCAGGCGACGCTCGAGTTCCTTCTGCTCACGCTCGTTGATCTCGGCGATTTCGTCCTGCAGGGCGTGACGAAGTTCCGGCAGGTCCGCGTGACGCTGTTCGACGTCGACGTAGGTGACCATGTTTGCGGCGAAATAGATGACCTTCTCGAGCTGCTTGGCCTTGAGTTCTTCCTTGGGGGCGGTGCCCATGAGGAGGTAGGCCAACCAGCTACGCGTGCCGCGCAGGTACCAGATGTGCACGACCGGGGCCGACAGGGCGATGTGCCCCATGCGGTCACGACGCACCTTGTCACTGGTGACTTCCACGCCACAGCGCTCACAGACGATGCCCTTGAAACGCACGCGCTTGTACTTGCCACACGCACACTCCCAGGCCTTCTGGGGCCCGAAGATCTTTTCGCAGAACAGACCGTCCTTCTCCGGACGCAGCGTGCGGTAGTTGATGGTCTCGGGCTTCTTCACTTCTCCCGAGGACCACGAGCGGATGTTCTGAGCCGTGGCCAGTCCGATCCGCAGTTCACTGAACTGGTTGACGTCGACGGGGCTCATGACAGTCTCCTCTCGGCAGCGCGCCGTGCGTCTTCTTCGTCACTGCCGCGCTCGGGTCGACTGATGTCGATGCCGAGTTCGCGGGTGACGGAGAAGAAGTCTTCTTCGGTGTCGGCGAGGTCCACGTTGGCACCAGTCTTGGTGAGAACCTCGACGTTGAGACACAGTGACTGCATCTCCTTGATGAGAACCTTGAAGGATTCCGGAATACCGGGCTCCGGCAGGTTCTGGCCCTTGACGATGGACTCGTAGGCGCGCTCGCGGCCCTTCATGTCGTCACTCTTGACGGTGAGAAGTTCCTGAAGCGCGTACGCGGCACCATACGCCTCGAGCGCCCACACTTCCATCTCACCGAAGCGCTGGCCACCGAACTGGGCCTTACCTCCCAGGGGCTGCGCGGTAATCATGGAGTAGGGACCCGTGGAGCGGGCGTGAATCTTGTCGTCGACCATGTGGGCGAGCTTCAAGATGTAGGCGTATCCGACCGAGATCGGGCTGTCGTAGGCCTCGCCGGTACGGCCGTTGTAGAGAACGACCTTTCCGTCATTGGCCTCACCCAGCAAGCGGGTGCCATTGGCGCCGTCGGTGTTCAGGGTCTCGAAGAGGCTCTGAATGGTCGGCTTCGCCTTGGTCACACCCGACTCGTCCCAGTGCGCGCCGTCGAAGGCGGGCGTGGCGACGTAGACGGCGGGCTCGGTACGCGGACGCGTCTTGCGGTACGGGGCGTTGGCCTCGAACTGGTCGTCGTGTCCGGAGGTTCCGGCGACCGGGCTCGTCTCCACCGCGTTCCATCCGTGACGGGCGGCGTATCCCAGGTGACTCTCGAGCACCTGTCCCACGTTCATGCGGCTCGGCACACCGAGGGGGCTCAGGATGATGTCCACCGGCGTTCCGTCGGCGAGGAACGGCATGTCCTCTTCCGGCAGGATCTTGGAGATAACACCCTTGTTTCCGTGGCGTCCGGCGAGCTTGTCACCCTCGGAGATCTTGCGACGCTGCGCGACGTAGACCTTGACGAGTTCGTTCACGCCCGGCTGCATTTCGTGGTCCTCGTCGCGGCGGTACACCTTGACATCAATGACCTTGCCCGACTCGCCGTGCGGCACCTTCAGCGAGGTGTCACGCACTTCGCGCGCCTTCTCACCGAAGATCGCGCGCAGCAGGCGCTCTTCCGGCGACTGCTCGGTCTCACCCTTCGGCGTGACCTTACCGACGAGGATGTCGCCCGCGCCCACTTCGGCACCGATGCGGACAATGCCGCGGTCGTCGAGGTCGGCGAGGATGTCGTCCGGCAGGTTCGGGATGTCACGCGTGATTTCTTCCGGCCCGAGCTTGGTGTCGCGGGCGTCGATCTCGTATTCCTTCACGTGGATGGAGGTGAGAACGTCGTCGCGCACCAGGCGCTCGTTCAGGATGATGGCGTCTTCGTAGTTGTAGCCCTCCCACGGCATGTACGCCACGAGCAGGTTCTTGCCGAGCGCCAACTCACCGCGAGACGTCGAGGTCCCGTCGGCCAAGAGGTCGCCGGCCTTCACCTTTTCGCCACCGAACACCAGAGGCTTCTGGTTGATCGAGGTGTCCTGGTTCGAACGACGGAACTTGTTCAGGTTGTAGCGCTTGCGGCCCAACTTGTTGCGGTAGCGGTCGACGACGTCGGCGTCGTAGTCGACGACGATGCGGTCACCCGACACCTCGACCACGGTGCCGCTGCCTTCGGCGACGAGGACGTCACCGGAGTCAATAGCGGCGCGGCCTTCCATGCCCGTGCCGACGAACGGCGCTTCCGGCACGATGAGCGGCACGGCCTGCTTCTGCATGTTCGCGCCCATCAGGGCACGCTGGGCGTCGTCGTGCTCCACGAAGGGAATCAACGACGTGGCGACGGAAATGATCTGCTTGGTGGACACGTCCATCAGCTCGACTTCCTTGGCCGGCACGAAGTCGATCTCCGAGGTCGTCGAACCCGACTTGTTGGACGCGCCGACGCGCAGACCCGTTCCGGTCGGGCCACGACGCACGAGCACGCGCTCGGACTTGATGGCGCCCTTCTCGTCCAGTTCCGTGTTGGCCTGGGCGATAACGAACTTCTCTTCTTCGTCCGCGGTGTAGTAGACGATTTCGTCCAGTACGCGTCCGTCACGCACCACGCGGTAGGGCGTCTCGATGAAGCCGTACTCGTTGATGCGGGCGTAACTCGCGAGGTAGCCAATCAGACCCACGTTCGGGCCTTCCGGCGTCTCGATCGGGCACATGCGGCCGTAGTGCGAGGAGTGAACGTCACGCACTTCGAGGCCGGCGCGCTCACGCGACAGACCACCGGGCCCGAGGGCCGAGAGACGACGCTTGTGCGTCAGACCCGACAACGGGTTGTTCTGGTCCATGAACTGGCTCAACTGGGAGGTCGCGAAGAACTCCTTGATCGCCGACATGACGGGACGGATGTTGATGAGCGTCTGGGGCGCGATGGCCTCGACGTCCTGGGTGTTCATGCGCTCGCGCACCACACGCTCCATGCGGGACAGACCCGTACGGAGGGCGTTCTGGATCAGTTCGCCGACGCTGCGGATGCGGCGGTTGGCGAAGTGGTCCTGGTCGTCGATGTGGTAGCTGGTCTCCTTGGCCGTGCGGTCACGGGCCAGGTTGAGCAGGTACGTCGCGGTCGCGAGGACTTCGGCCTTGGAGAGAACGTGCAGTTCCTCGTTCGGTCCGTCGAGGATGGGCCCGAAGATTTCGAGGTTCTTGGCGACTTCGCTGCCGAGCTTGCGGTCCAACTTGTAGCGACCCACGCGCGAAAGGTCGTAGCGCTTCTCGGAGAAGAAGGCTCCCTCGAAGTACTGACGAGCAGCTTCGATGGTCTGCACTTCACCCGGACGGGCGCGACGGTAGATCTCGAGCCACGCCGTTTCCTGGCTGGCGCGCGCGAAGCTCTCCGGCGTGTCGTCGTAGTTGTACTTCGTCATGTGCGCCGTGATCTCGCGCAGAGCCTTCTTCCAGTCGTCGTGCCACTGGTCTTCGAGGAAGTCGAAGTGCTCGACGAACTTCTCGAAGAAGTTCTCGTCCAGCGCGGTGTCGAGCGCGCGCAGGAGGGTGAAGAGGCTGATGCGACGCTTGCGAGCAATGCGCGCGCCGGCGTTCGCGGACTTGTTCTTCTTCTCTTCGAGGTCAACCTGCAGCCATTCGCCACGGCTCGGGTGGATGGTGCCCTCAAAGGCCACCTTCTCGTCCTTGCCAGGCTGGAAGATCACACCGGGCGAACGCACCAACTGGCTCACCACGACACGCTCGGTGCCGTTGATAATGAAGGTCCCCTGCTCGGTCATGATCGGGAAGTCACCCATGAAGACCGTCTGTTCCTTGATTTCGCCGGTGTTGGCGTTCAGGAAACGAGCGCGCACGAAGATCGGCGCCGAGTAGGTGGTCGCACGCTGGCGGCACTCCTCGACGGTGAACTTCGGCGGACTCTTGAGGTCCGGGTCATCGGGATCGAATTCGAGTTCGAGCTGCAGATTTCCCGAGAAGTCGGTGATCGGCGTGATGGCGTTAAACGCGTCGCGCAGACCCTCGCGCAGGAACCAGTCGAAACTGTCCCGCTGAATCTCGAGAAGGTTGGGCAGGGGGTGAGCTTCACCCAATGCCGAGAAGCTAAAGCGCTCGGGGCTAGTGGACCGTGACGTCAACGGTCAAACCTCCGTGTAAGTGGGTGGCTACTGCAGATGGTTACTACGTGTGTCGACGCAGTTCGACCGCGAACAGGGCATGGCGAGGTCAACAACGAAGACACGGTCTTTCGACTCTAGTGGTTCCGCGCGGCAATGCGCAAGTGGCGCCCACCGCAGCGGCGGCGAGCGCGAGACACCGAAGCGTCGTTGGGGGCCACGTTAGGCACCCACGAGCCCGAGGTCAAGCACCCCCGACACGCGCGACGGCCCCCCGGCGACGAGTCGCCGGGGGGCCGAACGCGGAAACTACTTGATTTCGACGGTGGCGCCGGCGCCCTCAAGGGCCGCCTTCGCCTTGTCGGCGTCCGCCTTGGAGACCTTCTCGAGAACGGGCTTGGGGGCACCGTCGACGAGGTCCTTGGCTTCCTTGAGGCCCAGGTTGGTCAGCGCACGCACTTCCTTGATGACCTGGATCTTCTTGTCACCAGCGTCCGCGAGGATGACGTCGAAGTCCGACTTCTCCTCGGCGCCCGCGTCAGCGGCAGCGCCGCCACCGGCAGCCGGAGCGGCGGCCACAGCGACCGGCGCAGCGGCCGTCACGCCGAACTTCTCTTCGAATTCCTTGAGCAACTCGCTCAATTCGATAACCGACAGCTCGGCGATGCCGTCGAGAATCTGCTCCTTGGTCAGGGTTCCAGCCATGGTGCTTCCTTTCTTCCTTTTAGGTCTTGTATGGGTAAATCGGGTTATTCGGCCGGTTCGCTGTCGGGGGCCTCAGTGGCCTCCTCGGCGGTGTCGGGCTCGGCGGACGCCTCGGGCGCCGCGTCCTCCTCAGCCGAGGCAACGGGTGCTGCCTCGGTCTCGCTCGCCGCTTCCGCAGCGTCCGCGACCCCGGCCGGAGTCTCGGTGGCCTCGTCCGTGGCCGACGCCGGAGCGGCCTGCGGGCCACCCTTCGAGTCGATCAGGGCCGAGAGGCCGTAGGCGAAGTTCTGCGGCACAGCCTTGAGCAGGCCGGCCATCTGGCGCATCGGCGAAGCCAACAGGCCCGCCAGCTGGGCGAGGAGGACCTCGCGGCTCGGGAGGTCGGCGAGGGCCTTCAGGTCATTGGCTGAGAGGGCCTTGCCGTCCAGCACGCCACCCTTGAGGATGAGCGAAGGAGTCGACTTGGAGAAGTCACGGAGGATCTTGGCAACGGCGGAGACGTCACCCTTCACCCACGCGATGGCCGTGGGGCCCTCGAGGTAGGCGCCGAGCGGCTCCGAGGGCGTGCCCTCAATGGCGCGACGAACCAGCGTGTTCTTGAGGACTTTGTACTCGGCGTCAGCCTTCTTCAGCTCACGACGCAGAGTCGAGATCTCCGCCACGGTAAGTCCGCGGTACTCAGTCACGACGGCGGTAGACGTGGTCTCCACGCGTTCCTTGACGGACTCGACGGTGGCAACCTTTTGGGTGCGAACCTTGTTCATACTGCTCCTTCACCGGATGCCGCCCGGTACGGGCTTTCGACATCCCAGCGAACGAGCCGCGCGAAGGCGCTGCTCGAACAACCTCGTCGGGCGGATCTTCAGATCCATTACGTGGGTTTTCCCACACCGGATGTCTACGGCGTTCTTAAAAACTGTGGCACTACTGTGCGGTCGGTACAGCGTAGTGAGCCGAGGCTCACCGGGTCAATTCAGGCGTTCACCAGAACGTCGTCCACCTCACGGGCACGCGCCGGGTCAATCTTCACGCCGGGTCCCATCGTGGAGGAGATCGTCGCGCTGATCAGGTAGCGGCCCTTCGAGCTCGACGGCTTGACGCGGAACAGCTCTTCGATGACGGCCTGGATGTTGCGCACCAAGTCGTCGCGGCTGAAGCTCGCCTTACCCACGCGAATGTGGATGTTGCCGATCTTGTCGGTGCGGTACTCCACGCGGCCACCCTTGAACTCGGTGACAGCCTTGGCCACGTCCATGGTGACGGTGCCCGTCTTGGGGTTCGGCATCAGACCACGCGGTCCGAGCACACGACCAAGTCCACCGACCTGGCCCATCTGGTCGGGCGTCGCAATGGCGACGTCGAAGTCGAGGAATCCACCGGCCACCTTGGCGACCAGGTCGTCGGCACCGACAAAGTCGGCGCCCGCGTCACGGGCCGCCTGCGCGGCTTCACCGGCGGCGAACACGGCCACGCGGTTGGTCTTTCCGGTACCCGCCGGCAGCGACAGGGTGCCACGGACAATCTGGTCGGCCTTGCGCGGGTCGACACCGAGTCGGCACGCCAACTCGATCGTCTCGTCGAACTTGGCGGTGGCCAGGGTCTTCACCTTGTCCACGGCTTCCTTCACGCCCAGCAGTTCTTCGCGGTCCACCTGGGCGGCCGCGGCGTTAAACCTCTTCGTGTGCTTCATGTCTTCTTCTCCTAGCCCGCGACCGAAATGCCCATGGAGCGAGCTGTGCCCGCAACCTGCAGCTTGGCCTGCGCGAGGTCATCGGTGTTGAGGTCCTTCAACTTGGTGTTGGCGATCTCTTCGATCTGCGCGTCGGTGACGGTCGCGACCGTCTCACGTCCGGCCAACTTGGCACCCTTGTCCACGCCCGCGGCCTGACGCAGCAGCACCGGGGTCGGCGGCGTCTTCAGGACGAACGTGAAGGAACGGTCTTCGTAGATCGAAATCTCGACCGGAATGACGGTGCCGCGCATCGACTCGGTCGCTGCGTTGTACTGCTTGCAGAATTCCATGGTCTGAATACCGTGGGGCCCAAGGGCCGTACCCACCGGCGGGGCCGGGGTTGCGCCACCGGCATCCAGCTGAATCTTGACTACGGCGGTCACTTTCTTCGCCATGATGTGTCTCCTTAACCTGCGTTTTCCTAGAGCTTCGTTACTTGGGTGAAGTCGAGCTCAACTGGCGTTTCGCGACCGAAGATGTCGACGAGCACCTTGACCTTGAGCTGATCTTCGTTGATTTCCGCCACGTGACCCGAGAAGGTCGCGAACGGACCCGTCTTGATCTGCACCGTGTCGTTAACTTCGAATTCGTGCTGCGGCAGACGGCGCTTGACCGACTGCTGCTCGACACCCTCGACCTTGGGACGAATGATGTTGTCGACCTCGCGACGGCGCAGCGGCGTGGGCCGGGTCTTTTCGGGACCCACGAATCCGGTGACACCAGGCGTCGAAGCGATGACGTAGAACAATTCCGGGTCCGGCTCGCATCGAACCAGCACGTAACTCGGGAACATGCGCTTGGAGACAGTGACCTTCTTGCCACTCTTGAACTCCTGCACGTCCTCTTCCGGCACGTAGATCTCGTAGATCCGCTCGGAGAGTTCGCGCGACTTGATGATGTTGTTTAGGCTGCCGAGCACCTTGGCTTCGTGACCCGCGAACGTGTGGACCACGTACCAGCGACCGGGACGGTCGAAGGCACTTTCGATAACGGGCTCTTCTTCTTCGAAGCCGTCATCGATGATGGTGACGTCGTCGATCTCGACGACCTCGTCGTCCTCGTGGGACTCCACCGTGTTGTCAATATCAGTCATGGTCAGGCCTTACTTACCGAAGAGGAAGTTGACGAACTTCGAAAAGCCGAAGCCCATTCCGAAGATGAGGGAGGTCATGAACACCAGAACGAACAACACGATCGAGGTGTAGTTGATGAGTTCCGGACGAGTCGGCCACGCGACCTGACGCATTTCTTCGCGAACTTCGACGAAATACTGCTTGACACCCACGCGATCACGGCGGCGGCGCTGGACGTCATCAACCGTGGTGGGACGTCGCGAGGCCGGGGCGCCGTCGGCACCCACTTGACCCTGGCGTTGCATCATGCGCTTGGTTTCGCGGTTCATCTCACGTCTTCTTGTTGTTGGTACTGCGGTACGTCATCCGAAGCAAAGCCTCGAGCAGGGCAGGAGGGACTCGAACCCCCAACCGCCGGTTTTGGAGACCGGTGCTCTACCAATTGAGCTACTGCCCTTCGCGACGCGAGGGCACCGGAGACAGCGACCGGGCGTCAGGGCAGAACATCCTACCACCC
>CAIQPR010000057.1 GCA_903873775.1 uncultured Actinomycetes bacterium
AACGTTGAGGGAGATAACATGCGGTGGTTTACCCGTGGCAGTGCCAAGGTTCGGTATGTGGTGGTCGCAGCCGGGCTGTTCGCCGGCGTCGCGGTCGTTCCGCTTGGTGGAACGGCCGGCGCAGCCACGGGACCGACGTGCGCAGCGTCGTGCCAGTCCAGCGTGACCTCAGACGCGAACTGGATTCTCGCGAATCAAGATCCCTCCGGATGGATCGGCATGGCGCCGCCGACGACGACTGTGGGTCTGCTCATCCAGCCGTATTCCGCGGCGTACGCGGCGATTGGCCTCTCTGACGCCTACGGACTCGATGGAAACTCGGTCTACGACACGAGCGCGTGGAGCTGGTTGGTGTGGGACAAGCAGCAGATGCTGACGTACGCACCGACCACGAGCAACTTCTACTCGAAGTGCACCTCTAGCAACGTCGCAACCCTTGAGTCGGCGACCAAGAACATTTCGTGCTTTTACACTCCGGCGTACTGCGCCAATTTGGCGGCCGGGGTGGTCTTTCACCCGTACGGTTCGTCGGATCCTCGGACGTGCACCGGTGTGAGCGGCCAGGACTACGCGCCGGTGGTCCAGCCCTACGCCAACAGCAACGTGACGCATCCCTACACCGACTCCACCGACGCGACAGCTGGATTGTTCCTCGTGGCTCTGCAACGGGCGTACCAGAACGATTACTTCAACGCCGCCACGCAGCAGTCGAACCCCGCCGGCGCGCTCGCCAATCTCCAGGTGGTGGACACGGTCCCGTCGTATTGCCCGGCGAGCACGTGTGGCTCCAGCGTTATTGGTGACGCGGTCACGGCCATTCACTCGACGCTCGACACAGATGGGCTCACCTGGGCCCAACCGTGGTACACGGCCAAATACTTAGAAGACCAGTCGGAAAGCTACGCCGGCCTCACCGCCGCAGCTTCGCTCGAGGCGGCGCTCGCCGCCAGCGTGCCGACGTCGTCGGCCAAGCACAAGAGCGACGTCGCCATCGAGAATGAGGCCTCATCCATGGCCGCCGGGATCCAGAGCGCGGTCTCGCAGTTGTGGACCACCACTCTCTCAACGGGTGGACCCGGATACGGATGGGCCAAATTCCCGAGTGGCGTCGTCCAGCAAACCAATTGGACCAACCCGACGGGGTCCGCAACTCAGATCTACGCGGACCCTCAGCAAAATGCCTGGGCCGTCATGTGGGGACTTGCTACGGGGACCAACGCCACGTCAATCCTCAGCACCTTCGACGCCTCCTACGGCCCGAACGCAACATCCGATACACAGAATTGGAACTATCCGACGCCAACCGGGGCGTACCCGTCACCTCTGTACTGGGTGGGCATCATGAACGCCACGGCGGGAGATGTCGCGACCGCGGTGACCGCCGTCAATGATGAGAACGCGACCTACGTGCCGACACGCACCTGGCAATACCAACCAGAAGACGCGGGACTCGCCATTTGGGCGGAGTCGCTGACGGGGGCGTAACACTCCCTGACCGGGGTGATTTTTTACCTTCGGTAGGCTCAACCGCGTGGTGACACTCATCTGGTGGGGCGACGCTCGTGGCTGATCGCTCCTCGTGGCGCCAAAGGTCGCCACACTCGGTGCTCGACGATGAACGAGCGGTGCCGCGTGCGCTCACCGGGGTCGAGGTGGCCCTCGTCGTCATCGCCGTGATCATCGGAGCGCTCAGTCGCAGCCGCGGATTTACCAACGGAGACCTGTGGTTCGATGACGCCTGGGCGGCGAGCGCGGCTCGCACCGGACTCGGCAACGCGTGGCACATGTTTCTCACTGCGCCGGGCTACGGATTTGTACAACGTGAGTGGATTCGTCTCGACCCCACCACCACGTGGTGGGCGCAGATACCCGCCTTTGTCTTTGGTGTCGCGGCCATACCGGCGACCTGGGCCACCGCACGATGGATGAAGTTTGACCGGTGGATGGCGGTCGCTGCCGCCTTCTTCATTGCGGTCAACCCCACGTTGATCTTGTATTCCACGCGCGTGAAGGAGTACCCCTTCGATTTGCTGATGGCGCTGGGGCTTGTCGTTGTCGCCGAAAGTGTCCGACGTCGTCCGGACGCGACGCGGTGGAGCGTCCTCGTCGCCGTCTCGGTGGGCGCCGTTCTGATGTCAGCGTCAATGTTGATTGCCGTACTCGGCGCGTGGTTAGTGGTGGCGATCTGCGTGTGGCCGCATCGCGACCAGCGTCGCCCCTTCGCCACGTCCGTCGCCGCCGTCGGCGTTGGTATCGGCGCGACGTACGTAGCGTTCTTTCGTCACGTGCCGGCGGTACTCAATTTCAATTGGCGTCGTCGGGGCTACTTGCTCGACATCCGTAACGTCCACCTCGCCGAACGATCGATACGCCTGATGTTTGGGGGGTTCGCGCACTCCGCATTGATGTATCCCGTGCCCAAGGTGTTCTATCGAACGGGCCGGGTCTCCCAAGCTGTCTCGCCCATGCTGGTGGGAATGGTGGTTCTCGCCGTTGTCATCGCCGTCCCGGTCGTGCGGTCGTGGCGCGTGCGACGCGTTGACCGTGCCCTCGTCGCTGCGGTAACCCTCGCGGGGGCCGTCGCCGCAGCGCTAGTCGATCTCGTGCCCTTTGGTGACGGTCGCACGGATGAAGTTCTCTATCCCTCCTTCGTGATGGCAAGTTGTGCGGCGTTGACAGCGGCCGCACGGTGGTTGTCGGCACGGTCGATCCCGTCCTTCACGATGTCGACGCGTCGTGCGGTCGGCGTTGTTCTCGCGTCTGCCCTGGTTATTGGGTCGGGGGCAATGGCGATGTCGCACACGGCGCGCTATCCCGTTTTGAGTCTGCGTACGTTGGCGCCGCGACTCGCGGACCGCTTGGCGCCCGGTGACGTGGTCGTGATCGACACCTTTAATTCCTTTGGGTGGTGTTACTACCGCCTGACGCCGTGCCACTACGTCATTGGCGGACGTCCCGTGTGGCCGCAGGGTTTCCGCCCCACGTCGAATGACGCCACGTATTACGTGTCACCCAATTATTCGGGTCCCTACCCGGACATGGCGCGCGCACTCGAAGGACATAAGCGGGTGTGGTACATCGGGTACACGTACGGCACCTTTGACGCGAGTTCGCCACAGCTCGCTCACCTCAGGGGACCGTCGTCGGTCTACGGGGCCATCGTGCGCTCGGGGTGGGTACCGGCCACCAGTCGCGGTGCTGTCGTGAGCGCCACCAACGTCTTCGCCCAACTATTGCTGCCGAGTTCGCCTCACTGATCCGCCAACTACTCGAAGCGGTGGGGGATAATCGTCGGGTGACACACGTAGAGCCCGCACTGTCGCCACCACTGGCGTGCCCGAATCCTCTCGGTGTCTTTGAGGAGTGTCCTCACTGTGGTGGTCCCTTGACGCCCGAGCACGCGCACTTCAAGTGCCGCGCGTGCGGGTGGCGCGACTCCTGCTGCGACTGACATGACATCAACCCCGGCCCGGCGACGGGACAAGTTTGTCCTCATGGGTCGCGCGGTGATTGATTCGGACCCCGAGGTCGTCGAAGAAGCACTCGCCACCATTGCGACTGCGCACGGATATCTCGCGCCTCTCGGCTGGGCGGCCGGGAGTGTGGTGTTGTTCATTGCGGGTCTCCGGCGCATCATCACGAGTTGGCGTCTGCTCCTGATCGAGCTGGTGCCCGTTCTGTGGATCTGGCTCGCGACGTACGACCTCAAGGTCCACGTGTTTCGGGGTGTGCCGCTACGCACCGGCTTCGCGCTGCGCGACGTCGTCTTCTCGAGCGTGGTGATTGTGTTCTCGGTTGCTGCGACCTGGTGCAACGCCGTTTTCGCCTTCTCCTTCGACGAACCGCCTCCGCCAATTCTTCGTCACGCGATCGCCCGGGCGCAACGCCAGTGGCGCACGATCACGCTGTTCGGCATCCTGGCCGGTGCGGTGGTCTCATTCGCGGTGGTGATCGCGCCACATTTCGGGCTGCGCGCATTTGCGATCATCCTGTCGCTGGTGGTCGTCGCGATGGTGTTTTCTTTCGTGGCTCTGCCGGTGCGATTACTGAATCGGCATCCAGCACAACGGGGAGATTTGCGTCAACGCATCGGTGGGGCGGCCTTCGGCGGGCTCTTAAGCGGCATCGCCATGGCGCCCGGGTACGCGCTGAATCGCATCGGACTCGTGTTGTTAAGCGTGCACGGCCTCAAAATTCCTGGAATCATCATCTTGTCTGTCGGTTCCGCCCTGTACGCGGCGAGCGTGACGTCGGTGAAAGCCGTGAAATTGTCGGCCAAATTGCTCACGGACCCCTCAGCGGACGTACATCGCGACCCTTCGCACGAGTAAGGAGCCGGCGTCTGATCTCACCCCAAGAATTCACTTCGGGGAGAGTCGCACTTCACAGTCGGATTACCTAAGGGGGCTTAACTTTCTTCCGGGTCAGCAAGCCACCGCGTTGAGAAGTATTTCTCCACGGGGCGGGTTTGGGAAGCCCATCCAAACCGCAGTTTCACTTTCTCAGGAGGAAAGTAAATGAAGAAGACCCTTCGGGGGACGGTCGGCACCGCAGTGGTCGCCGCCGGCCTTTTGGCCGCAATGGTGCCCGCGGGCGCCGCATCGGCTTTCAAGATTGACACCATCATGAAGAACGACCTCACCTTGAAGGCCAGCACGTCTGGTCTCAACATGGGTGGATCGTCCTTCGACGCTCCGTTGGTGCTCGCTGCGCAGGCGCAGTGGAACGCTGACAATGGCAAGACCGCTTTCAACACGTACGCGACCACCAAGTCGGGTACGGGTCGTGCGAACGCCATCTCGGGTGCGTACAACATTGGCTTCTCGGACTTCCCGCTCAACATCGCGGGTGCCGACGTGGGTGCCGGTTCGTCCGACGCCAGCGAGACGACCGCCAACTACGTCCAGGTGCCGGTGGCGCTCGGTGGCGTTGCGATCATCTACCACTTCGGTTCCGGTGTCAGTGGCACTCTGGCCGGCATCCTCAAGAAGAACCCGTTGACCCTCTCGGGCAAGGTTCTTGGCGAGATCTTCGCTGGCAAGATCACCAACTGGGACGACCCGGCCATCGCCAAGTTGAACCCGGCTGTCGTGGTCAAGAAGGTTGACCTGCTCCCGAACCTGGCGATCGCTGTTGAGAGCCGCACTTCGGGCTCCGGCACGACGTTCATGTTCCAGGACTACCTGAGCCGTGTTGACGCGACCGACTTCCCGACCGCTTCTGCCAACGCCTTCACCAAGGCTGCCGCGACGTTCGGTAACTCCGGTCTGCTCGACGCCGCGGTGCACAGCACCAACGGTGCCATCGGCTACGTGGAGTACGGCTACGCCGTCGCCAACGGTGAGACCCCGATTTCGCTCGTGAACGCTTCCGGCAAGACCGTGACGCTCACCGAAGCGGGCATCGTCGAGGCTGCGACCGTCGGACTGACCACCATTGCCAAGCACGGTGGTTTCAACACGACCAGCATCAACAACTTCAGCATCAACAACCAGGTTGGTGCCACGGTGTACCCGATCGCCGGCTTCAGCTACGCGATCGTCAAGAAGAACCAGACTGACGCCAACACGGCCATCGCCATCGTCAAGTTCCTGGACTTCCTGTCGCACCAGGGTGGCGGCACCCCGGCCTTCCCGGCTACCAAGAGCTCCTCGGTGTTCGGTCAGGACCTCGCCGACTCGCAGGGCTTCGCCCCGCTGCCGGCCTCGATGCAGACCATCGCTCGTACGCTCATCAGCAGCGTCACGTCGGGTGGCAAGGCCGTTCTGAGCGCGACGAACTAGTCACGCAAAGAACTTGAAACGAAGGATTGACTGAGGACATCTGTGACAACTGCCATTGATGCTTCGACCAATCCTGAGGTGAACGGAACCGGTCGAGAGCGAAAGCTCTCGACCGGTTCCGATTTGCCGTACCGCGTACTTCTCATTGTCACGGCCGTTCTTGTCGGCGGTCTCTTTCTGGCCTTCATCGGGTCGATTGTTCAAGAATCCATTCCCGGCTGGCGCACTGTCGGTTGGACCTTCTTTACGGGCACCAACTGGAACTACGGTGCCCACATCTACGGAGCTCTCCCGCTCATTGTGGGTACCGTGCTCACCACGGGTCTCGCACTTCTGTTGGCCGTGCCCGTTGGTTTTGGCACCGCCCTCGCCATTGTCTTTCTGATCCCTCGCCGTTTCCAGCTGATCATTTCCTCGATCGTGGAACTCCTGGCTGTCGTTCCCTCCATTATTTACGGTGTCTGGGGATACCTCACCATCCAACCTTGGCTTGACGCCACGGTCCAACCGTGGCTCGCCAGCAAGACCAACGGGCACTTTCCTTTTAGTGGCCTCGGTATTGGTTTCGGTCTGATGCTGGGATCCCTGGTTCTCGCCGTCATGATCCTTCCGACAATCGCTGCGATCTCGCGCGACGTTGTTGCCGCGGTGCCTAACGAAATGATCGAAGGTGCCTTGTCCCTCGGTGCCACCAAGAGTCAGGTCCTTCGCAAGGTCGTCGTCCCCTCTTCCCGTAGCGGCCTTCTCGGTGCGGTGACGCTCGGAACGGGTCGCGCCTTAGGTGAGACGATCGCGATGGTCGTGTTGCTCGGTGGCGTGAACCAGACGCACCCCATCCCTGTCAGCCTCTTCGGAACGACCGGGACCTTGGCCTCGGAGATCGCCAATAACTTCGGTAACTTGAGCGGTGCTGCGGGTCTTGGCGTGCTCTGCTGCCTGGCCCTCGTCTTGATGGTGATTATCGGACTCGTCAATCTGTCCGCGCGCGTGATTGTCGCTCGTAACCTCCGAAAGTTCCAACAATGACCGTTATCGACGCACCCCGCCCCACGATGACCGACGACGAGCGCCGGGCTCTCATTCAGAGCGCCGCGCGCGCGACCTACAACCGCAAGGTGTGGATGTCACGTGTGTTTATGGTCTTCTTGGGCCTTGCGCTCATCATCGCGCTGATCCCGCTGCTGTCCATCATTAGGGACGTGATCGGTAACGGGTGGCGCTACGTGAACTGGACCTTCCTGTCCACTCCTCAGGCCGCGGAAGTCTCGATGTTCAATCAGAACGCCATCGGTGGCATCTCGAATGCCATCACCGGCACCTTGTTGATTGACGCAATTGCGACGTTGATCGCGATCCCGATCTCGATTCTGATGGCGATTTCGCTCTACGAGTCGAGCGGTCGCATCATGAACGCCGTGCGCATGTACGTCGAGGTGATGATCGGACTCCCGTCGATCCTGGTCGGCATCTTTATCTACGTCGTTGTCGTCACTCCCATGGGATATCGCTTCACAGCGTTCGCGGGCGCCCTGGCCCTGGCGATGATGATGATTCCCTTGATGACCATCGCCTGCGAGAGTGCGTTGCGGGCGGTTCCGGAAACTCTGACCGAAGCGGCGCTGGCGCTCGGGGCGAAGCCCTCACGCGTCATGCTGCGCGTGGTGTTGCCTTACGCCGTGCCCCGCATGATCACCGGCATCATGCTCTCGATGTCGCGCGCCGTTGGAGAAACGGCCCCGATTCTCTTCATTATTGGCTCCTCACTCGTGAATAGCTGGAAGCCCCTGCAGCCGGCCACGTCGTTGCCTACGATGATGTTTAACTATCTTTTCAACAGCAATTACCAGTCCCAGAAGGACGCGTGCTGGGGCATCGCATTGATCTTGATTTTCGCAGTGTTCTTGTTGAATCTCGCGAGTCGCGTCATCGTGGCTCGTACACAGAAGGGGCGTAGTTGATGGAAATCACGGAGCAGGGCAACGAGGCGTCGAAGCAGGCTCAGCAGGCCGCCGACTCCATCCCCTCAATGGTCGAGGCCATCGCCGACAAGGGACCGCAGACGTCCATCATGAGCCTTCGCGACGTCGCCGTGACGTTCGGGAGCAAGGTCGCCGTGCGCGACGTGTCCTTCGACGTCGGCAAGAACCGCGTGACGTCGATGATTGGGCCCTCGGGCTCCGGTAAGACGACGCTGTTGCGCGCGCTGAACCGTCTGCACGACCTCACCAAGGGTGCCAAAGTGACGGGCTCCATCACACTCGATGACACCGACATCTACAACGGGGGCATCCCGACGACGCTGTTGCGCAGTCGCATCGGCATGGTCTTCCAGCGCCCGAACCCCTTCCCGACGATGTCGATTTACGAGAACGTCGCTTCGGGTCTGCGTTTCAACGGTGTCAAGAAGAAGTCGATCATCGACGACGCGGTCGAGCACTCGCTCAAGGCCGCAGCTCTGTGGGACGCCGTGGAAAACCGCCTCAAGGTGGCCGGCGGAACCCTCTCCGGTGGTGAGCAGCAGCGTCTGTGCATCGCGCGCGCCCTGGCCGTAGAGCCGGAGATCCTGCTGATGGACGAACCGACGTCGGCGTTGGACCCCGTGTCGACGCAGCACATTGAGGACTTGATGTCGAGCCTCAAGGAGATCGTGACGATCATCATCGTGACCCACAACATGCAGCAGGCCGCGCGCGTCTCCGACGACTGCGCGTTCTTGTTGATGGGCGACGACCGCGCGGGTGAGTTGATCGAATTCGCGACGACCGAGAAGATCTTCACGGACCCCAGCGACAAGCGCACGCTCGACTACATCCAGGGCCGCTTCGGCTGATTCCCGCGTCGTGGACGTCTACGACTTTTCTCCGCCGTGGCAGACTACGACCACGTTGGAGAGGGGGAAGTATGGGTGAAGAACTGTGGAGTAAGTCGGCCGGGGAACTGGCGACACTGATTCGGGCACGAGACGTGTCCTCTCGCGAAGTCATCGACGCCCATCTCGACCGTATTGCGGACGTGAACCCTCACGTCAACGCCATCGTGGCCGTTCTCACTGACGACGCTCGCCACGCCGCGGACGCGGCGGACGCCGCGACCGCGCGCGGAGATGCGCACGGCGTCTGGCACGGCGTCCCCTTCACCATTAAGGCCAATATCGATGTGGCCGGACAGGCGACGACCGAAGGTGCTGAGTCGCTGAAGGATCTCATCGCTCCGAGCGACGCGCCCGTCGTGGCCCGGATGCGTGCGGCAGGGGCCATCCCCTTGGGCCGCACCAACATGCCGGACTTCGGCCTGCGCATCAATTCGGAGTCGTCGCTCTATGGATCGACGGGTAACCCCTGGGACCTGTCGCGCACTGCAGGAGGCTCCAGCGGTGGTGAAGCCGCGGCGATCGCGTCCGGGATGAGTCCCGTGGGACTCGGCAATGACATCGGCGGTTCCGTGCGTAACCCGGCGTACTGCTGTGGGATTGCGTCAATCAAGCCCAGTTTTGGACGTATCGCCCAAGGCAACGAGTCGTCGCCGATCGACCCGCTCCTCGCGTCGCAGCTCATGTTGGTGCAGGGCCCGATGGCCCGCAGTGTTCGTGACGTGCGCGTCGCCCTCGGCATTCTCGCGGGGGCCGACCCTCGTGATCCCCACGCCGTCGACGCGCCGATCGACGGTCCCGCCCGTCCGCGTCGTGCCGCGCTGATTCCGGAACCCCCGGGCGGCAGCACGCACCCCGACGTCGCAGAAGGAGTGCGCGCGGCGGGCCGCGCCTTAGAGAACGCCGGGTACGAGGTTGAAGAGATCAGTCCGCCGCGACTCGTGGAGTCCTACCTCGCGTGGACCGAGTTGATGACGACGAGTCTCGACGCGCTCGCGCCCTTGATGGACATGCTCATGGGCGAGGGTGGCAAGAAATTCCTCGAGTTCACGACGTTCGAGTATCCCGAGGTCACGCCGGCGACGTTGACGGCCATGCACCAAACCCGCTACGGGATTGCGAAGAGTTTCCAGGAATTCTTCGGTGAGTATCCCATCATCGTCGGCCCCACGTGGACCCAGCCTCCCTTCCCCCTAGGCTGGGACATCGCGAGTCGTGAGAACGCGATTCAGGTCCTCGAGATGTTTCGCTTCGTACTGCCGGCGAACGTGTTGGGTCTCCCCGCCGCGTGCGTGCCCACGGGAGTGGCGAATGGACTGCCCGTCGGCGCGCAGATCATCTCCTCACGCTTCCGCGAAGATCTGTGTCTCGACGCCGCCGAGATTATTGAGGACGCCGTTGGCGTGCTCACGCCCGTCACGCCCCGATAGGACAACCTTCTGAGTACCGAGCCCACCCCTGTCACGACGCCCCGTCAGTGGTGGGCGCCACTCGGACTCGTCACGGTGGCCATTGCGTTCATGGCGTGGCGTCAGAGCGCGGGCTTTACGAGGTACAACATGTTCTTCGACGACGCCTGGGCGGCGTTGCCGGCCCGCGTGCATCTGGGCGACGCGTTGAAGATGACGGTGTCCACGCCCGGGTGGACCTTGTTATTGCGAGAGTGGATTCACGCCGGCTCTTACGCCACGTGGTGGGCACAAGTGCCGGCGTTGATCGGCGCCATCGTGATGGGTGTCGTGTTCTTCGCGCTCACCCGTTACTTTCGACTGGCCCCGTGGCCGTCGGCTCTCGCGACAGTTCTCCTGGTGTCCAATCCCACGACGCTGACCTACGCGACGCGCGTCAAGCCCTACACGTGGGAGATGGTTCTCGCCATTTCGATCCTGGCCCTTGGGGAGTGGGTGCGCCGCACATCGTCGCGGCGTTCCCTCGTCGTTCTCGGCGTGGGCTCCGTCGTGGCGTTTCTTCTCTCGTTCGCGACCGCCATCGTGATTGCTGGTGTCTGGTGCGCAGTGTTGGTCTGGCTATGGTCCGATCGAACGACGCGTCGCCACGCCGTCACGGCCGCATGCGTCTCGGCCGCTGGCGTTCTCGCGGTGGGGGTGCCATTTGTTCTCGCAACGCCACCGTCACTCGGAGATCGGTGGGTCGGTCGAGGATTCATGGCGAACTTTCACTCGCTGCGAGGATTCGGACACAATCTCGTCACGATGCTGGCTGGCTTCGCCAACGGGTTGTCGGGCCTGAGCGTCGGGTATCAATTTCGACAGAACCGCATCACGCCCTGGGACGACGTTGTGGCGGTCGCGGTGGCACTGGTCATCCTCGGCCTGTTGTGGTGGACGGCGGGTCCCCGCGCGTGGCGCGAGAAGTCTCCGCTGCTGGCGGTCGGGTTTGTTCTCCTGGTGGCGCTCGCCGCGGGAGCGACCGATGTGTTTCCCTTTGGTGATGGTCGTACGGATGAAGTGCTGTATCCAGCGGTGTTTCTCGCGGTGGCGGTCGGACTGGACCGTCTACTGACTCATCGCCCGTCGCACGTCACACGATCCCTGCACGTGTTCGTGGCCGCTGTTGTCGTTGTGGTGTCCCTCGGTGCTGCGTCGTGGAACGCAACGGCGAACGCCGCGAAATATCCCGAACTCAATTTGACGGGTCTCATGGCGAAGCTGCGACCGCAGTTGCGGCCCGGTGATGCGATTGTGGTGCCGTCGTTTCTTTCCTTTCCGTGGGCGCAAGCGAATCTCTCGTCGTGGACGGTCGACTTCAACACCCATGGGAGTTGGCCGCAGGGCTTTCGCGTGGCGTCCACGTCGAAGATTCCCGTCGTCGTGCTCCCCGAGACGTACGCCGGGTTCGATCCGCAGCTCGCCCAGTTGCGTCACCATTTTCATCGGGTCTGGTACGTCGGGTACACCCTCGGTGTGTGGAACCCCTACGTGGTGGACGCGAAGTATCCGGCCCTTCTTCCTATGCAGACTTACACCTTGGGTCAGCTGCTCCAGGAGGGGTGGCATCCCCAGTTCTTCGCGACCACGAGTCTCAATTGCTACGCGGAGCCCTACGTTCTCTGAAGACCTCTCGCACCAGTGAGTAAATTCTCTGCGGGTGGGGAAGTAGGGGGAACACAGTGGCACACAATGATCTCGAAGCGTTTCTGAGCGAACGTCGCCATTTCGCGCCGTCCGACGATTTTGTCGCGCAGGCCAATGCCCAGGCGGACATCTACGACGTCGCGGGACGTGATCCTCGTAGTTGGTGGGCGCAGCAGGCGCGACGTCTGACCTGGGACGTCGAGCCCACGCAGGATCTCGTGTGGACGCCACCCTTTGCGACCTGGTTCGAGGACGGGCGACTCAACGCCAGTGTCAACTGCGTCGACCGCCACGTCGCCGCGGGCCACGGGGACCGGGTGGCCTTCCACTGGGTCGGCGAACCCGAGGGCGACACGTTGAGTATCACGTATCGCGACTTGCTCGTTCGCGTGTCGCAAGCCGCGCACGCGTTGAGCGAGTTGGGGGTGCGCGCGGGTGATCGCGTCGCGATCTACATGCCCATGATTCCTGAAGCGGTTACGGCCATGTTGGCGTGCGCGCGACTCGGCGCGGCGCACTCGGTGATTTTCGGCGGCTTCGCGAGCGACGCCATCGCCGACCGCGTCCAGGACGCCGAATGCACCTTCGTGATCACCGCGGACGGAGGATACCGACGCGGGAGCGCCAGTGGTCTCAAGGTGCACGTCGACGCGGCCCTCGAACGGTGCCCCGGCGTGCGTGGCGTTCTCGTCGTTCGCCGCACGGGACAAGAGGTGTCGTGGACCGAAGGACGGGACCACTGGTGGCACGAGGTCGTTGATCGTCAGCCCCATGAACACACGCCAGAGAGTTTTCCCGCCGAGCAACCCTTGTTCTTGATGTACACCTCGGGCACAACCGCTCGACCGAAGGGGATCCTCCACACGACAGCGGGGTACCTCACGCACGCCGCGACGACCCATTTCTACGTCTTTGACGTCAAGCCCGAGACTGACGTGTGCTGGACGTCCGCGGATATCGGGTGGATCACCGGTCACAGCTACATCGTCTACGGACCCCTCGCCAATGGGGTGACCCAGGTGATCTACGAGGGAACGCCTGACGCGGGCGGGAAGGACCGGTGGTGGCGGATTGTGGAGGAGTACAAGGTCACGATCCTGTACACCGCACCCACGGCGATTCGCACCTTCATGAAGTGGGGAGCGGAATTCCCCGCGGCTCACGACTTGTCGTCGCTCCGTCTCCTGGGATCGGTCGGTGAACCCATCAATCCCGAGGCGTGGATGTGGTACCGAGAGTTCATCGGCGGCAACCGCTGCCCGATTGTGGACACCTGGTGGCAGACCGAGACGGGCGGCATCATGGTGACGCCGCTGCCCGGCGTGACGACGACGAAGCCGGGAGCTGCGATGCGCCCCTTCCCCGGGATTTCCGTGGACGTCGTCGATAATGACGGGGCGTCGGTCGGCAACGGTGAGGGGGGTTATCTGACTTTGACCCAACCGTGGCCCGGCATGACGCGAGGGATCTGGGGCGACCCCGAGAGATTCGCCGAGACCTACTGGTCACGCTTCCCCGGCGTCTACTTCGCGGGTGACGGCGCGAAGCGCGACGAGGACGGCGACTTGTGGCTGCTCGGCCGGGTCGACGACGTGATGAATATTTCGGGGCACCGCTTGTCGACGACCGAAGTCGAACACGCGCTGGTCGGCCACGACGGTGTCGCCGAAGCGGCGGTGGTCGGTGCGTCCGACGACACCACAGGCCAAGCCATCGTGGCCTTTGTGACCTTGACGGTGGCCGCTGCAGAGTCGGGGGCGAGTCACGCGGAGATCATTGAAGATCTCCGCGCCCACGTCGCCACGGTGATCAGTCCCATCGCTAAGCCCCGCCAGATTGTGATCACGCCCGACCTCCCGAAGACGCGTTCGGGCAAGATCATGCGACGACTCCTGCGCGACGTGGCCGAACACCGGGCCCTCGGCGACGTCACCACGTTGACCGATCCCTCGATCGTTAGCGTGATCGACGGACTCATGGGACAGCACGCGGCCGACGACGAGTGACCGTTCACGTACGCCCCGTGCGTGACGAGGATCTGAGCGCGGCGATCGCGATCATTCGTGCGGGCTCCCTTGGTGTCTCCGACGACGATCCCGGTGACCTCGAGCCATACCGCGCGGCGGTCGCCCTGACGCGAGAGCGCGGCGGCGAGGTTCTGGTCGTAGACGACGGCGAGGTCGTGGGCGTGTGTCAACTCATCGTGTTTCGCCACCTCCAGCACCGAGGTGGATGGTGCGCGGAGGTCGAGAGCGTGCACGTTCGTGAAGACCGCCGCGACAAGGGATACGGATCACAACTGATCGAAGCCGCGGAGTCCCTGGCGCGCGAGCGCGGCTGCTACCGGTTACAGCTCACGAGCAACAACGTGCGCACGGACGCCCACCGGTTCTACGAGCGCCTCGGCTTCGCGTCCTCGCACCGGGGATTTAAGAAAGAACTTGGTCCACCGGAATCTCGGTGAGATCACCGTCATCCACGTTGAAGACAAATCCGCGAATCTCGATGGGATTCACGAAGGGACTCTCGCGCAGTGTGCGCACGGTCGCAATGACGTCCGCGGTGACGTCGCGGTAGGCGCCGAGACGAAACGGGGCCCGGATGCCGAAGTCGTCTTCGAGGTCCTCTTGCAACTGCTCTTCGTCGAAGGTTTCCAGTCCGCAGCGCGTGTGGTGGATCACCATGACCGAGGTGGTTCCGAGAAGTCTCTGACTTAAGAGGAGGCTGCGTACCACGTCGTCGGTCGCGATGCCGCCCGCGTTCCTGATGAGGTGCGCTTCGCCAAGATCGAGTCCGAGAGCACCGAAGAGATCGAGTCGTGAATCCATGCAGGTCACGACCGCCAGTTGGCGTTGGGGGGCCGTGGGCATCTCGCGGTGCCCGTGGCGATCAATATACGCACGATTATTCGCGAGAAGATCATCAATAACGCCCACGAGGTCTGATTGTAGAGCGTGCTCGGTACGCTGGCGAGGGAGGCGCCATGGAGCACGCAGATCACATTCGACAAGAACTACGGGAACCGGCGCTGGCGCTGCACCGGGCCATTCCGGACGTCATGCGGGCCTTCGGGGAGCTCTCGCGCGCCGCGATGGCCGAAGGCGACCTGAGAACTGACGTCAAGGAGCTCATCGCTCTCGCGATAGCGGTCACGCGCGAATGTGATGGCTGCATCGTGGCCCACGCGCGCAATCTCGTGCGGCGCGGCGTGCCGCGCCAGCAGGTGGCCGAGACTCTCGGTGTCGCGGTGGCGATGAACGGAGGGCCGGGAACCGTTTGGGGACCGCGCGCCCTCGCCGCCTTCGATCAGATCTCGGCGGGATCCGATCCCGCGCCCTCGGTCGCCGACGGATCACCGAAGATATAGCGGGGCCACTCGGCGCGCGCGAGTACCAGGTTCAATTCGTTCGCGTAAAGGAATAATTGCGCGCCGAGGTTGATCCAGAAGGTCATGCCGAGGACCACCGCGAAGAATCCGTAGATCTGACTGGCGTGATGAAACTGGTGACCCACGAGGTAGCCGCTCAGAGCCTGCAGCAAGGTCCATCCCACGGCGCCGAAGATCGTGCCCGGTACGAGAGTCCGCACGCGCACCGGTTTCGGGGCGAGCAGCCACAAGACCAAGAGGTAGCCAACTAGGTTCACGAGGAGGGCGGCCCCCAGGGCGAGAAGGCGCGGGATTACCGAACTCCCCCCGAAATACTGCGTGCCGACGGTGGACATCGTCGCCGGGATGGTCGAGAGGAACACGACGGTGCCGAGTGCACCCAGAAGCTGTAGTCCCTTCCACGTCCGCGGCCAGAGTCCCGGGGACTGTTCCTCGGGCAGTCGCCAGATACGGTGCGACGCGTTTTGCAGCGAGGACGTGACCCCGAGGGAACCCCAGAGGAGGCCGAGCGACGACGCGATGATCGCGAAGGGATTCGTCTTCGCGATCGCGTGAAGATTCTCACGGATCTTGTCGCCGACCACCGGGAACTGCGCCAGCGCCGAATTCACGATGTCGTTTTGGAGTTTGGTGTCCTTTAGGAACAGACCCGCGAAGGTCAGGAGCAGAAGGAGGAGCGGAAAGACCGAGAGGAACCCGTAGAAGGTCGTGAGCGCCGCGAGCTGTCCCGCGCGGTCCTCGCCGTAGCGCTTGGTCACAGCAAAGATCACTCCAGTGACGCGAAAGCGTCTCTGCCACCGATCGAACGCGCGCGTGCCGCGCCGAAGAAGAGACAGCAAGGCTTAGAGGCTGTAGTCGAGCCGCTTGATGCCGTTCACGAAGCTGCTCCGCAATTGACTCGGTTCCGAGGTCGCGTGAACCTGCGGAAAGCGAGTGAGGAGTTCTTTGAACATGACATTGATCTCACGTCGTGCGAGGTGCGCGCCGAGACAAAAGTGTGGTCCCGGGGCCCCGAAGCCGAAGTGGTCATTCGGGGTGCGCGTCACGTCGAAGTCAAACGGATTCTCGAAGACGTCCTCGTCGCGATTGGCCGAGTTGTAAAAGAGAAGAACCTTGTCGCCCGCGGAGAGTTCGGTGCCCGAGAGGACGTAGTCCTCGGCGAGCGTGCGACGCATCCACGTGACCGGCGACGCCCACCGCACGATTTCGTCCACCGCGGTCTTCGCGTGGGCGTCGTAGTCGGCGAGCAGAATGTCGCGCTGGTCCGGGTGCTTCGTCAACGCGTTGAGTCCGTGTCCGATCGCCGTGCGCGTTGTCTCGTTGCCGGCGGTCACGAGAAGAACGAAGAAGGACGCCAATTCCTGCTGGGTGAGCTTTTCGTCCTCGATCTCCGCGTTGACGAGGGCGCTGGTGATGTCGTCGATGGGATTCTCGACTCGGTAGCGGCCGAGGTCCTCCATGATGGCGGTCAACGTGGCCCCCGCTTCGAGGGTCGCGATCACGGGGTCGGTCCCTTCGGGAATGATGTCCGGGTCACCCATGGACAGAATCACGTTGCTGCAGCGCAGCGCGGTGGCGTATTCACTCGGCGGCACGCCCATCATGTCGCAAATAATTTGCAGCGGGAAGGGCGCCGCGATGTCGGCGATGAAATCGCCGGTGCCCTCGCTCGCGGCGCGGTCCATGGTCTCTCGGGCAACGCGCTCGATGGAGTCCTCCACCGCGCGGACGTTGCGGGGATTGAAGGCGTTGGACACGATGCGACGCAAACGCGCGTGTTTGGGATTGTCGGTCGAGATCATGCCGGAGAAGTACTCGACCATCTCGGGTGGCAGATCCATCAGGGAGACAGCGCCGGGGCCGGACAGGAAAACCTCCGGGTGTCGGCTCGCGGTGGCGACGTCCCGGTGCTTGGTCAGGGCGTAGTAGCCCGGTCCGGCGGGCATGTCGATGATCGTGTTTTCGATCGCCAGTTCCTCGTAGAAGGCGATGGGCTGTTCGCGACGGAGAGTGGCGAATGCCGCGTCGCGCTGCGCCAGGGGGAGTTCCCAGAATTCCAGGGACGACAGGTCAATCGCGTCGAGCGGCAGGGGGGTGGTGGGTTCCATGAGACCGCATCGTACTTACTTCGCGCGGGTGCGGTCACGATTCGCCGTCGGCACGGCAAACTGGAGCAGTGAGTGACCTCGTTACTGAAACCGAGCGGTCGACGCGACTCAGCGCGCTGAATTCGTTGATCAATCTGATGCGCCCTGCCGTCCAAGCCGACGGGGGAGACCTGGTCCTCGTGCGCGCCGATGTCGACGCGGGCGTCGTCGAAGTGCAGTTACAGGGAGCGTGCTCGAGTTGCGCGATTTCGTCGACGACATTGCAGGGCGGCGTCGAGCGCATTTTGAAGGATCGCTTGTCCTGGGTCACGGAAGTGATCGGTGGGGTGGATGACTCCATCGACGTCGAGTCGTCCGTGGCACTCGGGACGGGGGGCTACGTGCCCCGTTACCGCGAGCTGTAGAAACTCCTGCTGAAGTTCTTTCGTCAGGATCGCAAGCGTGGGCATTATTATTTAGTTAGGCGAACTAATGGATAATTCGGCACCCCTTACTGACCCCGAACTTGTCGCCCGACTCCGTCGGTCGGTCACGCGCATGAATCGGCGTCTTCGGCAGAGCGCTCTCGGCGGCGTCTCGCCCGCTCAGGCGTCGATGCTGGCGGTCATTAATGCTCTCGGGTCCCCGTCACTCGGTGACCTCGCCACCGCGGAACAAATTCAGCCGCCGTCGGTGACGAGAATGGTGCGCACCTTGGTCGACGCCGGTTGGGTGACAACCACGGACGACGAGGTTGACCGCCGCTGCACGCGGGTCGCGCTCACGGCGGCGGGCCGACGTGAAGTGGCCGAGATCCGTCAACGGAAAAACGAGTTTCTCGTGGAGCGCATTGCGCAGCTCTCACCAGACGACAGGACCAATGTTCGGCCCTTGGTGGAGCTGCTCGAACACCTGCTGGGCGACGCGTGAGCGACAGAATCACCACGAGCCGGACGTTTGCGGCACTTTCGGAGCGGAACTTCCGTCTGTACTTCATTGGCCAATTGATCTCCCAGTCCGGTACGTGGATGCAGTCGGTGGCCCAGGGCTGGCTCGTGTTGCAACTGACGGGTTCTTCGGTGGACTTAGGGATCGTCGTCGCGTTGCAGTTTCTGCCGATGCTGCTCCTCGGGTCCTACGGAGGGTTGTACGCGGACCGCCACGAGAAGCGACGAATTCTGTACTACACACAAGCCGCCGCCGGCGTCCTGGCGTTCGCACTCGGCCTGCTCGTGTCGACGCATCACGTGACGATCTTGGGCCTCTTCATCTTGGCGCTGCTGCTCGGGGTCGTGAACCTCTTTGACAATCCCGCGCGACAGTCGTTCGTTCAGGAGATGGTCGGCAAGGACCTCATTGCGAACGCCGTGTCGCTCAATAGCGTCCTTATGAATGGCGGGCGACTCTTCGGACCGGCTCTCGCCGCAGGACTGATTGCGGGAGTCGGCATTGCGACGTGCTTCTACGTCAATGCCGGGTCGTATCTCGCGGTGCTGGTCGCGCTCGTCATGATGCGCAGTGCCGACCTGCAGCCGATTCGCACTGTGCGGCGCGGCAGCGGCCAACTGCGACTCGGTTTTCGTTACGCCGTCGACACGCCGGTCATCCGTGACGTGCTGATCGTGGTCGCCATTGTCGGCACCTTCGCGTACAACTTCACCGTGACATTCCCCGAACTCACGCGACGGACCTTCCACCAGTCCAGCGCCGCGCCCTACAGCATCTTGGTGGCCTGCATGGGCCTGGGGGCCGTTGTGGGCGGCCTGTATGTCGCGTGGCGATCGCGCCCCAGTGTCCACTTTCTCGCCAAGATCGGGACCGCCTTTGGAATCTTCGGCACTCTCGTCGCGTTCGCGCCCACGCTCTATGTCGCGTGGTTGGCAGCGATTCCGATGGGCGCGTGCTCCATCATGTTTATTGCGACCGCGAACGCCACGTTGCAGATGAATTCTGAAGAGTCCATGCGTGGTCGCGTGATGAGTCTCTACGCGATTGGTTTCCTCGGCACCACCCCGATCGGCGCCCCGCTCGTGGGAGCGATCGTGGCCGTGACGAATCCGCGCGTCGGGATATCCCTCGGCTCTCTGCTCACGATCGCCACGTGCGTGTGGCTCTGGTCAACCTTTCGCCGACGCATCCCGGTCGGGGCGCCCGCGACGTAAGTCGCCCTAGGCGTTAACGGCCTTCGGCTCCTTCGGCAGACCCAGCGCGCGCTCACCAATGATGTTCCGCTGAATTTCCGCGGTGCCACCCCAAATGGTCTCGGAGCGCGAGAAGAAGAACAACGCCTGAAGGTCGGACACCGGGTAGTCGGCGCGGCCGCGGCGGTTGCCGGGCAACGTGCCCTCGGCCTCTCCCTTGCCGGTCAGAATCTGTCCTTCCAGTCCCAGGATGTCGAGCGCGAGCTCCATCGTGGCGCGGTGCGTCTCCGACCAGAACATCTTGTTGCACGCTCCGAGCAGCGCCGCGTTGTGCGTGCCGTTGAGGGCGTCAGTGAGTGACCGGTAGCCGTTGATCTGCATGATCTTGACCTTCTGCCACGCGCGCACGAGATCGTCGCGAGTGATCTTGTCGGTGTTGCGGCCCTTACGCTTGGCCTCGCTGACGATCTGCTCCCACTCCTTCAAGAAGCGGCGGTAGCCAGTCGTAGAGGACGACCCACGCTCGAAGCCGAGTGTGGTCATGGCGACC
Organism: uncultured Actinomycetes bacterium; assembly: GCA_903873775.1. Classification (GTDB taxonomy): domain Bacteria; phylum Actinomycetota; class Acidimicrobiia; order Acidimicrobiales; family RAAP-2; genus RAAP-2. Next base: position 19,914 of record CAIQPR010000057.1, read on the forward strand.
TTCCAACCGTTGTTGAGACCACCGACGACGTTGTCTTTCGGGCAGCGCGCGTTGGTGAAGAAGACCTCGTTGAATTCTGCGGAGCCGTCGACCTGAATGATCGGTCGCACTTCGACACCCTCTTGGTGCATGGGCACGAGGAGGTAGCTAATGCCGGCGTGCTGCGGCGCGTCGGGATCCGTGCGCACCATCAAGAAGACGTAGTCGGCGTACTGCGCCTGCGTCGTCCACACCTTTTGGCCGTTGATGACCCACTCGTCACCGTCGAGCACGGCCGTGGTCTTCAAACTCGCGAGGTCCGAGCCAGAGTTGGGCTCGGAGAAACCCTGGCACCACGCGATCTTGCCCTGGAGGATGCCCGGGATGAACTGCTGCTTCTGCTCTTCGGTACCCCACTGCAGAATCGTCGGACCCACGAGGGTGTCGCCGAAGAAGTCAGCGCGCAGCGGTGCGTTGGCGCGGGCGAACTCCTCGTTCAGGACGACCTGCTCCAAGAGGCCGAGGCCCTTGCCGCCGTATTCCTTGGGCCATCCGGCGCAAATCCAGCCACCTTCGAAGAGCTTGCCGGTCCAGGAGTCATTGAACTCCTTGCGCTCGGCCTCGGACATCGAAAACCCGGGCTCAAACCAGCCCTGGGGAAGATTTTCTTCGAGCCAACCGCGAATAACGGTACGGAATTCTTCTGCTGAGGCGGGGTAGTTCAGATCCATGGCTCGCAGCGTAGTCATTCCCGCCCCAATCTCACCAAATGAGACATTTCGGGGCATTTGTGCCCCCGATCGGTATTGCGAGAGAATGTCTAACCCCTATAACGAAGAAGACGCTGCGTGCCCCGTTCGCTCACGAAAACAATTTCCGACACCAAGGAATCTTGGGCGAGGTCGAAGGCCATCCAGTTCCCGGGATCTCGACCCGCGAAGCCGGCCGCGCCCGGAAAGTACCGCGTGGCGTTCCTTATCTACCGGGGAAACCCGCGCTGCGGCGGTCAGGGCGTCTACACCCGTCACCTGACCCGCGAGCTCGTCAACCTCGGCCACAGCGTCACGGTCTTCGCCGGACCTCCGTGGCCGGAACTTGACGAAGGTGTCGGTTTCGTGCCCATTCGGGGAATGGATCTCTACCGTGACCCCGACCCCTTCCGCGTACCAGCGCCGTCGGAATTCACGTCGATTCCCGATCTGTTGGAGTTCGGCGTCATGATGACCGCCGGATTCGGCGAGCCGCTCGCGTATTCGAAGCGCATCGCGAAGGTCCTGAAGAACCGTCGCGCGGACTTCGACATCATTCACGACAACCAGTGTCTCGGCACTGGGATCCTCGAGCTATCGAAGCAGGGCTGGCCGATGCTCGAGACGCTGCACCACCCGATCACGGTGGACCGCTCGATCGCCCTCGATCACGCGGAGACCGCGTGGAAGCGGTTCACGACGCGTCGGTGGTTTGGTTTCCTCCGCATGCAGGTGCGCGTCGCCAAGCAGATGCCCGCCGTGCTCACGGTGTCCCAGAATTCCAAGGTCGACATCAACGCCCAGATGAAGGTGCCGTTGGAGCGACTCACCGTGGTGCCCGTGGGGGTGGACCACGAAGTGTTCAAGCCCTACGACGACGTGGTGAAGAAAAAGGGCCGCCTCATGGTGACCTCGTCCTCCGACGTGCCGATGAAGGGTCTCGTCCCGTTGCTCGAGGCCATCGCCAAATTGCGCGTCGAGCGCGACATCGACCTCGTCGTGATTGGTAACCCTCGTCCGAAGGGCCGCGTGGCGAACGCCATGGAGCGCTTGGGTCTCAACGACATCGTCAGCACCATCTCGGGTGTGTCCGACGAGGAACTGGCTCGTCTCTACGGCGAGGCCGAGGTGGCCATCGTGCCGAGTCTGTACGAGGGGTTCTCTCTGCCGGCGATTGAGGCGATGAGTTGCGGGGTGCCCGTGGTTGCGACCACCGGCGGAGCACTGCCCGAAGTCGTGGGCGTCTCCGGTGAAACCGGTCTCCTGGTCGAGCCGAACAATCCCGACGCGCTCGTGGGAGCGATCCGCCAATTGCTCGATGACGCCGCGCTGCGCGAGCGGTTGGGCGCGGCGGGTCGTGAGCGGGTTATGGAGCGCTTCACCTGGGAAGTGACCGCCCGCGGAACCGCCGCCTGTTACGACGCCATCCTGCGGGGCGACGCCCTGCCCGAGTCCATGAAATTCGACTGACATGCTCACTGCTGATTACGACCGCTTGGGGCTCAAGCCCGGAGACAAGATTCTGGACCTGGGCTGCGGCTTCGGCCGACACGCCTACGAGGCGGCCCGTCGCGGCGCCCACGTGTTCGCTCTTGACGCGGGACGTGAGGAAGTCGAAGGCGTCCTCGGCACGTTTGCCGCGATGGCCGAGGCCGGCGAGATCGACGCGAACAAGATTCACGTGGGCGTGGTGCAGGGTGACGCGCTGCATCTGCCCTTTCCCGACGGCACTTTCGATCGCGTGATTTGTTCCGAGGTCATGGAGCACATCCCCAATGACGTCGGCGCGATGACGGAGCTGGCGCGCGTGCTGCGACCCGGCGGGACGATGGCCATCACTATTCCCCGCTTCGGCCCCGAACTCATCAATTGGGCTCTGTCGGATGAGTACCACATGGTGCCGGGTGGCCACGTGCGCATCTACCGACGATCCGTCGTCGAAGAGCGTTTGACCTCGACCGGCATGAATGTCACCGGTCACGCGTACGCGCACGGACTGCACTCGCCGTACTGGTGGCTCAAGTGCCTCGTCGGGACCACCAACGAGGACAACAAGTTCGTGCAGGCGTACCACAGGCTGCTCGTGTGGGACATCGTGAAGGCGCCGAAGACCACCCGGTACGCCGAGAAGGTTCTGGCCCCGCTCATTGGAAAGTCGCTCATCGTCTATCTCACCAAGCCGGGTCGACCGGCGTGAGTTTCCGCGTCGGCACCGTGCCCGAAGTGCCGGGCATCTTGACGGCTGAGGACATCTCGCTCACGGCGTCAACGCTGGTGCGACTGCAGCGACCCGACGGACAGATCCCGTGGTTTGAGGGCGGACACGCCGACGCCTGGAACCACGTGGAGGCTGCCATGGCGCTTACGGTGACCGGACACATCGAGGAAGCCCGCGCGGCGTTCCGGTGGCTGCGGGCGACGCAGTTGGGTGATGGATCCTGGTTCAACTACTACGTCGGTGGAACGCCCAAGGACACGCGTCTTGACACCAACGTGTGCGCCTACGTTGCCGCCGGCCTCTACCACTATCTACTCGTGACGGGGGACAGCGATTTCGTCACCGAGATGTGGCCGGTCGTCGAAGCCGCCGTGGAGTTTGTGCTTCGCTGGCAGCTCGACGACGGCACCATTCGCTGGTCGCTCGACGCCACGGGGCGTCCCGAGGGCTACGCCCTTCTCACCGGGTCGTCGTCGATCTTCCATTCGTTGCGGTGCGGGATCGCACTCGCCGAGCGTCTCGATCAGATCAAGCCCGCGTGGGAACTGGCGGCGGGGCGCTTGGGTCACGCCATTGCTCACCACAAGGGAGCCTTCGCGCCGAAGAACGAGTTCGCGATGGACTGGTATTACCCGATCCTGTCGGGCGCCCTGTCGCTCAACGCGTCGCAGCGTCGTCTGCGAGATGGATGGGAGCGTCACGTCATGGACGGGCACGGCGTGCGCTGCGTGTCGACCAACGACTGGGTGACTGCCGCGGAGACGGCCGAATGCGTAATGGCCCTGGACGCCGTCGGGTGGCGCGAGGAAGCTCTCGAGCTCTTACGTCTCGCGCAACGCCACCGACGTGATGACGGTTCGTACTGGACGGGTATTGCCTATCCGGAGAACGTCACCTTCCCGCACTTAGAGACCTCGTGCTACACCGCCGGCGCGGTCATCCTCGCCGCGGACGCGCTGGCGTCACATTCACCGGCGGCGGGGCTGTTCCGTCACGAGAATCTGCCGGCCGTCGTCGATCTCGCCGAACCCGATTGTCCTCTCGGACTGAACGCGGAGTGCGAAGAGCGCTAGAGCGCGCGCAACACGCGCAGCGATCCCACGGCGGCCACGTCAACGAAGGCGCCGCTCTCTTTCGCCGCACAGTAGATCTCGTACGGGGGTCGACCCCCGTCCTCTTCACGTTCGAAGACGTCGTGAATCAGCAGGGTGCCGCCGGACACGACCTTCGTCGTCCACGCGTGATAATCGGCCCACGCCACGTCGTGTCCGTGTCCGCCGTCAATGAAGAGCAGGTCGAGGGGCTGAGAAAAGTGCGCGGCGACGGTCGTGGACGGACCTACGAGTCCAATGACGGTGGCTTCGAGATGCGCGTCGGCGATCGTGCGCTGCCAGGTGGGCAGCGTGTTCAGGCGGCCATCGACGGGATCCACCAAGGTGGGATCGAAGTGCTCCCAACCGGCCTGGTTTTCTTCGCTCCCGTGGTGATGGTCGAGCGAGTAGAGAACCGACGCCGATTCCTCCGCCGCGGCCCCCAAATACACCGCGGACTTTCCGCACCACGCACCCACTTCCAACCACGTGCCGGACGGGGTGTGCTGGCCGGCTGCGCGAGCGGCCTCGTGGAGCGCCTCGCCTTCGTCGAGGGGCATGAATCCTTTGACCGAACGGGCGAAGTCGAGGAGTTGCGTGCGGCGGGTCATGAGACCAACAGGCTAACCACGGTGTAGATACCGAGCCCGAGGAAGATGAGTCCACCCAAGAGACGAATGCGCGCGAGGGGTATGCGTCGCACCAGCATTTGGCCCGCGAAGGACCCGAGGGCCGCGATACAGACGAGGGCGGAACTGGAGGCCGCGAACACGAACCATGGTTGGTGCGTCTTCGCGACGAGGTTCGCGGCTTGAATTTGGGTCAAGTCGCCGAACTCGGCGATGAAGATCACCGTGAATGCCGTGAGAGCCTCCCGCCAGGGTCGCGCCGCCACTTCGGCGTCCCCCTCCACGGTTCCTTCGGACTCCTCGTGCTTCTCCGGCACGAACAGGAGATACGCCGCGCCCCCGAGGAAGAGGGCGGCCACGATCCCCTCACGCAGGGCGTGGGGAAGGAGATCGAGGGCACCACCGATCAACGCAGCAATCGCCATCTGCGCCACGAAGGCCACCGACGCGCCGAGAAAGACCGACACCGGTCGCGCCCGGGCACTCATGACCACGGTCGCGATCATCGTCTTATCCGGAAGCTCCAGAACGAAGATCAGAGCAAAGATGCCCGCGAAGGAAGCGAGGTTCATTTAGCCCAGCTGAGATCGCAGAGCATCACCGAAGTCGAGGCCGATACTCATGCGTTCGAGCAATTGGTCAATGGTGCGCTGCTCGCCCTCAATGGGGTGCGCCAGGTGGAATTCTTCGACCTCGCGCGCGAAGGCCCGGTCGGCAATGAAGGTGCCAATGCCCATGCACATCCGCGCCTGGACGTTCGGCGGGAACGTCGCGAACGCTTCGTCCCAACGACTCGTCACGTAGCGCCAGACGCTGGGTCCGGTGACGCGATTGCGCGAGAGAATGCCGAGAACGATGGGGGCGTCCTGACCGCGGAACTCACTGAAGCACTTCTCCGCGGCCTCGAGCGCCAACGCTTCGTCGTTGAAGTCCGCCAGACCCCACTGGTAGCGCTGCTGGTCCTGGGGACTAGCAGCGTCGCGGTAGCGCTGGAGAAACACGTCGAAGTCCTCCCGACGGCTCTCGTTCGCCACGATGCGCAAGATCACGCGGGCGAGATCGCCGTCCAATGCATTCGACTCAAAGCGACGACGGGCTTCGGCGAAAATGTCCTCACGACGACCCCACGTGCCGAGGGCGCCCAGAGCAATCGCTCGCACCTGCGGTGCGAGATCGCTCTCGCCCTCGGTGGCCTCCCACCCGAGTCGATCGAACTGGGGGCCGAAGACCTCGCGCACCTGGGCTTGCAAGGTGGCCTCTTGGGCGGGGGTGGCCACGCGGTAGGCGAAGTCAAAAGCCTGCGCCACCGTGGTCCAGGTCGCCGGCTCGTCCTGATCACCGAGACCACGCGCCAGGGCGAGGAAGTCCGCCCACGCGATCTGGGAGGCGAAAAGCGCCGCCCAGGCGTCCGCGACGAGGACGGTGCGCTCGAGTTCGTCGAGTTCCCCGAGATGAGCCGCAATGCTCGCCAGTTCAGCGGATCCGTAGCGCGTGCGGTACACACCCGAACCACCGGCGTTCACGACGAGAGGTCCGTCGCTCTCGAGGTGCAGCGGCTCACTCGACAAAAGGTGCTTGGTGGTGACGGCGGAACCCAAGGTCCTCGTGAGAACGGGCGTCAACCACTGTGATCCGATCGCGCTGGCGCCGCGGGCGAGCCCGTAGGAGAAGGGCTGCTGGCTCAACGTGCCGTCGGCGTACGTGACGAGGGGGTGGCCGCCCTGCAGAATCCAGGTGTTCATCATGTCGCGCACCGGCTGGCCCGACGACTCTTCGAGCGCGTCCCACAGGTCCGTGGTGACCGTGTTGGAGTAGGCGTGTCGGGTGAGATAGAGCCGAATGCCGTCGCGGAAGGTCTCTTCTCCGAGGTACTGCTCGAGCATGCGGAGCACCGAGCCACCCTTTTCGTAGGTGAGCAGGTCGAACATGCCGCGCATGTCCGCAGGAGCCACCACTTCGTATTCGATGGGGCGCGTGGAGTGAAGTCCGTCGATCTGCAGCGCCATGTCCTTGGACGTGCCAAAGGACAACCACTTCTTCCACTGGGGACGGAAGTGGTGAACGCACAAGGTCTCCATGAAGGTGGCGAAGGCCTCGTTCAGCCAGATGCCTTCCCACCACTGCATGGTGACGAGGTCGCCGAACCACATGTGCGCAATTTCGTGCGCCACGACATCGGCGATTCGCTCAATCTCCGCCAGGGATGCGGTCGCGGGGTCCACCAACAGGGCGGTCTCGCGGAAGGTCACGCAGCCGAGATTCTCCATGGCACCGAAGGCGAAGTCCGGAATCGCAATGAGGTCCAACTTCTCGCCGGGGTAGGGAATCGCGAAGTAGTCGGAGAAGAACGTGAGCGCGAACTCGCCGATCTCGAGGGCGAAGGTCGCGAGGTGGCCCTTGCCGACGGGGTAGACCACGCGCAGAGGCGTGCCGCCCACGTTGACCACGGGCGTTTCCTCGAAGGGTCCGACCACGAAGGCGACGAGGTAGGTCGACATCTTCATCGTGCGCCCGAAGCTCACGCGGCGGCGCCCGTCGCCGAGGTCGACGTCGGCGGTGACGGGGGAGTTCGAGTAGGCCGCGAGGTGACTCGGCACCGTCAGGGTGATTTCGTAGGTGGCCTTAAAGGTGGGTTCGTCCCAGCACGGGAACGCCCGGCGTGCGTCGGTTGCTTCGAACTGAGTCGTGGCGATCGACTGGGTTTCGCCGGCGGCGTCGGTGTAGGTGGACTTGTAGAAGCCCACCAACTTGTCGTTCAGTTCGCCGGCGAATGCGATCGCCAACGTCGCGGGGCCCGCGGCGAAGGCGGAGGGAAACGTCACCGTCGCCCATTCGTAGGTCGCGTCGAGTTCCGCGGTGCCGTCGAGGCGAGCGCCGGTGGCATCCGTCAGAACGATCGACGAGAAGGTCAGGTCGACGGCGTGGAACCGAAGGCTGGTGGCCGCAGAGTGAATGTCGAGCGAGATCACCACGTCCCCGTCGAACGTCGCGGCGTCGATATCCGGCGTCAGGTGGATCTGGTAGTTCGTCGGAACGACGTCGGTGGGGAGGCGGTAGGGGTTTGCGTTGGTCTCAGACATGGTGCCGAGGCTACCCCTCGGCACCATGTCTGAGGTCGAACTAGAGCAAACTGCTCAACTGCTCGTTGAGGTGCGCGCGAACCTTGACGCCGAAAGCGACGCCCATGTCCATGCGCTCGAGCACCTGCTCAACCTGTCGCTGCGCGACGGGTAGGGGGTGCTCGGTGTGGAACGCGCGGATTTCCTTGGCCAGTTCAGGGTCGGCGATCAACGACGCGACGCCGGACACGCTTGCCGCCGGCATTCCCATGGGGAACAGCGAGACGGCCTCGTCGAAACGATCACGGAACTTGCGCCAGATCATGGCGCCATTCACGCGACCGCGAATGATTTGGCCAATGAGGAACGGCGCGTCCTGGTTGCGAATGTCCGTGAAGCACCGCTCGAACAACGCCGTGGCCGCTGCCGCGTCGGGCGTCATGGCCGGCGCGAAGAGGTACAGCTGTTCGTCCTGGGGTGTCGGGGCGTTCTTGCGACGGTCCTCGAGTACCTCGAGCACACCGGGGCGGTTCTCGCTCACCGCAATGCTCACGATGGCTTGAGCCAGATCGCCACTCACCTCATTGGCGTCAAAACGTCGCAGGGCTTCGTCGATGATCTCCCGGTCCCGACCAATGAGACCGAGCAGTCGAATCACCAGACCGCGAAGTTCACCCGCCTGCTCGCTCTCACCGTCGGCGGGGTTCCAGCCGAGACGGTCGAATTGCGGGCGGATCACGTTGCGAACCACGCGCGCCAAGAGTTCGGCGCCTTCGTCGTCCACGAGTCTGCGAACCATGAAGACCGCCGTGTCAATCACGCTCCACGCCGAGGGCTCGTCGACGTCGCCGAGACCCGACGCGAGGCGCAGGAGATCGGCGATCGTGGTGTGGCCCATGAGCATGGCGTTGTTGGTGTCGGAGAACAGCTGCACGCGCTCGATTTCGCTGAGGTCGCTCAGACGAGTGGAAATGTCCGCCAACTCCGTCGAGCCGTAGGCCACTCGGAAGAATCCCGAGCCCCCCGCGTTGACAATCGCGGCGCCGGTGGTCGCGAGCGGCGCGTTGGTCGTCGTCAGCAACTGCTTGGAGACCGTGTCGCCACCGAGCGGGCGGGACAGTACGGGCACGCGCCACGTGTCACCGATGTTGGAGGTACCGTCGGCCTCGGTGAAGTGGAACGGCTCTTGGCGAATCTCGCCGTCGCTCACCGAAATCAACGGGAAGCCACCCTGCAGGATCCACGTGTTCATGATCTCGCCCACGGGCTGTCCGGACGCGGCTTCCAACGCGTCCCAGAGGTCCTGGGTCACGGTGTTGGCGTAACTGTGTGTGCGGAGGTAGGTGCGGATGCCGTCGCGGAACGTCTCTTCGCCCAAGTACTGCTCCAGCATGCGCAGGACGGCGCATCCCTTCATGTAGGTGAGGACGTCAAACATCCCCCGGCAATCGTCAGGGGAGATGACTTCGTACTCGATGGGTCGCGTCGAGTGCAGCGAGTCCACGGCCATCGCCATGTCGCGCATCGCGTTGAAGCCGACCCACTTCTTCCACTGGGGACGGAAGTGGTCGGTGCAGATCGACTCCATGAACGTGGCGAACGCCTCGTTCAGCCAAATGCCTTCCCACCAGTCCATCGTGACGAGGTCGCCGAACCACATGTGCGCCGTTTCGTGGTTGATCACGAGGGCGACGCGTTCGATCTGCGCGAAGCTCGCCCGCTCCGGGTCGATGAGCAGGTCCGTCTCGCGGAACGTGACGAGTCCCAAGTTCTCCATGGCCCCGGCGGCAAAGTCCGGAATGGCGATCAGGTCGAACTTGTCGCCCGGGTACGGAATGTCGAAGTAGTCGGAGAAGAAGGTGAGCGCGTGTTCGGCAACTTCGAGGGCGTAGGTCGCGAGGTGACCCTTGCCGATGGGGAAGATCACCCGCATGGGCGTGCCCCGCACGTCGACGGGCTCCGTGGCTTCGAAGGGCCCGACGACGAAGGCGACGAGGTAGGTCGACATCTTCATCGTGGGGGCAAACACCACCGCGCGCTGGCCGTTGCCGAGGTCGGTGTCGGACACAACGGCGGAGTTCGAATAGGCCGACAGGTGGCTCGGGACCGTGAGGTTGACCTGGTAGGTGGCCTTAAACGAGGGTTCGTCCCAGCACGGGAAGGCCCGGCGGGCGTCGGTTGATTCGAACTGCGTGGTCGCGATGACGTGCGACGTGCCGGCGTCGTCGGTGTAGGTCGAACGGTAGAAACCGTGCAACTGGTCGTTCAAGATGCCCTTAAAGGCAATCTCGATGGTGGCGTCGCCGACCGGGAGCGGGGCGTCGAAGGTGAAGGTGGCCGTTTGGTACTCCTCGTTCAACGCCGTGGACGTGGAGTGGTGCGCAGTGCCCGCGATGGTGACGGAGGCGTCGCCCAACTCGAGTTCGATGGCGTTCAACGCGAAGTGATCCACGCTCTCGTTGATCGTGACGTCAATCTCCACGCGACCGGTGAAGGTGAATGCTTCGAGGTCGGGCGTGAGGAATATGCGGTACGAGCTGGGGACGACGGTGGACGGAAGGCGATATGGGTTGTCGGTCATAGTTCGCCACAATACGACGAAACCATCTACCCTTGTCCGGTGACTTCGACCCCGACGCCAGTTTCACTTCGTGCCAAGCCCGCCCCCGGACGCCTCGCAGTGACAGGCATCGGTAATGCGCTCCTCGACGTCATCATCCGTGATCACGACGACCTACACCAACGTCTGGACCTCACCAAGGGCATCATGACGCTCGTGGACCTCGAACGGGCGGCCTCGATCTACGCCGCGATGGGTCCCACCATTCAGATGTCCGGTGGTTCCGTGGCGAATTCGATCGCGGGCGTGGCCGCACTCGGCGGAACTGCGGGGTTCATCGGCAAGGTGTCCGACGATGAATTCGGTGACGTGTTCGCCCACGACATGCGTTCGCTCGGCGTGGAGTTGGATTTGGCGATTGCGCCGTCGCAGGTGATTGCGACCGGTCGATGCCACGTATTTGTCTCCAATGACGCGCAGCGCACCATGGCGACCTATCTCGGTGCGTCGAACCAGCTCGAAGGTGACGACGTGCGCGAGGACCTCGTGGCGCGTTCGGAAATCTTGTACATCGAGGGCTACCTCTTTGACCTGCCGCCTTCCAAAGAAGCCATTCGACGCCTGGTGGCGAAGGCGCACGAACACGAGACCCTGGTCGCGCTCTCCCTGTCGGACACGTTTTGCGTGGAGCGCCACTACGACGATTTCTTAGATCTCGTCACCAATGACGTGGACGTCCTGCTCGCCAATGAGGGCGAGGCCCTCGCTCTCTTCCGCACGCCGGATCTCGGCGGCGCTTTTGCCGCCATTGACGACCTCGGCATCTTGGGTGTGGTCACCACCGGACCACGCGGAGCCGAAGTGTCCACCATGCAGGGTGTGGTCCACGTGCCCGCCGCCGAAGTGGACCACGTGGTGGACCAAAACGGCGCTGGCGACCTTTTTGCGTCGGGATTTCTCTACGGTCTCGCCATCGGCGCGGACCCGGTCGAAGCAGCGCAATTGGGTTCCCTGTGCGCCGGCGAAGTGATTACGCATCTGGGCGCGCGACCCGAAGCGGATCTCGAAGAGTTGGCCGTCAACGCCGGGTTGCTGTAGCTACAGCCCCGCCGCGTCGAGTTCGGCGTCGAGCACCTTGGTGCGTGCGGTTTCGTAACGAACCCACGAGACCACCACGGGAATACACCAGAGCAACATCAGGGCGTCTCCGCCGATCCACATGATCCCACCACCCAGATGCAGCGACTGCAGCAGTGACTCACTCGAACCGACGTCCATCATGCTGTAGGCGGGGAAGGGATTGTGATTCTGCAGGCTGAGAACCAGTCCGGTAATGGTGTCGACCGGCACGGCCGCCATGATGTACACCATGCGCAAACCGGGGTGCAGCACGACGGTGGAGTACTCGACGCCGAAGGCGGGACGGAAAAACAAGTAGCCGGTCACCAGGAACAGAATTTGTTCGCTGTGGTGGATCCACTCGTGCTCCAGCATGAGATTGAAAAATCCCGTCAGGTGCGTCAACGGGATGATGACGGCGTAGAAACCGAAGCCGAAGAGCGGGTGCAGGATCACCGACATCACGCCGGAGTCAAAGAATGCCCCGACGCGCGGACCACCCGCAGCCCGGGCGAGGTCGATGGGTGCGGACAGGCAGAACAACGGGGCCGCCACCATGATGAGCAAAAGGTGCTCGACCATGTGGTCGCTGAAGAGCTCCATGTCGTAGGCGCCGATGAATGATTCCGTGGCGAAAAACGTCACGACGATGCCGGCTGCGAAATAGATCGCGCGTGAGGTGCTCCACGTCGGTGTGCGGCGCATGCCCTCGGCGTACAGCAGGCACGCGCCCGCCATCAAAAGGAGCGGGAACAGGCCGACGTGCCAATAATTGAGATGCTGCCACGAAAACGGCAACGACGGCCCACTCATCACGTCTTCAGAGTACCTGACTACGACAAGTAGTAGTACGGGTGTTCGTGGGTAGGCTCGGGCACGTGAAGTCCACCCGAGAACGTTGGTTCTCTCCGCGCGCGCTGCTGTTGCACGTGACCATGGTCGTGTGGGTGTCGGGCTGTGCCGCCGCTGCGTACTGGCAGGTGGGACGCGCCACGCAAGGGAATGCGCTCAGCTTCCTCTACGCCGTGGAATGGCCCGTTTTTGCCGTTCTGGGCGTCCTCGGGTGGTGGGCCCTGCTCCACATGGAGCAAGTCACGGAACACCAAATGAAGGCCCGTCAGGAATACGAAGAGAAAATGCGTCGAGAAGCCCAAACAGCGCGTCAGATTGACGGCGAGGATGACCCGACGCTCGCCGCGTACAACGATCACCTCAACGCACTCAGTACGAAGCCGAAGAAGAAATTGTGGGGACACTGATGGAAAAGGCGTTCGCTCGGTATCGCCTCATGTCGTTCATCACCGGAACGACACTGCTGATTCTGACCTTCACGTTGATCCTGAACAAGGTGGACTACCAACTCTGGAAGAAGATGCACATCTTCGTGGCCATTGTCGGCATTGGCCACGGCGTCGTTCTTTACCCGATCTACATGATCATGTGCTTCGCCCTCGCGCTCCGCGCGCGGCTCAACGTGGGGCTTCTGCTACTAATGCTGCTCGCCGGCTTCGTCCCCGGACTCGCGTTTTACATGGAACATCGCCTGGCCCTGAAACTCGGATTCGCAAAGGAACGCTCGTGAACAACAATCCGTGGCTACAACGCCGCGTGGTGGCCTTCGCCCACCAGGGTGGCTCACACGAAGGCCCGTCCTCCACGCTGTTTGCGATCGGTCAGGCCATTTCTCACGGAGCGACCGCCATCGAATTAGACGTGCACGCGACGAAGGATCGCCACATCGTGGTGTGTCATGACGCCACGGTCGACCGGACCACCAATTCCGTCGGTGAGATCGCGAACTTCACGCTCGCCGAACTCCGGGGCATGGACAACGCCTACTGGTTCATTCCCGGTGACGCCGTCACGCCCGGACGGCCCGAGGGTGATTACCCGTTTCGAGGTCGCGCACCAGAGGATCGCCGCTTCGGCATTGCGACGTTGGAAGAGGTCGCGACGGCGTTCCCGGGAGTGCCCCTCAACATGGACATCAAGCGCACGGCACCCGAGGTCGAACCGTACGAGGAACTTCTGGCGAATGAATTGCGGCGCCTCGAGCGAACGGATTCGGTCATTGTGGCGTCCTTTAATGACGAGGCCATCGCGGCGTTTCGCCGCGTCGCGCCCGAGGTATTGACCTCCGCCGCCACCGCGGAAACCGCCTCGTTCTATTTCGCCGTCCAGAACGGTACGCCGCCGCCGGATCTACCCGTGTGTGCGTTCCAAGTACCCGCGACGTACGGCGACGTCACGATCGTCGATGAGCGATTTGTGTCAGTGGCCCACGCGGCCGGGATTGCGGTCCACGTGTGGACAATTAACGAGACGGACGAGATGGAGCGATTGCTCGACCTCGAGGTCGACGGGATTATCACCGACGTTCCAACGCCCCTCGTTGCTCTTCTGAGCGAACGGGGATGTCAGTGGGACGGCCGACTGTAGGTCTGGGAACTAGCCCCGACCGCAGTTCGGCTTCTTGCCGTGGTTGGCCTTCTTCTTTGCGCGCAGCTTGCGCTTCACAGTCCGCTTTGACATAGGTGACAATGTTAGTGGGTCGAGGGGCCTGAACGCCAAGCGGGGAGTGACGTGGAGTCTGGCTGGTTGTTGGGAGATGGGGATGTCATTGCCTCCACGGTGACGTGGACCGGCTGGCGGCACGCCATTGTGACGTCCTCCCAGCTAGCGAGCGAGGTTGGTGCCGTTGTCTGCCATGGTCCCGTGGTGTCCTTTGGCGTGTGCGTTGCCGAGGTGTCCCCGGACGGTTCGTTGTCGCAGGTCACGACGAGATCGCTACTCCACGCTCGCGTCCGCGGACGGCACATTCTCTTGAAGCCGGACGTGGCCGACGTTGCCCGTCGCGCGAACGACGTGCGTTGGCAGGTTGTTCGGTGACCGGCTCACTCGTCGTCATCGCCACGCCGATTGGGAATCTCGGCGACATCAGTCCTCGGGCGCTCGACATGCTGGCCTCCGCGGACATTGTGTACTGCGAGGACACGCGCCACACCCGCCAGATCTTCGCCAACAAGGGTCTGGCGACGGGGCATCGCCTACGTGCCTTGCACGAACACAACGAGATGTCCCTGTGCGACGACATTGTCGCGAGCATTCGGAGCGGACAGACGATCGGGCTCGTGAGCGACGCGGGGACCCCGGGGGTCAGTGATCCGGGGAGTCGC